>CAZIYS010000023.1:0-1721 GCA_964543535.1 uncultured Gammaproteobacteria bacterium | reverse complement strand
TAATAATTTGTTAAAAAAGGAGGAAGGGGTTGCGATTGCTAATTGACAACGGCCCATAAATAAAAGTCAAGCTTTGGTATATAATAGATCAAGTTATGAATGAAGCGGCTGAATATTGGCTAAAAAGTTCGCAAGATGATCTTGACACTGCCCAAAAACTTTTTAATCTAAAGAAATATAATCACGCGTTATTTTTTCTTCATTTAACGCTTGAAAAAATCATAAAAGGAGTTTATCTTCTTAAAAAGAATGAAGCTCCACCTTTAATTCATGATCTTGTAATTCTTGCCGAAAAAGCAGAAATTGAAACCTCCCAAATAAAAAAAGAGGAACTGGTTGAGATATCAACTTTCAATATTGCCGCACGATATGATGACTATAAATTAAAATTTTACAAAAAGGCAACTAAAGAATATAGCCAAAAATGGTTTAAAAATGGAGAAAAATTGTTTAATAAATTTAAAGAACTTATAAAATGAACGAAGCAAAAGAAAAAGCAAGGAAGTTTATCAAAAGCTTGTCTAAATCGGGAATTAAAGTAAACAAGGCTTACCTTTTTGGCTCCTACGCTATCGGTAAAGCGAAGAAAGACAGCGATATAGATGTTTGTGTCGTTTCTCCATCTTTTGGCAAAGACTATTTTGCTGAAATGGTAAAACTGCGCAAGTATTCGTTAAAAATTGATTCTCGAATTGAACCCGTCCCTTTTCTACCAAAAGATTTAGACGACAAATACAGCACTCTTGCTTCGGAAATAAGAAAATTCGGAATCCCTCTCTAAAAGCGTAGTTGTCATTCCGAGCGACCTTGAGCGAAGCCCTATACCAGACGGTACGGGGCGAAGTCGAATGGGCGAGGAATCCCTTTCTTAAGGTCAAAAAAAATTAATTGGTGAATTTGAAAGTGGAGAGGATTTGGTCAGATATTTTATCGGTGCCATCTGAACCACGATCTATGACTTTAATAAAATATGTATTATTTGGAGCGTGAACCATGATATTTTTCAAGCAAATAAAAGGTTCGCAACCGTCTAAACTGCCCGATAATATCCCGTTCCGATTACCTATTTGAATGAATTTAGCTATTTTGGAAGAGTATGTCTGATCTAAGCCATAATATTTTAAATATTCCAGTAATGATAGGCTTTGGGGATTATATTGTTTATTATTCCAAACCGTTATCCCAATAATTTCGTCGGTGTATATTTTTTGTGGGTCTGGTAATGAATTTTTACTTTGTTTTTGCACCACTTGGATTATGCCGGTGTCTCCTCTAACTTTTAAATTGCTCGGGTATTTAAACTCAAACCCATCTTCTTCATTTTTATAAGTTTTCCAGCTGGCGGTTTCATCAGAAATAGGAGTTGGTAAAGTTTCAGTTGGCCGAACTTCCGGCGGCGGGGCAGTTGGCATGACAACTGGCGTTTGTTTCTTCGATATTTGCATGCCTGCATAAACTCCACCGACACCCACCAACAAGATAACAACCAGCAAGATAACAATTGCCGGCAAGTTGGATTTCTTTTTCGATTCAACCGGTACTTGTTGGATTGGCTCGATTGGTTGTGTAATCTCTTGTGTTTGCTCGGTCATAATTAATTTAATTGTACTATTTTTTTGATTAAATTCAACTGGTATTTTTTAACTTCCTCAAAAATCTTATCTTTGGCCTTTTCCCAGGAAAAGGATTTATCTAAAATTTCAATTTTCCTGGCAATTTTT
>CAZIYS010000022.1:0-3198 GCA_964543535.1 uncultured Gammaproteobacteria bacterium | reverse complement strand
TGCTTAAATCTTCCGCCATTCTTTTAGTTAAAGTTGTCACCAAAGTTCTCTCTCCTCTTTTTTTCCTCACTAAAATTTCTTTAATTAAATCGGTTATCTGGCCTTGAGTTGGTCTTACTTCAACTTCGGGATCAATTAAACCGGTTGGCCTGATTAATTGTTCAACTACACCGTTAGGTGATAGGTTGTAGGGATTAGGTGATAGAAATTTTTTAGCACTATCTTTCGCAAGATTTATTTCGTATTCATCGGGAGTGGCAGAAACAAAAACCGCCTGCGGCACTCTTTCCAAAAATTCCTTAAAGTTTAAGGGCCGGTTATCTAAACAAGAAGGCAGTCTAAAACCAAAGTCAACCAAAGTTTTTTTTCTTGAAGAATCTCCGTGATACATTCCCCGAACTTGCGGAATCGTCATGTGTGATTCATCTACAACCACCATAAAACTATCTTTGTACTGATACCTGAAATAATCAATCAAAGTAAACGGCGGATCGCCGGGAAGACGGCCGTCAAAATACCGGGAATAATTTTCAATTCCATTTACGTAACCGACTTCTTTTATCATCTCCAAATCATAATTAACTCTTTGATTAATTCTGTTTGCTTCCAAATCTTTTCCTTCTCTTTTCAATTGTTCCAATCTTATTTTTAAATCCGCTCTTATTTGTTTAAAAGCGGGATCTAAAACCTCTTTATCCGCCAAATAATGTTTAGCCGGATAAAGAAAATAAGAATCAAGTTCAGCCCCTTGCCTCGCCGACTTTGTCTGGCCGTAGGCTGACTCCGTCGAGCCGAAGGCCGAAGCTTTAGCGAAGGCGGGCTCGATCACCAGCCGGCTGCTGATTTCTGCAATTTTTTCTCCATCCCAGGTTATTTTTATAATTTCATCACTGTATGAAGGAATTATTTCTACAATTTCACCCCTGACTCTAAAATTGCCCCTTTCAAATTCAAGGCGTGATCTTTGATAGTACAAAGCAACCAGATTGTACATAAAATCTTCTCTCTTAACCTGCTGGCCCTTAAAAATATGGATAATTCTATTTTGATAAGATTCAGGAGAACCTAAGTTGTAAATGCAAGAAACAGAAGCAACTACGATCACATCATTCCTTGAAAAAATATGGCTGGTTGCCAAAAGTCTTAGTTTATCAATTTCTTCGTTTATATCGGCGTCTTTGGCAATGTAAGTGTCGGTTTGGGGGACATAAGCTTCTGGTTGATAGTAATCGTAATATGACACAAAATAAGAGACGGCATTATTGGGAAAATATTCTTTAAATTCCTGATACAGCTGCGCCGCCAAAGTTTTGTTATGAGAAATCACCAAAGTTGGTTTTTGAACATTTTGAATGACATTGGCTATTGTGTGCGTCTTCCCGCTTCCGGTTACACCCAAAAGTACTTGGTAAGGAAAATTTTGTTTTATTCCATTTGTCAATTTCTGAATTGCCTGCGGTTGATCTCCGGCAGGTTTATATGGCGCTTCCAATTTAAATTCCATGAGCGCATTTTATCATTTTAGCCTTAATAAAGCATGAAAAACTAAAAAATATTCTTTTTTGATTGACATCATCATTTTCGCCTGATAAATTTAATTAGATGAAAAAATATTCAATTGGCCAACTTAGAGCTCTTTCTGACTTCTTAAACACTCTCGCGGCGGCATGGTTTACCGGAGGAATTATCGCGCCATTTTTCAGCCGAACTTCATTTCCGGAAAAATTGATATTTTTTATCCCCGGTTTTGTCTTTTCATACATTTTTCTTTTCTTCTCATTATCTTTAGTAAAAGGAGTCCAAAAATAATGGAAACTAATTTTGCAAATACCTATTTTTTAGCGGTAATTCTAAGCGCAATTTTTGCTTTAATAATTTATTTCACATATATAAGAAGAAAAAAATGATTGCTGGAGCCAACACTTTATTAGTTGTAATTGCTTTTATTCTTTTAGCAGTTTTGCTTTATCTGGTTTGGAGTAACTCGAAAAAATAAACTTCCATGGGCTTACGCCCAAAGATATTTTCTAAAATCGCCACTTCCGTTTTACCATTAGCCTCAAAAAAACCATTGGTCAAAATTAATGGGACTATTCCAAAGAGAGGCATTTTGATGGTATAATTGTAAGTTACCAAAGAAAACCCGCAACTATTAACAATTTCAAATTTAAAATTTAAAATTTAAAATCAAAAGAATCAAATGATTAAATATTTAAACATATGATCCCTTGTCATTCCGAGTGGAGCGAAGCGTAATCGAGGAATCCCTTTCCTTTGTGGAAAAAAAACGGCGAGAGAAAGGGATTCCTCCACTCACTACGTTCGGTCGGAATGACAATGGTGAATTTAACATGGACAATCAAGATTACATAATCATAAAAGGAGCAAGGGAACATAACTTGCAAAACGTTACCGTTAAAATACCAAAAAATAAATTGGTGGTTCTTTCGGGGGTTTCCGGATCGGGTAAATCAAGTTTGGCCATGGATACGCTTTATGCCGAAGGCCAACGCCGATATGTTGAAAGTTTATCATCTTACGCCAGGCAGTTTTTAGGCATGATGAAAAGACCGGATGTTGACAGTATCGAAGGCCTATCTCCGGCAATCGCCATTGACCAACACGGTTTGTCACATAATCCAAGATCCACAGTTGGAACAGTCACCGAGATATATGACTATTTAAGGGTGCTTTACGCCAGAATCGGACACCCTCATTGTCCAAACTGCAATAGGGAAATTTCCCACCAAACGAGTATAAGCATTACTCAGCAAATGCTCCAAATAATGAGTAATAAACTTACACGAGAGAGATTGAGTAGATTTTTTATTCTATCGCCGATAATTTCTGATAAAAGAGGAGAGTTTTCTTCTCTTTTCCAAAATTTAAGAAAAAGGGGTTTTGAATACATCCGTGTTGATGGAAAAATAATGAAATTGAATGAAGATATTTTACTTTTTAAAACAAACCGCCACAATATTGAAGTTGTCGTTGATAAAATAAGCATTAACCATAAGGATTTCTCTCAAGATCTTTACCGCCAAAGAATTTTAAACGATGTGGAAATTTCTCTTGAGCTTTCAGACGGCCTGTCTATTTTATCGGAAATAAATGATAAGGTTTTTGATTTCCCCGAAACACCGGAGAAAATGGCCGATCACCTTTTTTCAAAACGTTTTGTCTGCCCAGTATGCAACA
>CAZIYS010000021.1:0-4898 GCA_964543535.1 uncultured Gammaproteobacteria bacterium | reverse complement strand
TGGATCGAAATCTTTAACTGTCTTGTTTAAAAATTGAAAGTCCCTAATATCACCAATCTTATGATCTATCCTTTTCCCCAATCCAAGAGTGTTAAACAAACTGGGGTCAGTGTCAGGCTCCAAAGCGTAACCGCAGATTCTTGCCCCTAACTCCACCAATATCTGAGTTAACCACGAACCTTTAAACCCTGTATGTCCCGTGATAAGTACTTTTTTATTTTTGAAAAAATTCATAAAGAGCACCTAAATTAGTGATAAGTATGTTTTTTACTTCCACACTCTCCAGGGAGGATTAGGCAGGGCCCATAATGTCCCTAAATCCTCAAGTTCCTTAAAAGTATCTACGGCATACCAGAAGCCATTATGTTGATACAAAGACAGCTCCTTTTCTTTAGCCAACCTCTTAAGCGCTGGATGTTCCATCTCACCAACTCTTAGATAGTTAAAAAAGTCTCTCTTGAATACCATATATCCACCATTAACCCAATCCGTTAAAATCGGTTTTTCTATAAATTTTGTCACCAAATTATTTTTATCTACCTTAACTAAACCAAATTTAGACCGTGGGTGAACACCAGTTATGGTACCAATAGTTCCTTGCTTTTTGTGAAAATCAATTAATTTTTCTATGTTTAAATCACTTACTCCATCGCCATAAGTAACCATAAAATATTTATCATTCTTGGGAATGTATTTTTGACAACGAAGTATTCTTTCGCCGATAAGGGTTTCTCGTCCGGTATCAACAAAGGTGATTTCAAATTCATCTACCTCGGCCCTGTTTTCGAAATAAAATCTTGTAGTGTGGTCTTTAGTTTTTAAAGTAAAGTCTGTCGTATAAGCTTTTTGATTCAAAAAGAAGTCTTTGATAAATTCAGCCTTATAACCCAAGGCCAAAACAAATTCATTATAGCCGTAATGGGCATATATTTTCATTATATGCCAAATGATTGGTTTATCCCCCACGGAAACCATTGGTTTTGGCCTGAGTTTAGTTTCTTCATATAACCGAATTCCTTTTCCGCCACATAAAATGATTGTTTTCATATTTTAGGGCACAACTTTTCTAGCCCTTATTGAATTAATTTTTTCTTTATACCAATCAACAAGGAATTTTAACATAAACCGAGGCATGATGAAACACCCCAAACTGAAAAACCAAAATTTCGGTTCTAAAAGATATAAGAGGGCGGAGCTTTATGAGGATAAAAATTTCTCTTAATAAATTCTTAAAAGTGCTATAATTTTTCAATTGGACCAGCCCAACAAAGTTTTTCGCTATTTGCTCGATACCAGCATTTCTTGCTTCTTCATATTTCTTTCCTCGATAAACAGTCTCAAACATCTTTGCCCAGCTTTCAGTTGGAGAAATATCATAAATGCTTTTTTTAAATCTGGTTTGCTGCTTTCAATCCGAACCGCAACCAAGATCTAAAACCGACTGACAGCCCTTCAGTTCTCGTTTTAGGTAATAAACCAAGGCGTGAAAAACTCGGCTCAAAACAGGATGATGATAAAAATTCGTTATTAAATCATTCATTTTACTGAAATATATTCAAAATCAATATTTTTTAATCTATTAATATTAATTCTATTCTTATACCAATCAACCATTGGAATTAATAATTGAGCTGGCATAACAATACAGCCTAAAGTAAAAAACCAAAATTGTAAATTATAAATATTCTGCCAACGATATTTTAAGAGCATCCATATCTCTCGTAGTAAATATCTGTATTTTGCGTAATTTCTAATCTGGACCAAACCCACATAATTGACAGCCACAAAATTTTTTATCATATATTCTTTGAATTCTTTAAATTTTTCTTCATAAAAAACGTTATCAAACATATCCACCCAGCTTTGTATTGGCGATTTATTATAAATTGAGGAAACGCTTCTCGTTTGACTGCTACTAATCCTAACAGCAACGTTATAATCTTTCAAAAAAACCACCGGGTGTTTTTTGAAAATTGAGGCAAAAGGATAAACATGACAAGGGAAAATATCCTCGTGAAATGGTAAATCTATATATTCCCGCCGAAGAGCCAATCCCGACAGTTGGTCAAGAGTTTTAAAAACAGTTAAAACCTTCTCTATGCTGTCGGTAATTTTAACAATTTCATCTTTTTGGAGATTAAGCTGGTTTTTTGCCCTCACGGGAACGGTGATTTTCCAGTCAAACCAATAATATGGCCTTGTAACGGCGCCAATATCTTCAGAGAGCATAAAAGCTTTATAAGTATTAAGCAGAGCATCCTTTGCCAAAATATCATCCTGGCCCATCAGATAAAGAATATCTCCTTTTGCTTTTTTCCGACATTCTTCAAGGTTTCCAGAATAACCAAGGTTCCTTTTATTTTCATAGACCTTTATTCTCGAATCTTTGATCTTTCTGACCACCTCAACTGTATTATCTTTTGATTTATCATCAACAATAATCAGCTCAAAATTATCAAAACTTTGGCCTAAGATACTTTTTATAGTGGGAGAAATTACTTTCGCGCCATTGTAAACGGGCATACAGATGTTGAATTT
Source organism: uncultured Gammaproteobacteria bacterium (assembly GCA_964543535.1). Classification (GTDB taxonomy): domain Bacteria; phylum Patescibacteriota; class Microgenomatia; order UBA1406; family GWC2-37-13; genus GWC2-37-13. The sequence continues at coordinate 2,360 of CAZIYS010000021.1, read as the reverse complement.
AAGTTTAGATAAATTTGATTTTTTATTCATTTCTTAAAAAAATAATTAAAACCAACTAAAACTCTTAAAAAAACCATCCCTAAAAACAAATGGGGATAATTTATTATTCTAAAATAACTATTTATATTAAAGTAGACTTTTATGTAACGATACCATGGGCTGAATTGTTTTCTAATATCTAAATCATTCTTGCCCCAATTTTGGATATAATTGCCAAAACTTTGGCCATAATATTTCTTTTTTCTAAGATAATTTTTAAGATTAAATTCCGCTTCGTTATGATAGATTAAAGCCAAATTAGTCAAATTTCCAAGTTTTTTCACTAAATCAAAACCCTGATGATTAACTTTTTGTAGCTTGTTATCTATGACGGCATAACTATATTTATCTAAAAGACCTATCTTCCCTATTTTTCTGATTTTTTTATCCAAATCCCAATCTTCCGGTCCGGTCATAGACAAATCAAAACCACCGACTTTTTCAAAAACATCTTTTCTTATAAAACGAGCGCAATCGATAACCGTCCCGTCATAAAAACTTCTTTCAAAACGTCTGACTTGACTCCAATAAGAATTACCCAAAACAATTTCCGGAATGTAAAAAGCACATAAGAAAACATTTGGAGCTTGAAGTTTTTCGACAGCTTTTCTAATAACTGTTGAGGACAAAATCATATCGGCGTCCAAATACATTACATATTTACCTTTGGCCATTTTTATTCCGTAATTTCTTTGAGCCGACCTTTCCGGACCCTTATCAAAAATCTGTGATGTATATCTCCTTGCAATATCTTTAGTTTTATCAGTAGAATGATTATCAACGACAATTATTTCAATTTTTTCTTTTGGATAAGTTTGATATTTAATACTCTCCAAACAATTCTGAATATTCTTTCCTTCGTTTTTAGTAGTGATAATGACAGAAACTAATGGTAGTTTTTTAGATAGCATTAAAATATTTAAGCTTAAGATTAATTAACATTCTTTTGAGCAACAACCTGATAATATATATTGTATCAAATGGACGGCCAATTTTAATTCTTAACAAAAATTTTGTTAAGGTGATTAACCAAATTGGAGCCGTAAAATTATAATAAAGATATCCTTTTTTAATAATCTTCTTGACTAAAAAACTGGGTAAAAGTGGCAGGGCATTTAGCCAGAAAATAAATTGATGATGATTTTGCCTGCCTTTCAAAGAAATTGTTTCCCGATGCTCCCCGAGAGACAACGAGTAAGTCCCCGGCGCCTTCCCTTCTTCAATTGCTTTTAGGTCTTTTTTTGTCAATAACTTGGCTTTATAGGCTGTCATCGTAATCTCTGCCTTTGGATAATAAGTTAAAAGGAAAGTATTAATAATGGTTGGCCTAATCTCATTATAAAAATCAACGGCCTGAATAAGATCATCTATTTTTTCGTAAGGAAGATTAAGGATGTGATCGATGGTAAACTTTAACCCTTCATTCTTGCAAATTTGGGCTGCTTTTCTAATCTGGTCATTGGTTTCCGGCCTGTTTAAGAGTTCACGGCGAACATTTTCTGAAGCGCTCTGAAGACCAAAAATTAAGAGATTACAGCCTGCTTTTTTCAAAAGCCTGACCATCTGGGCAGTCACATTGACCGGATGGGCATCACAATTAAAAGGCAAGCCTACTTTCTTTTTATATTTCGGCATAAATTCTTTTAGCCAATTAATATTGATAACAAAAATATCATCGACAAAAGTGACCATGATGGATTTAAACTTCTTTTTGGCCCAAACAAGTTCTGCAATGACATTGTTAACACTTCTCTTGCGAATATAGCTTCCATGGCCACCACTAGCCTTTTTTAGCGCGTTGGCGCAGCAAAACGTACAATTAAAAGGGCAACCCCGTCCAGTGACTAAACCATAGCCGGAATTATAGATTGGCTGATAAGGGGCAAAAAGTTCTTTGTCGGGCAAGGGTAAAGAATCTAAATCCTTAAGGAAGGGCCGCATTTCATTTTTTATGACCTGGCTTTCTTTCTTTAACCAAAGATTTTTGATTTTATATCGTCTTGGGCTAGCTAAATTCTTCACCAATTCTAAAAGAGTTCTTTCCCCTTCACCGATGCAGAGCATATCAACACAATTATTTTTGATAACTACTTCGGGAACAAGAGTCGGATGGATACCACCGAAGATTATTGGAACATCAAGTTGGGCCTTAATTTCTTTGGCCATTTTTAAGGCCCATTGATAATTATAAGTAAAAACCGAAAAACCGATTAAATCCGGCTTGGTAGCGATAACCTGTTTGATTAAGATATCTTTGATATCGAAAAGCTTTTGCAGACGTTTATTTTTTACTTCCGAACTGTCAAAAAGACGCGGGTCAA
>CAZIYS010000020.1:0-6635 GCA_964543535.1 uncultured Gammaproteobacteria bacterium | reverse complement strand
TCTTCCATTAAGAATTTTTGATAAAATAAGTTCGAACCAAATTATATAAACGCACTAGAGGTTTCCCGCTTTGCGGGACTAACTGTCAGTAATCCCGAATAAATCGAGAACTGACAGTTGAGCAAGTCCTCTCCCCGACACCAAAAAACTAAAAAACATTTTAATTTATTAGCTTAATTTAAAGTTAAACATTTTCCCTTAGATTTTGATGAGATATATAAATGAAAAAAATATTTGTTAAAATGTAAATAATTACTATCAGTAAGGAGGTAACTTTATAAATGATAACTCCACCCGAAAATGTAGAACAACAACCAAGCGTTTTTTTAAACCCGTGTAGCGGTCGTATAAGACTTGGCATTCCAAGAGGTCATGTATATAAAGTAATAATAAGTTGGATAAGTTAAGGATTTTTACCATTAAGTGAAGCTATGCAAAAATATCCTAATGCCATTAATACCGAAAGCGATTCTTTGTGCAATTCTTGTAAAGAAGATATAAAAAAGGAGTCTGAAGGTAAATAAGAGTTAAAAATAGTGTACAAAAAAGGTACAGAGTTCGTTTTTCTGCGGAGCAGAGCTGGTCCCCGATACTCATTTTCTCTTTATCGTATAAACATACGGATAATATAAAAATAGAGCTGGCGGGTCGTCCTGGATAATCTTTTGAAACTCCTTATATATCTTTTCCCGCTCTTCAATGCTGATTGTTGATCGACCGTCCTCTAAAAGCTTATCAATTTTGACGTTTTTATAATTGCCAATGTTGCCTTCTTTCTGGGTCGAGTGCCAGAAATAATACTGATCCGGATCTTGCGGTACTTTCCAGAAAACCAACAATAAATCAAAATTATCCGGGCGATCATAAGAAATCATATTGATGTCAATCTTCAATCCGGTTTTTTTTATTTCTCCGGCAATACTATCTGCCGCATCGTAATAATCATAAGATGTTAATAAATTTAATTGAGCTGATTCGGTGGCTTCGACTTCTTTTTTAACGATTTTCGTCGCCGTCTCAATATTGTAAGTGCTTGTTTTCAAATTGGGATTATAAGCCCAAGATATGGGCGGAATTGGACCACGGGCAATCTCTCCCAGATCGGCTAGTTTTTGATAATCAATCATCATAGAAAAAGCATCTTTGATATCTTTATTGGCAAAAGCCTTATTTTGATTATTAAAAAATAAAGTCAACAAACGGGTATAGTCGACCGATTTGATTATCTGACTGTTTTTCCAGTTGGCAAAAGTATCAGCAACAGATTTTTTTGTCAAAGTCATTTCATTAATCTCACCTCTTTTATAAGCCGTCACCAAATCCGACTCATTGTTATAAAATTTATACTTAATCGTTAGCAAATCTTTGGTATTGGGAGCAAGGGTCAATTCCTTGAGGGAACCGTTAAGAATTTTAAATCTCCCTAGTTTATAAAAGCCGGCAATCCCGATTAAAGGCGGACGAATTAAAGGTTTGTTTAAATAAGTAGGAAAAATCGCCAAAGGTTTATTCAGATAAAAATCAATCACATTTTTGTCTGTTACTTTTATCTTAACATCGCTAAACTGATAATTAATATCAGAAGCGCTAAATTTTTTATCATCATTCCAAAGAAGATTATTTTTTAAATAAAAACGATACTGCTTTTCCTGCTCTTTAACTTCCCAAGAATTGGCTAAAACCGGGATAATCTCCCCTTTTTCATTGATAGTCACCAGACCATTGGAGACTTTTGTCATTATTTCGTCAGGCAAATTAGTAAAATTATAGTTGCCGACTAAACCAATTATTTCTTGTTTATTGAAGATTAATTTTAAATATGGGGAAACCGATAAAAAACCGATTAGACTGATAAAACCAATAAAAAAACTCATCAAAATCAGCCGGGAATACTTCTTAATAAACTCTAAAAAAAGCCAGTAGTAATAACGGAATATTTTTTTTTTCATTTAACAAAAAGATTAATCAAGGATATTACTAAAAAAATATTGATAAAAATTATCGTCAACCAAAGGATTATTTTTTCCATTCCCCGTCTGGTTTGAAACATTTCGCCGCCGCCGCCCCAAGCACTGCCTAAACCGGCGCCTCTGCCCTGAACTAAAATAAAAACAACGATTAAGACACTCAAGACAATATTAAGAATCAAAAGAAAACTCTTCATATGATTTTTTCTAATAAATTAATAATGGTGGAAATCGAAAAAGAAGAAACAAAAATATTAGATGCACCGGAAATTTTGATTTTACTTAATGTAATTCCCATTATCTTTGTCCCCGGGAAAACCCATTCTTCAATACTTATTAAGTTAAAACGATTCAACAAAAAATAAAAAATCATTGCATAAAAAACTACCGAGACAAAACCTAAAGTAAGAATATTCAACGGCAAAAGAATTAATTTACTTATCGGGACAATTAAATAATAAACCGCAGCAATAATCAAAGCGGCTTTTAGATAAATCATCGGGTCGGCTTTAATAACAAAGCCTTTATTCCAAAGCGAAGTCAAAAATATAGCTACCAAGGAAAAAATAATCATTCTAAGTATTTTTTTCATATTTTAGATTCTTTTAAAAGCTTGCTGAGCAATTTTTGACGAAAAACTAAAAAGTCGCAAAAATCACTCAGCTTCGCTTTTAAGATAAACAGAAAAGCGCAGATACCTATTTTTGAGACAATTGCCTGGGGCCCCTTTGGGGTGAGGCGGTCGAAAAAATACGGCATCAAGCTTTAACCATTTTAATAGTTACATCATTATAACAAAAAGTCCTTACTTCTTAAAAACAGATGATACTTGCGGGCAAAACGATGCGAGACTCTAGTGATCATGACGCTTTATTTTCGTTAATAACCGGTAAATTAAAAATAGGGCTGATAGTCCTAGAAGAACAATAAAGACTTTGATTATTAAAGTATAGACAAAAGGAATAACATTAATTGTTTGTTCTAAAAGTTGTTTTTGTAAAACATTAATCATTAATATTCCCTGAACTCTTTTATTTTTTTCGCTCGAAGAATAATCAAAAGTAATCGATTTTTTTTCTAATGGCGCCAAAACCGGAATAATAAATTTTCCTTTCGTAATACTGATATTTTTTGCTTTTATCTCAACCGGAATCTGCCAAAGATAACTATTGCCGTTATTCTTAATAATAAATTTTCCTTGATAAATCTTTTCATCGGAAATCGTTGTTGGAAAATCAATTCCTTCAATAACAATTTCTTTTTTTTCCACCGGATCAGTGACAACCGGTACGATTGCAACATCACGAGAGTTTTCAATTTTATACATCCCGGCCGGCATAGGATAGTCCGGATTTTTTCCATGAATAACAAAGGCTATGTGATTGAGATCAAACGAAGAAAAATAATCAATCCCCGAAGTGTTTCCCCAAGTTGGATCAACCGCTATCCAATTTTCAGCTTTCAAATCATAGTACTCCGGCCAAGCATGCAAAATGTCAGATGATAAAGACAGCGGTTGAAGTCGGGGATCTAAAGAAAAACCATAACCTTGTATTTCCCGGCTATAAATTCCTTTTTCGCGGGCTATAGCAATGAAAAGATCGGTAAACTCCATACAAACTGCTTGATCTGCATTAGATAAAACAAGGTCTGCTCCAAGACGTTTATTTTGAGAGTTAAGTTTTTTATAATTATATTGAAGAGTGTTGGTGACAAAATCATAAATTTCTTTCGGTTGAGTAAGATTTTTAATTTTGTCTATTTGACTTATCTGCCAGTATTTTTTTTCGGTTAGAAGATAATTTTTTTGTTGATTAATCGCCTGCCTCACGACTGGAACTACTTCATCTCTTGATTGGGCATAAATCTGAATAAAACTTTTATAAGTTATGGTTTTATTTTCCAAAGGTTTAAGAAAATATTTTCCCAGATAGTTACCGTCCTCATCTTGATAAACCGATTCCGGCGTCGGACTAATTGACTGAATAAAGGTTTTTTGAAAAACCGTATCGGGCGGAAAAGCAATCTCGGTCATGATTGGATATATTTGCTCGTTTTTCAGATTATAAGTCAACTCAGTTTGATAGACTTGACTGTCACCAAAAACAGCATAAATTGTTTTTGTTTTTGGATTATTCCAGATTATTTTGTTTCCGGAAACCAAGTCAGGTTTTGGTTTAGCGATGGAAATTTTTTTACTAGTTGTCTCCGGCAGATTGACTGTTACCTGATAAGACTCACTGTCAGTATTTTCAATTACCGGTAAAATCACTTCCCAAACTTTACCATTGACTTTAAATAGATTGGCTTGATCAAAGTTTAAAAAAAAAGTATTGATTGAATCTTTTCCAACGGCTGGGTTTGAAAATTCCAACTCTATCTTAGTTTTATTTTCATCGATAATTATCTTTGGTGTAATAAATCCATTATTATCTGAGGTTTTAAGATTGGTAATTGAAAAAGTGTTGGGAAAACTGATGGCAAATTTATTGACATAGACGTCGCTTCTTAAATTAGTGATTCTTATCCTAAAATCAACTTGAGAACTTAAAGAATCCTGCGATTGAGAAAGATTATATTCCACTTGATAGTCGGTCTTGAAGTCAGCGGCAAGAACGTTAATAGATGATAGATGATAGACGATAGATGTCAGTAAGAGAATAAAAAAATATTTGAATAAAAATTTCATAGTAAGGTCATTGTTATCCCCGCGTAGGCGGGGATCCAGGAAATTTTAGTCTGAATTCCCTCCTTCGAGGGAATGACTTTTGGTTAATATTTAGAATTTTATTTTATTTTGTTTTCTTAAGTATTCTCCCGTATACGATTCCTTTTCTTTAAGAATACCACTTATCTCTCCTTGATAATAAATGAGGATTTGAGTTTGAACATAGACAACTGATAATTTTAGCAGAAACTTGGAAGAATTATTACTACAGATAGATTAATTATTCAGATGTCTTCTTAACATATTGCCAACCATTTTCTGATGCTCTTTGAATAAATTGTTCAACTTCCGGCAAAAGTTTATCATTATTTAACTTCATCAGCTTTTTGTATAATCTTTCTACAGCAGTTTGTTTCACCTCTGCAGTCATGTCATCAGAAAAAATTACCTGTAGTAAAACATCTTTGAATATACCTAAACGCAAACTTTCTGGTTTTATCCAAGTGTAATTTTGCCTTAAATGGTGTAAGGTTGGAGAATCGAAAAATTGGGAATCTGAAGATTGATCACTAACAATATCTTTTGGTTTTGGCCGGCAAGTACTTCCGGACAATGAATATAATTTAATTTCCGCCCCGGCGCGGGCATAAAGGTCAGCTAAAATATGATGAGTATTACGCCAGCCAAACATAAACATTTCTTTAGCAATAATTACTTCGTCATCTAAATTGTATTTATCATTTCCGAAAGCCAAATCTAAAGCTTCTCGGTAACTTTTTTCATACAGCGCTCTCTGTTTTTCATAATAGGCTTGGACTTCTTGAATATGTTTTGTAAATACTTGTGTTTCGAGATTATATCTTAAAATAGCGGCAATTTCACCACTTAAAACTCCAGAGTAACCCAGTTTTTCATTATATTGATTATTGAGCATAGCATCAGTTATGTATACAAATTTACCAGACTCCATATTAGAATATACTAATCCTGTACGACCTGGCGATCCTTTTTTTGAAAAAGTTTCAAAAGCTACAACCCGGTTATTTAGAAGATGAAAAAGAGAATTATTATCTGTAGCTCCAAGACCCAAATATGCTCGATCTTCAAAGACTATTTTATCTTCGTTCCCTGACATTTGTAGAACTTTAGCAACTTTTTCAAGATTGGTTATTTTTTTTGGAAGAGGGTTTCCTTCGGCGAGATAAAAAGCTTTACATCTTTTACTTTTTAAAGCTGCTTCCAATGCATTAGTATCTATTTCACCTGTTTTTTCATTTATTGGAACTACTTTAAATTTTAAAAGGCCTTTTTTTAATAATTTATCCGCTGCCATCAAAAGGCCTGGGTAGGTCGGATCTGTCACAGCCAGTTCCACGGGATTTTCCGGAGTAGCGTTATTTTTGTCAGCTAACATTCCAACCATGTAGGAAAGCGCCTCCTGGGAACCATAAGTAAAAAATAAACCATCAGACTGTTTTTCTTGAGTAAAATTACGCCTAATTATATTACGTTCTTCTTCCCCTAAAAAATTATCTATAACTAAATTTCTATGCTCTGAGACAGCACCCGCATCTGGATAATTGTGAATATTATTAATTTCTTTATCAGACCAATTCATGGTAGCGATCCAAGCGGGAATAAATACGTTTTTGTGAAACGAGACAATTAATTCTACTGGAGGTAAACCACCGCCAAAAAGATTTGCTTCAGGATCCGTTTTTGCTTGAGCAATCATCTTTTGAAGAGGAGATGCTCCTTCTGGTTCGGGCCAATCTTCAAATTCGGCATAATTGTTTGCAAGTTCAAATCGAATTTCTTGTTGTGTGGCTTGAAGGAAATTTGTTGGCAAATGAACTCCCACGCCTATTGCTAATGGTTCTGCGTCAGAACTAATGGTTAACCTTTTAGATTTAGGACGAACAATTCTAATTCCGGTGAATTGTTCAAATTTCCAATCCATAACTTCATATAATTTATATGTCCTACATCTTGCACCACGA
>CAZIYS010000019.1:0-8896 GCA_964543535.1 uncultured Gammaproteobacteria bacterium | reverse complement strand
GAACCAAGGTATTGACGGGGAGGGCTTTTATTACTTCTCTTTCGCCAAATCGACAACATCATTAAAAAGTCTCTTAACAAATTATGATAATTTTCCCCGGATATCCACAACGGTATTAGGCAATGTTTTTCAAGGAAATATGCAATCATTCATGAACTTTCAGCTTGTCATAATTATATTATTAGCTTGTACAATTTACTTATTCGTTAAATCGGCAACCAATAATCGATGGATTTCTTTAATGGCTTCAATTTATTTTGGAGTAAATTTCAGTAGTGGTTTTCAAATTTATGCCAGAGGACATTTTCAATGGTTCACCCAAAGAGTCTTTGAACTTTTTCCTTTTATGTTTTCTGTCTATTTTCTTCTGAGATTTATTAAAACAAATAAAAAAACAGATTATTTATTTTCCTTTTTCCTTTTTGCTTTCTGTTTAATTATGACGCAATACAGCACTCTGCTCCTCCCGCTTTATCCGGCATTACTAATAGTTTCGGCCCTATTAAAAAAACAACCTATTAAGCAAAAATTGCTTTATATTCTTTCATGTTTGCCTTTTGTAATTTTGAATTATCTAATTGTCCAAAATTCTTCTCTCGGACCAGACGTTATAAGACCCAATCAGAGTTTTTTTGCTGTTTTTCTCCAAACTCCGGATCTAATTTACAAAGTTTCCTATCAACTGGTGGTAAATACTTTACCCCTGAGTTTTCTTAGCCTCTTTAAATTTATTGATGTTTCTAATATAAAAACCATTATTTATTGGTTAATAATTCCTACCTATTTTTTCTACATGTTTATTTTCTGGTTTCTTCATAAAAAAAAGGTTTATTACTTCAATTTTATAATTGCTTGCTTTTTAGCTTTAATTGGCACGTTTTTTCTGGGCGTCTATGTTAATAGGGTTAAAAATATATATGATGAAATATTCCAGGGAAGATATTTTTATATTCCCTCGTTTTATGTCGGAATTATATTATCTTCTCTTATCGGCAACTTAATTCCCAATAAGTTGTTGGGTAAAAAATATCTTAAATCTGTTTTGATCGTTGCAATTATCTTTATTTGGTCCTTTTCAAATGTTAAACTCATCGGTTCAAAGATCCACGATAGCCAATACATGCACACGGGCGGCAGAGTCATTTTAGGCTTCCTCGATAAAAACAAAAATAACTTTCCGGATAATTCAATAATATTTCTCCCCAATCCTCTCATGCCTGGAGGAAAAGACTTTTTGCAAAAATATTATAATAATCCTTCAAAATCAATTGACTACCAATTCATCGATATACGGTGGAAAGATGACATTCCAAAAAATTTTAACCCGAAAAATATATTTGTGTTTTCATATACCGACGAATATAAAAAGGGCGGTAATGCACGAGTAAACAAAATACTTATAAAAGACGATTCAGAAGAATATAGAAAAGACTTGAAATAATGTTAGTTTTTAAAAAACTATTACTCGGACTCTTAATCTTAATAAGCTTAAGTTTGGTTTTTACCCAACCGGGAATAAATTCGTTTAAAATATTTAATAACGACCTAGCCAGATATAACGAAAGTACCACCATTATAGAAAAGGCCGGTAATTTTATTTTTGCAAAATATCCTCCGGGCTTATATTTAACACTATCTTCGATATTAAAAATATTTCCGCCAAATCCAGGAAACCTCTTGTTTTATAAAGAACCTGCCTGGGTTGCATCAAAGGTCATTCTTTATGTATTTTATCTTTTAACATGGTTTTCTTTATTAAAACTATACAAGGGATTAAATTCAAAAAATAAGTTATCTTTCTTCGATGTAAGTATTGCCTACTTTGGTAGCGTATCTTTAATGCTTTCTACGCTCAACCTTTCTTTTTGGGATATTCTGGCTGCACCCTTCTTTCTAGCCTCAATATATTTTTTGCTCAAAAAAAGGGTTATCTCTTCAGGTTTTTTTTATTTGATAGCTTTAAGTTTTAACTGGTCGCTTCTTATACTCGCACCTCTTTTTTATCTTTATTGTAGTAAAAATAACCAACCAAAATTTTTTTATCAGATACCTTTTATCACAATACCATTATTGATAACCATCGTCCTTGGTACAAGACTCATTTTTTTAAACCAAACTGCTTACTCAATATTTACTAATACTAAATTATTTGGATATTCCCTAAACATAAGTCATGCTCCCCGTCTTGAGGCTGTAATGTTAATTGCGTTAATGACAATTGCCATTTTTTGTATTGGCTTCCTTATCAAAAACATATTTTTCTCTTCATCTGAAACCGGAAAGAAAATTAATCTCTTCATGCCATATTTAATCTCTATATTTGGTGGAATAATATCATCTTTACTTTTCAATTCCTTTTTCCCTTTGTTTCTTTTAGTTTTATCAATAGTATTGATTGCAACCTACAGAAAATTATCGAAAAGTAAAAGTATTTCGATATTCGATTTTCTTACGGCCTCTCTTTCAATATATTTTTCTTATCTTATTTTTTGGTCAGAAGCATCTGACGGCAACCTTTTATGGCCTGTGCTAATATCGATAGTTTTATTTATTGCCAATAAATCTTCAATTACCTATCTTCATCTTTTGGCTATAAATTTGTTGGTGTTTATTAAATTATTCATTTTTTGGGGAGCTGCCGGTGAACCGCCGGTAAGGGGGATCTACTTTGAATCTTTTAAATATATTTTTTCTTCGGTCTTTATACTCATTTTTACATATTATATAAGTTCGTGGATTAGAAACTTATCCATAAATAATATATCTTTAAAGTGGTTCATTGTTATAATACTAGTTCTTCTTAACTTAAGTTTAATTCCCTCAACCGGCACATCAGATCATGTAGCTTGGTCAGACTACGCAAACACCACGATTACTTACTCCAATCCTTTTAGGGCTCATGTTGTAAAGGAAGTAGATCAGCTTTATCCCCCAGTTTCAACTGTTATTCTAAGCGCTTTTGCAAACCTTTGGAAAATAATAATAGGACCCAGTAAAGATTACTCTATTGCTATAAAAATAAGCATTTTTGTATTTTATGTACTAACAATTTGGAAATTAATTAAATTTAAAATTAGCAAAAAAGATCAAACGTTATCGTTGGTTAATAAACTTTTAATAATATTAACTACCTTTTCCTTAATGATTCAAACACAGGGCTTTGCCGATTTAAACATTTATGTCATTCCAACATTAATTGCAGCTACTGCTTTTCTCTTCAAGAAAAATTATTTTTTAAGCGGTCTTTTCTTTGGGCTTACTATTTCAATAAAATGGCAGCCCATCATTCTTTTGCCGCTATTTTGCGCAACTATATTTAATTTAAAGAAGTTGTTTCCCATATCAGCAAAAAACCTTTTTTCATTTTTTATCGGATTCTTGCTGATTCCAATCACCGTCTGGATGTTGGTCTTTATCCAACCCGGAGGAAGCTATACCATGGGAAGATCTTTTAATTTTATTCTTCACGGAGCCGCAGCTTTATCAGGTCAGGCACTAAACCTAAACTGGATAGCTACATACCTTCTGCACATTATTGAGCCGGTTAAATATACTTCCTTAACAGAATTGGGAGGTCTAAACCGGCAAATAGAAACATTATTTGCGCCGTTTTTTTTACAGGGCTATTTGTTTATTTTGGCCACCGGAATTATTTTAACTCGCTACTGGCTATTTATTAAAAAGGGTGTTCACAATTTCTTAAACGCAGCTTTAATGATCTTTTTTTCTCACCAGATATTAAACAAGTCCGCTTACGAAAAACACTTATTTTACACTGTCTTTTTTATGCTGTTCATCTATCTTCTGCGACCCACGCAAGGAAACCGGAAATTACTAATTTTATTTGACATTATGACTGTTATGAACTTAATTTTTTTCTATGGGTTTACCGGCACAAAGGATATAAATAGACTGTTTTTCGGTTTTGATATAACAATCGCTTTCTCAATTTATTACATAGTCATTTTTCTCTGGGTATTTATTAAGTATATTCGAAGCAACAAATTACCTCTTTAACTCCTTCAAAAATGATCTTAAGGCTTCATCCCAAGATCTTAATCTTCCTAATTTAATTTTTTCTATTTTTTTAGTTGACAAAATCGAATACACGGGTCTTTTAAAAAAAGACGGATACTCATCCGAGGTGCAAGTAATAAGTTTTGTTTTTATATTTTTAAATTCAAATATTTTTTTGGCAAAATCATACCAAGAACAATAGCCAGAATTTACAATATGATAAACCCCAAAGGGAAGTTTTTTGTTAATAATTTCTTCAATTTTATAAGCCAAATCTTGCGTATATGTAGGACAGCCAAACTGATCACCAACTACCCTAATTTCTTTTTCGCTTTTTGCTTTATTAAGCATCAAGTAGACAAAATTATGGCCTTTCCCGCTTTCCCTTTTTCCATAAAGCCAGCTGGTTCTAACTATATAACAACTGGGGTTGCCTATCTTGCTAAGAGCCTCTCCCGCAAGCTTTGAGGCTCCGTAAACATTAAGAGGATTAGGCAAATCATTTTCATTAAAATACTTTTTTGTTCCATCAAAAACATAATCAGTACTAATAAAAATAGTCACAGCACCAACTTCTTTAGAAGCTTTTGCACAATTGTATGCCCCTATCGCATTAACTAAAAAGCTTTTTTTGGGATTTAATTCGCAATCGCCAGTTCTATGAAACGCAGCTGTATTTATAACTACTTGAGGTTTCTCCTTTTTAAAAACTTTTATACACCCTTCAAAGTCTGTGACATCTAGATCGCTGTGTTTTAATTTAACCAGTGTATTATCCTGAGAAAATATCTTTATCAGGTCATAGGACAACTGTCCATCTGATCCGACTATGACAATTTTCTTTTTGGTCATTTACTTAGTTTTATATTCCTTAAATCTTTTTCCTCTGTCTGTCTTAAAAAATTCTCTGTACCAAACATCCCCATAATAAATACTATCTTCCGGTTTGAAATTCATGTTTTTCTTAAAATAATTGTAGAGTTCATCAACAGTATCTTCCAAACTTCTTTTTCTTTTAAAGTTAAACGTCTTTTTAAAAAGAGTGTTATCTGCTTTATAGTTTCTGGACATTCCGTACGGTTTTATATCCATATCTATATTCAAATTGTAGTTCTTTTTGAAAATATCCCTTATCTTTATTGCTAAATCTCCAATTTTCCAATTTTCATCAACCACATTAAAAATCTTTCCTCCAATCTTTTCTAAAGGAAGCTTAAGCGAACTTATGTAGGTATTTACAATATCCTGAATATCTATCATTGGCCTCCATATTTCTCCAGCCGCATCGACAGTTAAACGTCTTTTATAAAATGCGTCTTTGACAAAAGAATTAAAAACCAAATCCAAGCGCATACGGGGGGACAAACCATAAGCGGTGCCTTTTCGAAAAATTATTGGTTTGAAATTTTCATCACATAAATCCAAAAGCATCTGTTCCGAGCACCTTTTGGTTATTGAATAACACGATACTGGGTTTACCTCGTCGGATTCTTTAAATAAGGGTGGATCAAGTGGCGTATTAAAAGAAAAATATACAGAACAGGAAGAAGGATAGATGAATCGCTCAACACCCACTCTTTTAGCCAAAACTGCCAATTTTTCGGAAGCTATATGGTTGATAATGTCGGTCAGTCTTGGATCATATTGAGAGGTTGGTTCAGTTGAAAAACCGGCAAGGTGAATAATTGCCCAAACATTCTCTAAATCTCTTTCACTAATACCTCGAATATCCTTGTTAATAAGTTCAATTTTGTTTCCTAAGTCTTTTATCGATTCATCGGTAAAAATTAAGGCATCCACTACCTTTACTTTATATCCTTCTTCAATAAGTCTTCTAACAAGAACACTTCCTATATATCCAGCGCCTCCTGTTACCAAAACTTTTTTATCGGATCTTTTTTTTAAAATTTTCCTCTTAGTATCTAAGCCTGATTCGCCTATGGGCATGATAAATTTGCCTCCGCGTTTAAGATATTCTTTTTCCTTTTCATAAATCGCATCCTTATAATTCCAGGCCAAAAGTAAGTAGTAATCAGGTGGATCAAGTCTTGATTTCCTAATATCAATAACAGGAAGGTGTGTTCCCGGAGTATAGAAACCTACCTTAGAAGGTAGCTCTTCAGTTACATAGCCAAGAAGTTTGGAATCTATTCCATAAAAATTAAGAAGTGTGTTTCCTTTCGCTGGCGCTCCATAACCGGCAACTTTTTTGCCCTTGGCATTAAGGTCGTTTAATCTCTCCACCACACTTTCTTTAACGGCTACAATTTTTCGAACAAGCTTTCTATATGTTGACAATCTATCCAACCCCATTTCTTTTTCTTTATTGACTAATTCTGAAACAGACTTAAAAATAGAGTGTTTCCCTTTATTACCTGCATAAACCCTTATCGAATTACCCTGGACAGGGAAAACCTTGACATCGAATATCTCCATCCCAAATTGCTCAAAAAGAACTTTTAACGGCCTTATTGCCAAATATGAAAGGTGTTCATGGTATATGGTGTCAAAGGATAAGTTTTCAAACATATCAACCAAATAGGGGGCTTCAAAAATAAAAACACCATCCCCTGTTAGGAGATTCTTAACACCTTTTACCAAATCATGATGATCATTTATGTGGGCAACAACATTATTACCAATAATTGTCCTAACATGACCGTATTTTTTAACTATCTCATTCGCAAGATTTTCTGAAAAAAAATCAGGTATTGTCTTTATTCCACAAGCGTTAGCAACCTTAGCGATATTAACTGCAGGATCTATTCCCAAGACTCTTACTCCATCTTTTCTAACCTCATTCAACAATACACCGTCATTGCTGCCAATTTCTACAACCAAGTCATGTTTCGAAATAATAAACCTATCGCAAACCTCTTCTGCGTAAAGTCTAAAATGTTCCGGTAATCGCGGCATCTTTGAAGAAAAATAAACATAATTCTTAAAAAGTATTTCAGGAGAAACAACTTCAGTAAGCTGACAAAGATTACAATTATTACAAAAGCAAACTTGCAGTGGATACTTTGACTCCGGCTTATTTAATTCTTCTTTTTTTAAAAAAGAGTTTGCTAAAGGCTGAAGGCCCAAATCAAAAAAAGTCGAAAGCTGCGTGGATTTACAAATCCTGCAAGTTGAAATCTTCATTTTGTAAGCACAACAATAGCACCGCTTTTTTTGAAAAACAACTGGAGAATATAAAACGCTATAAGTATCGGAGAAATAACTACAGTTAAGATTAAAGAAACAATTGATATTAATATAGCTTTACTTTTATTTAAAGATCTTCGTCTTCTTGAAACAATTGAATACAAAACGTCTTTTGGAAAAAAGAAATTCAGGAATGTTTGCGCTAGACCCGAAGACGTATATTCAAAATTAATAAAATCAATTTTATCTATCTCAAAAGAATACCTCTTTAATAAAAACGAAAGAGATCTCGGGGAAAAATAAAAACGATGAAGCGGATAAGTAAAATGAAACCATTTACCTTTAGCGATTTTTGCTTCCCAGCTTTCAGAATTTGGAACAGCAATCAAAAGTTTCCCCTTGGATGAAAGCATTTTTCTAACGTTTTTCATTGCACTTAACGGATCTTTAATATGTTCCAAACTGTGCCAAAACATAATAAGGTCAAATTTTTTATTAATATCTTTAAGCCTTCCATATACCGGTAAATTCTCTGTCTTGGTAATTTTTCTAGCTCCATGGGAAGGTTCAAATCCAATTGCATTAAATCCTGACCAATTTAACTTTTGGATAAGCATCCCCGAACCGCATCCATAATCTAATATTTTTGCATTCCTGTCACCATCAAGAACAGCTTCGACCCTTTTTTCCTTCAATTCAAAAAGTAGATTAAGTAATGGTTGAGTAAATTGCGAGATAAAAGAGTTTGAATTTTTATCCAGATAGTAATTTTCTTTATACTCATATACCTTTCTAGAATCTATAAAATGCACACCGCAAACTAAACACTCTAAATTCCGAGGCAAAAAGGATTTTCTAAAAAGCTTTCTATCTTTATTGCCGCAAATGTAACATCTCATTTATTTATCCTGAAGCGATTTCATCAACTTCTTCGAAATCCATCTAAGCCAAAAAAACAAAATAAAGATATAAATTTTAACTCCCCACTTAGACATTTTGTACAAGGTGTTGGTAAATGTTGAGGTACCTACCCTTTTTTTGAAGGTGACAGGAACTTCAATAAAATTGGAATTCTGAGTAACTGCTAAAAGGGTTAACTCTGTCGCAAATAATGAATTGTGGGTTCTCCAAATTTTGGCAAATTTTTTTAAGATCCTTTTACTGAAAAGTTTATATGTGCAACCGACATCAGAAAGAGAGTTCGTATTAAATAAATATTCTATTGTTTTTGCCTCAACAACATTGGCCAATTTCCGTAATAACCCCATATCTGCCCCCGACAAAGGAGTACTTAATCCTGTTCTTGTACCTAAAACAATCTCGTAGTCTTTGGCGTATACTAAAAATCTTTCAAGATCGCTTCCAATAAACGTACCGTCGGGTTCACACAAAATGACAAGGTCCCCTTTAGCTTTCTTAATGCCTGCTTGAAAAGCATAACCGTAACCCTGCCTCTTCTCATATATCAAAGTCGCTTTTGTCTTTTTGACTTCCTCATCTGTTCCCTTTTCGGCATTATTATTCACAACAACGATCTCATCAACCAAGCCGGTTTCATAAAAATCTTCAATAACTTTTCGTATTGAATCTTTCTCACGATAAGTGGCAAAAACCACCGAAACCTTCCTTGCTTTATACATACCGAAATTAAATCATTTTAGTTAACTTTATACAAGGCCTCAAAGAAAAGTCTTTGAATGGGCGATGTTCGAAGAAATACCCTCGCCCACTT
>CAZIYS010000018.1:0-9103 GCA_964543535.1 uncultured Gammaproteobacteria bacterium | reverse complement strand
AAACTTTTTAATTTTGACTTGTATTTTTGACTTTTGCCTTTTGAATTTTGACTTAAAATTATGCTAACTGAACGAACGCTAATAATAATCAAGCCCGACGCTTTAAAACGTGGCTTGGTTGGTAAAATAATTGAGACTTTTGAAAATGTCGGTCTAAAACTAATGGCGGCTAAAATGCTTCGGCCGGACAAAGAAGTAATTAAAAATCACTATCCGGGAACTTCCGAATGGATAAAGGAAATGGGAGAAAAAACTCTCACTTCTTTTAAACAGTCGGGAAGTAATGTTATGGAAACGTTTAAGACGGAAGACCCTAATAAGCTGGGACAGTTTGTTTACGAACGTTTAATTAAATACTGGATGGAAGGCCCAATTATTGTCATGGTCTGGCAAGGGCCGAATGCTGTTACAGTTGCTCGAAAATTACGTGGACACACCATTCCTGCTTTAGCTGACCCAGGAACTTTACACGCCCAATTTTCTTTTGACTCCTCTCCTCTATCTGCTTCTTTAGACCGAGTCGTTAAAACCTTTATTCATGCGTCAGGATCAACAGACGAAGCAAAAAGAGAAATTGACTATTGGTTTGGGGAAATAGATTTTAAAGAATACGAACGAGAAGTTGACAGCCAATATTTAATATAAATTTTATAATTATTATAACCATTATAACGATTATATGAATAAACAAAAAGCCCTAATAATCATCAAACCCGACGGCGTTCAGCGGGGACTTTTAGGAAAAATTGTCAGTCGCTTTGAACAGGTCGGTCTGAAAATCATCGGTCTTAAATTTGAAATGGCCGGTGAAAAAAGAGTCGTTGCCCAGTATCCGGAAACCGACGCCTGGTTTAAAAAGGTCGGTGAACGGACGTTAACTAATTATGCGAAAAAAGGCTTGGACGCGAAAAAAGTCTTTGACACCAATGATGCGATTCAAATCGGACGGACGGTGAAAAAATGGCTAATAAAATATTTTCAGGAATCGCCTGTTTTAATTATGGCTCTGGAATCATATGATTGTATTGAAATCTGCCGTAAACTTTCCGGAAACACGATTCCTGTTTTAGCCAATCACGGAACAATTCGCGGTGATTTTTCCCATGATACTATTGATTTGGCGAACGAACAAAATAGACCACTTCGTAATATTATTCATGCTTCTGACACTGTGGAAGACGGAGAAAAAGAAGTCAAGGTTTGGTTTACAAAAGAAGAATTATTTTCTTACGAATTAGCCGGGGAAAAGTTTATGTATAAATAACTTCTCCACTTTCCTCTGAAAATCCTTTAGGTCTTTATTATTTGTTAATACATAGTCGCAATAGGTCAAGCACTTCCCTACCTGCTGACCAGAGCGTTTTTGACCAACTCCAAGATCACGTCTGTCAACTTTGACAAAATCCACCCAAGTTTTTGGATCCCAGGGTTTTCCTCGAGAAAGCAATCTTTTAAAACGAAGTTCGCGTTTGGCCTTTACCCCAATTAAAACAAAGTTTAGGTTTTTTTTCAAAAACTTTATCTCTCCCTGATTTCTAATTCCTTCGATCACTACTCTTCTGTGAGATATATACAACTCTGATGCGGCCGCATTAAAGTTGTATGGTTTATCATAACTCATAACTCCTAACTGTTTTGTCATTCTTTTTGCCAAAACATCCTGTCCGTATTTTTTTCTCAGTTCATCACCAATATTTTGTAAATCTTTTCTTGTATAATTTTTAATCCTCCGCTTTTTCAACTCTTCATGAACTATTGAAGATAAAGAAAAGGAAACAAAACCCAGTCTTTTAGTTAAGTACTTAACTAATATTCCTTTACCGGATGCAATCTGGCCAACAACGCCGACGTAGACGATGTACTTCTTATTCATAGGTCAAAAGTTAAAAGTTAGAATTCAAAAGTTAAAGTAAAAAGTCAAAAGTGACTTTGTCTCCCGCCTTAGGCGGGACCTTAGACTAAAATCACTATTTTAAAATGAAATTGATAGACTGGATCCCCTCCTTTGAGGGGATGACGATCTTTGCCTTTTGAATTTTGACTTAATTAAAATCCATAAATTTTTTTAATTATCTCCATAATCTTCTCTCCCCAAAATAACATTATTACCGTACCTATGACTAGAAACGGTCCGAAGGCAATTCTACTTTTAATTTTTTTTCTTTTCAAGAAAATTAATCCGACTCCATAAATTGCGCCCGTAACAAATGCAATATATAAGGCTAAAAGTCCAGCCTGCCAACCCAATAAAAAGCCAATATTTAAGGCTAAAAAAACATCACCTAAACCCATCGCTCGCTCGCGGGAAAGGTAATAAATAATAAAAATCGGTAGGCTGACCACTAACCCTGATAATAAGTAATAAGGTAATTGATTAAATTCTTTTAAATGAAGTAATAAAGAAAACAGGAAAAAACTGGCTTGAATATAATCAGAGATCAAATGATATTTAAAGTCGGAAACGAAGATGACGATGAGGCAGGACATGATTCCAGAAATAAGGACGGACCCTATCAAAGACGAACCAAGATAGGGTCCGTCCTTGAAAACCATAACAAAGATAGCGCCCGTGATCGTCTCAACTAAAGGATACTGCCAAGACAGTTTTTTATGACAATAACGACATCGGCCGCCTAAAAGAAAAAACGAAATTACTGGAAATAGGTCATACCAAGCTATTTTTTTCCGGCAAAAATCACAATGGGAACGACCAAGAATTGATTGGTTTTTTGGCAGTCGATCAATTAAAACATTTAAAAAAGAACCTATGGAAGCGCCAATTATAAATACAATTATATTTCTACTTATTTCTATCATATTTCTATTATAGTTTTAATTTCTGTTGATTAAGCCGTTGACGATAAAAAGCTTCTATCTGTTGTAAATTTTGATTTTCTGGAAACAATTTTAAAGCCTTTTGTAAATATTCTTCAATCTTTTTTTGATCTTTTCCGTGAAGAACAAGTAGTTTTGCCAAATTTTCATAAGCCAGATAATACTGGCCATTATCAATCGCCTTTTGATAGTAGTCAGCTGCTTTTTTATAGTTTTTTTCACGTTCGTAAATTGCACCTAAATTATTCCAATTTACCCACCAATATGGTGCTAATTGTGTCGAAATTTCAAAATATTTTTTTGCTTCATCATACCGACCAACCCTAAATAATTCTACTCCCATATTATTTTGTAAATCAAAACTGCTGGTTTTTTTGATGTCATGGCCGAATAAAGTCAGGCCGTTTTGCCAATCTAAAGTACGGATAAAGCTTCTGATAGAAAGTAAAAGGATAATCATAATTCCTAATGAAAATAATAGATTGGATCCCCTCCTTCGAGGGGATGACTCAAAATCACTTATTCTTGATAAAAATACTCCAATCATTCCCAGTAATCCAATCATCGGAAAATATAACCATCGTTCGGCCACAGTCATGTTTAAAGGAATAATCTGCAAGTGAGACAGTAGTCCGACTAAAAACCAAAGGAAAAAAAAGGCAAAAATTTTATCTTTCTTTTTTATAGAATAAATAACAGCGCTCAAAAAAAGCATGGTTTCAAGAATCAATGGAAGAAAAAAATTATTAAAACTGATTGATTTGATTACCCAATGTTGAGCAATAGCTAAATTTATTGGGTAAAGAAACATACCGAGATAATATAGGATTATCAAAGGAATATTCATAAGACGTGTAACCAAAGAAACACGCATAATCGGGAAAAGACCTTGACCCTGGACATAGAGGCTTCCCCCCGAAAGTCTAAATAAAAAATATGTCATCAGCAAGATTGTGGCAAAAATAGCATAACTGATTAAAACAGTCCGATTATTTTTTTTAAAAAGAAGTAAGTAACAAAAAACTAGGAGGAAAAAACCTATGGCGGTTTCCTTCATAAGAAGAGAGATTAATAAAAGGACAGTTGATAAAAAAATTTTAGTAATTGAAAGGTTTTCAGAACTGACAAACAAATATAATCCAATTATTCCGGTTAAAGTAAATCCAACCTCTTGCATGGCCGATGCAAAAGAAACCGCCTCAACATTGGCTGGATGAATTAAAAAAATCAAAGCCAGAATTAGTGAGATCGTCTCTTTAAAAAAACGTTTAAATAAATAATAGATTAATACCGTCGTTGCAATATGAAAGATTAGCTGAAAAAAGTGAAAAAAAAACGGCCGCGGCCCAAAAATATTATAAATAGTCGAATAAACAGCTGAAATTGCCGGTCGAAAATAAACAGTATTCGGGATTGAACCTGCTTTTTGAAACATCACTTCATCGTCCCAAACAAAACCATTGGAAAGGGATAAACCGTAGATTAAAAAACCCAAGACAACAATAACCAAGATCTTTTTCACAATATTTATTGTATCACTTTATTAAAGATTGAGGATATTTCCGAAATTTTTTTCTTCAAACGGCCCTATCATAGCGAAATTAAGTTTTTCCGGTTTAAAAATATCCTTTGCCAGTTCAACTATTTCATCAACTGTGACTGCTTCAATTTTTTTAATGATTTCTTCCGGTGTTTCTATTTTATTCTGAAGAATTTTTTTTGTCCCGAAAAAAGAAGCAATATTCATCGAATCCTCCATTGAGAGCATCAGGCGGCCTTTAATCATCTCTTTTACCTTTAGCAGTTCTTCTTTTTTAATATCACCTTTAATGATTTTTTTGTGCTCTTCCAAAATTATTTTAATCGCTTCTTTGATTTTGTCTAAATTATTGGTGACGCCGGCTTGGGTAACAAAATTGCCGCAATCATGATAGAATTCGCCGCCTGAAGAAATGTAATAACAAAGGCCGCGCCGTTCTCTCACCTGAATAAATAATCGCGAAGACATTCCCCCACCTAAAATCGTTGCTAAAAGATTCATCGCATATTTTCGATTATCTTTAAAAGAAAACGCTCGGAAACCTAAAGAAAAATGCGCCTGCTCGGTTTTTTTGTATTTAATTAACATCTGAGGCTTTGTTTGGGTCTCTTTAATTTTTACGAACGATGATTTATTACCTGATTTCCACGCCTCAAATTTTTGTTCGATTAATCCCAAATATTTTTGTAGGGGCGGACCTCTGTGTCCGCCCTTTTTGTTTGGAACGACACGGGGGTCGTTCCCTACAGAATTTAATCCCCCCGCCACCACTAACACCGCATTATTCGGCTGATAAAGACTATTAATATAATCTGTAAATGTCAATCGATTAAACGATTGAACAGTCTCTTTGGTTCCGGCAATATCAAATCCCAAAGGACTGCCTTTATATAGCAAAGTTTCAAAAATCTCCCCTACTTTTTTCTGCGGAATATCTTCATACATGTTTATCTCCTCAACAATTACTCCTTTTTCCCGATTGATTTCTTCCTTAAGAAGTAGTGGGTTTTGAATCATATCAGCAATTACGTCAATCATTGTTTTAAAATGTTTGTTCGTTGCTTTTATCCAGTATCCTGTATGATCTTTTGAAGTAAAAGCATTAAATATGCCTCCAAAACCCTCAACCGTCGAGGAAATAACAAAAGAATTAGGATATTTTTTACTGCCTTTAAAAGCCATATGCTCGAAAAAATGAGCCACTCCGTTATTCGTTTCATTTTCATAGCGGCTTCCAGCGCCAACTAAAAGAAGAGTAGTTAAAGTCGGAAAAGTCTTGGTATCTATAAAAATCACCTGCAGGCCGTTTTTTAGGGTATGAATTTGAGAATTCATCTTATTATTTTACCAGAAAAAAATTTCTAATCTGTCTTTGAGTATTTTAATAACACTCCTTTGGGATCTTGGTAAAAACTGCTGAAGATCGATTTTAAGTTGTTTTTCCGAATAATTTTTTATCTTATTTAATATGTTTTTTTTATTAAATTTTTCTCCTCTTTCTTTTAATTTTTGTTTTAATAATTTTTCATCGATAGCAACTCCCTTTTCTAACAAAAACCAAACATCATAAAAATCTCTTCCTCTTCCCCGGGTCAACATCGCGCATAATTTTTCCGCTAAAATCTCTGTTTCCGAAAGATGATTAATCAAAGGAAAAATAACGATCGGAAATTTTGTCAACAAAGGAGATATTACTCCTTCTTCAACGCGTTCTACAAAATTAAAGTCAAGCCTAATAACAAAAGGATATTTAAAATCCGGCGATTGATATTTAAAACGAAATCTTAAACCTTTTTTTCCCGTATGTAGAGAAAATATTTTTACAGAAATCAATTCTTTTTGGATTAATTTTTCCAATTTTTTTATTAATTTCTTTATCTTTCCCCGAGGACATAAAACGGAAAAGTCAAGATCTTCGGAAAATCGGGTTGAAGCAAACAAAAGCCTTAAGGCTGTCCCGCCTTTAAAATAGATCTTATCCGCTTCCTTTTCTTTATAAAGATAGCTTAAGAATAAGATCTGCAAATACTCACGCATTATTGTGAACTCATCAATCTGATAATAATTGCTTAATTCCTTAATCTGGTTTTTGGTAATCATGTTGTTTGAGTGAGCGTCCTAATAATTGATAATAATTTTTTGTTTTTAAATTTTTTTGCATAATCAATTAACTTTTTTTTATCTATCCCGAAAATATCAAGATCTTCTCGATCAAATCCTCTTAATCCTTTACAGTAAAAATAAATTAAATCAACTAAGGCCTTTTCTTTTTCGGCAATTAAAAAATCATCTTTTTTTTCATAACCCCAGAAAAGATTTTGATTGATATGACAGTATAAATAATCTTTTTTGTTAACAATAAACGTCCGTGATTTTTTAACCGTTATTGAAGTTATCTGATAAGAAAATCCTGTCATAATTCCATAAAAAGATAGAGCCGATTCAAGGGAAACGTAAGAAGGCTGGGATAAAAAATTAGCGATTTTATAATCATTTGTTTTATTAAAAGTAAACAGATATTTTCCTTTTATAAGTTTTTTTATTATTCCCTTTTTTTCTAATCTTTGAATTTTTTTATAAAGACTGTTTTGGTTTTTTATAGAAAACAGGCGGCCAAAATCATCCAGAGTAAAAAGGTTTAATTCCCTTTCTTTTAAAAGTTTGGTAATATCGGTTGTAGAATACGTTTCCATAATTAGGACAATTATATACTAATTATGGAATCATGTCAATACTTAAAGATTATTTCTGCCTCTTTATGTAAAAAAGAAGTAAAACTGTTGATGCGACTAAAAGCAAGATGATAATCACAATAATAGTTAGATTTTTTACTTTATTGATTTTTTCAGGTTTTTCCCCATTTTGATTTTTATCAACAGATCTTTCTTTTTCAATTATGTTTTGATCTTTCATTAAGTTTATCTTTTCCGAAACTAAATAGTCTTCATTTTCTTTGGCAAAAGTTGATGGATTTTTAGTTATATTAACCGATGAGTTTGGAGTCTTGATCTCAAGATAATAACTAAAAAGTGGTAATTTATTGGAAGGAATTTCAATCAAACCGTCATCGTCTGCCTTTACCGTTGAATAAATCGCATTATTCATCTTTAACCTTACTCTGACTTCAGCACCTCCAACATTTCGACCTGATCCATCAGTCACATATCCTTTAATATATCTTAAGATTGGTTCAAAACTAAAACTGTCTTTTGAGACAGCCAGATCATTATCAACAGAAAAATACTTTGGATTCTTTTTTAAAATTACCTCAAGAGGAGTATCTGAGGGAATAATTTTATTGGGAATAACTGCCTTCCAAAAGCCATAACGGCTGTTTTTGTCAGTTATCTCCTTTTCAAAAACTAACTGTTTATTATCAGCCCGGACAAAACTAACAATCGGATAAGGATGGCTCGATTGGCCACGATAAATAGAGGCATCAAAATTACCTAAATGAAGAGCGGTGTTTTGCATAAATTTAATCTGAGAAAGATAAGGAGAATTTGCTCCCGGATCAAGAGGGATATCTCTTTCCTCTGCGTCCGGTATGCCTGCCCTTTTTTCCGCAACCGTATCAATCAGTTCTTTTATTTCCTCGTCAGGACGGTAAATCGAGTTCAAATTATCTTTCGCTTTATAATAAATGTGTGAGTATTTAGGATTAAGATTGGGATTGGAGATAAATTTATGGGTCAAAGGCAGATTGGCTAAACGAAGGTAATAGATTCCTTCTGGAACAACAAAGTTAAAAACTCCACTAGTTCCGGTTGTTTCCGGATTATTTTGACCTCTAGTCAAAAGAAATAGGGTTTCCGGATTAATTGAACTTAATAATCTCACGCTTATTCCTTCTACCGGTTCAAGCGACTTCGAGTCAAACACCCGACCATATGGATCCCAAAAAATATCAACACATTTTTTTTCCGTGTTTTCCGAAATAAAATCTGCGGTTGAAAAAGGCATTGTTCCTAACTGTTGGCTTTTGTTTTCGGCATCAATTCCTTCGCCGCCTTGTCCCAGTTGTTCCACTGGTGGAATTAGATAAAAACCATAAAAAACATAGCTGACATATTGAGTAGCTTTATTAATTCTTCCGTTAACAGTTAATTCGCCATTAGCATTGCTAAAAAAAGTGCGGTCTGTTATTCCGCTATATTCAAGAGAAAGATTACAGCTTTTTATTCCAGACATATCCGCTCCAAATATAATTTGATCATTATTTGGATTACCTGAAGTGCAATACGACTCACATTGTGGTGTTTTCTCAGTCGGTATTACACAGTAATAAGGATAAACTTTTGCTCCTGGTGAAAAACCAACTCCTTTTAATTCAAAGTTGGCGCCATCTTTAGGAAAATGAGAATAAGTGCAAGGAAAAACAATTCCCGCCTCTTCGCATGCTTTCCAATCTATGCCGCCGCTTTTATCTTTTGGACAGTTTTCTGAAAGACCGCATAGCCCGCTTTCTGACTTGTCAGTATCATAAAAAACAGCATTTAGACAAACTTGGCCATATCCCTGTTCAGCAATTGTTTCTGGATCTTCCTCTTGAGCTAAGCTAATATTGTGTTTAATCAAATAAAAGGAGACAAATATTATTGGCAATAATAAAAATAGAAGTATTCTTTTCATAGTTTAATAATACTCAAAAAATTTAAAGAAAGTCAATGTGTTGTTAAAGTCGGGTACATCGGTGACAGTTTCTGTTTCTCAAAAAACTTGTAATGA
>CAZIYS010000017.1:0-11399 GCA_964543535.1 uncultured Gammaproteobacteria bacterium | reverse complement strand
CCCTTCGGTCGGCGGTTTTAAAAACATCCCCCCTTTCCGTTTTGGGGAATCGGCATTTTTTGTTTTTGTTGATGCGGAGTTTTAGGACGAGTTGATTTTTCTTAGTTATTATCCTATAATATGAAAATTATGTCAAAAGAAGTCAATTTGTCAGGCCGTCTTGAAAGATTGTCAAAAAATGGGATCAAAAGAATTTTGATGATTAATCCCCAGTCAGAAACTCATTCTGAACAAGCCTCAAGATTTCCCATAGGTTTATTTTCCATAGCTGCATTTTTAGCTGAAAATTACAGAAATAAAGGGTTAGATATAACTATTCTTGATCTTCAAATACAATCTCCTGATTTTAATGTTGAACAAGCTGTTGCCGACGTAAATCCTGATGTAGTTATGTCTACAGGGATAACTCCTTATTTTCCCTATATGCAAAAAGTAGGAGAAATTGTGCAGCGTGTTAAACCAGAGGTTTTAACATTTGCAGGAGGATTTCATACTACTGTTCGACCTGACGAGACTATGTCAACCGGTAATTTTGACATTGGAGTTATAGGAGAAGGTGAAGAAACAATTTTAGAAGTACTTAATGCAATAACCTTTCAAGGATTAGATAGTCCAGAAAAACTTTTTGATCATAAAGGATTAGCTCTTAAAAAACCAGATGGAAAAATTGCTATTACCGGCTTAAGTATGCCTACTATTCCATTAGATCAATATCCTTATGCTAGTAAAGGCTTAGAATTTCTAGTAGGTCAAAAAATAGAATATCAAGTATTTGGTGATACTAAAAAATTTGATACTCAGCCTGGTACAATTGTTACTTCACGTGGTTGTGCTTATAACTGTGCCAATTGTGGATCAAAAAAAATGTTCCCCAAAATCCGCAGTCGAAGTCCCCAAAACGTAGTTGGAGAAGTAAAATATTTATATGAAAGATATGGGACACAAAACTTTTATTTTGCTGACGATACTATTAATCAAGATAGAAAAAGATTAGCAG
This sequence comes from uncultured Gammaproteobacteria bacterium, assembly GCA_964543535.1. GTDB lineage: Bacteria > Patescibacteriota > Microgenomatia > UBA1406 > GWC2-37-13 > GWC2-37-13. The sequence continues at coordinate 10,402 of CAZIYS010000017.1, read as the reverse complement.
AAATAAGCAGACTTCTTATAGAAGAAAAGCTTCCTATTGAATGGGTGGGTATGGCTAGAACCAATATTTTAGACGCCTCTTTATATCAAGTAGCGGCAAAATCTGGCTGTGTAGAATTAGCTTTTGGAGTTGAATCCGCTGATCCAGTAGTATTCGTTTAGGTAAAAAAAGTGACATGGATAATGTTACGGAAATAAATAGAGAAGTTAAAGATGCAGGGATTTCTTCAAAATTCTATCTTATGGCCGGTAATCCTGGAGAAACTCCAAAAAGTAGCGAGATGACAGCGGAATATTTGGAGAAAACACATCCTGATAAAATACGTGTATCTCGAGCTATTCCTTTTCCTGGTGCACCTTTTCTAAATGATATAGAGGTGGTGTCTCCTTACGACAAACAATATGAACATTGGTGGGCTTTTCCACCACCTTCTAATCCTTTTGGACCACTGCTTAATCTTACAAGAACTTCTTTAATGAGTCCTGAGCAGATAGAAGAAGCTCGACAGTTATTAATTAAGACTCACCTTGCATATGGCGGAAAAATTTGAATATAGAAATATTGGTCTTATTAGTGCTACCAATACAGAATTTAATATATTAAATAACCTTCTAAAAGGTAGTGGTCTTACTAATTTAAAAGAAGGCAATCTTGCAGATTTAAAATGGATAACTGGTTTATTTGAAGGTAAGAGAATAATATTAGTAAGGTCAGGCGTAGGAAAAATTAATGCCGCCGCAACAACTCAATATCTTGTTGATAATTTTCAGCCAGATATTGTTATTAATTTAGAACTAGCGGGATTACTTGATCAAACCTTACCACAAACGAGCGTGATTGTAACAAATTCAACCCAAGAATGGGATACTGGTATACAGAAACCTGTTGGAGATAATACTGATTATGATACCGGTGATGTTATTGAAAAAGCAAAAAAATTAGATAGACGAATTGTTAACGGAACAATTATCACGGGAGACACTTTTATAACAAATCCTCAACAAAGAGATGAATTACAAAAAAAACATAATGCCGTAGCGGTTGATATGGAGAGTGCTGCTATAGCGAAAATATGCCATAGAAATAGTGTGCCTTTTTTAATTATAAAAGCGTTTTCTGATTTGGCAGATAAAAATGCACAAGTTAATTTAGATAAAAATTTTCATCATGCAGTAAAAGCGAGCTTTTCTGTTTTAAAAAAATTGATTCACAGAAAAATTGTTTGATAATTATATTTTTTAACTAGTTCTTTTAATTCATTACTAATCCTTCTTTGTTTTTGATATTTGATTTTAAAGTCAATAAAGTTAGACAAAACATTTGCACGACTGCCAGTAATTTTCATTATTTCTCCAATTGCTTTGAAGGTCTTACCCTGTTGGTGAAGTTCCCATGCTTGATAATATCTTTTTAGATTTCTTGCCATAGGTTTATATAACAAACAAAGCTCCCCGTCAGTCAGAAATCTTGCGACTTCACATAATCCTTTCGGAATATGACCCGCTACAGGTAACTGAACGAGGAGCTCTCGTTTCTGTAGCGGGAATTTTCTGCCATGTCCCGATTCAATCCTGGATTTAGGCAAATCAAATTATCAAAAATATTATAGCACGATTTGAATTTAATAAGCGAAAAATATAGAATATGCCGTCATATGACTGAGACAAAGAAAATTTAAAAAATATGGATAAAAAAATCATTAGGGAGAAGTTAAGTTTGTTTAGGGGAAATATAATTTCAGATGCAACCGTAATAGAGACGGCTCTCGGTTGGAATTTAAGAATATATTTTTTCCCTAAAACTAATAGGCAAGCTTCAATTTTTTATTATTATATTATAAACACATCTCATTTTAGTTTCGATAAAAAGATTTCACTCTATGAACAAATTCCATATTTTAAAAAATTAAAACGATACCCACAAGTTAAAAACTCTTTAAGGTTTGTTCAAAAATTGAGAAACGCAGTTGCCCATTGGGAATTGGATGAAAAGTTGAGTAACAAAAATGAAATTATTATTTGTAATCCAGTTACATTTGAGAGATTAAAATTAGATGATAAATTGATCGAAAAATTCAAAGAACATGAAAAATTTCTTCTAAAAATCTTTGGTTGGGAACAAACCCTTAAAGAAAGAAAAGAATTTGCCGCCAAAGAATAAAATCAGTTATGATTTTATGGAAAGAAAAGGGAAAAAAGTGATAGAATATATTCTATGAATAAGGTTAATAATACTTCCGTTAATACTGGTAATGAGAATTTAGATAAACTTCGTCGGGTTTTTCCACAATTTATCAAGGAAAATAAGATAAATTTTGGCGCTTTAAAAAAGTTTTTTCAAGATGAAGAGATAATCGCCGGAGAGGAAAAATACGGTTTAAATTGGGCAGGAAAAAGCAATGCTTTCAAACTTATTCGAACTCCATCAGTGGGCACTTTAACCCCACAGGAAAAAGAAAGCAAGGATTGGGATAAAACAGAAAATCTTTTTATAGAGGGAGATAATCTGGAAGTCTTAAAACTCCTGCAAAAACATTACCGAGAAAAAATAAAGATGATTTATATTGATCCGCCCTACAATACCGGCAAGGACTTTATCTACAAAGACAATTACACAGAGAATATATCTGACTATTATGAAAAAACCGGTCAAAGCAAAAACGGAATTAAGATGACAACTAATCCCGAGTCGGCAGGTCGTTATCACAGCGACTGGTTGACAATGATGTATCCGCGCCTCTTCCTCGCCCGCAATCTCCTCAAAGAAGACGGAGTGATTTTTATCTCTATAGACGACAACGAAATCGCCAATCTTCGGATAGTGATGGATGAAATTTTTGGTGAAGAAAATATAAATTGTTTTATTTGGAAAAAAAGCGGCGATGATAGATATGGGAAGATGAAGAATACGGAAACTTTTAGAAAAGATCACGAATATATAGTTATTGGCTATAAAAATATTTTAAAGTTAAACAAAATTATTGAAAAACCTAGTTTTAAAAATGAATATGATAATCCTGACAATGACCCCAGGGGCGCATATAAAGCAGGAAGTATTTCTAAAAGAGAAGATGCTTCTGATCCAGAAGATGAAAATTATTATTCCGTTACTTCTCCGAATGGTAAAATCTTTACTCGACAGTTTGATATACCAAAAGAGGAATTTGAAGAGTTAAATCGAGAAAAACGAATATACTGGGGAAAAAATAATGATGCTGTGCCTGCAATAAAGATCTTCATTAACGAAAAAAGAGAAATCACTCCTTATTCTGTTTTGTCAAACTAAGGATCTACTTATAGTGGGAAAATAGAGCTCCGAAAAATATTTGAAATATCAGACAAGCAAGATATATTTAGTAATCCTAAACCTTCATCTCTCGTACAAACTTTGGTACAACTTTCAACATCAGTCAATAATAGAGATATTGTTTTAGATTTTTTTGCTGGATCTGGAACAACTACCCATGCTGTTATGAAACAAAATTTAGAAGATGGTGGCAATAGAATAAGCATTCTAGTTCAACTTCCAGAAGCGCTAGATTCTAGTAAAAAGGAAGATAAATATGCATTTAGTTTTCTTAAATCATTAAACAAACCAACCAATATTGCAGAAATTTGCAAGGAAAGAATCCGTCGTACGGTCAATTTCATTGCGAAGAGTAAAGTGACAAAGCAATCTTTTGACTTAGGATTCAAATCGTTTTCTCTCACTAAATCCAAATACCGCCAGTGGAATATTCTAACAGATAAAGATGATGAACAAAAGCTTAAAAAACAGATGAAACTATTTTTAGAAAAACCATTGATTGACGGTTATGATGAAAAATCAGTCGTTTACGAAATATTTCTTAAAGAAGGATATAACCTTAATTCTAAAGTGAATCAAGAAAAAAGCGGAAATATGAAATACTGGCAAGTGGTTGATGAGGGAAAAAAACTATTAGTGACTTTTGAGAAAAAAGTGACTAAAGATCAAGTAGAATCCTTAAAACTTTCCGAAGAAAACACTTTCGTCTGCCTTGACTCCGCTCTTGACGATACAACAAAAATAAATATTGGGAGAAATTTAAATGTTAAGGTGATTTAAAAAAAAGACAAGCATTTGCGCGGCATTGAGCCTTTGCAGGAGCCTGTCGTCATGATTGTTTACATTACAACACAATATTTGTCATTATTTGCCAAGAGAAAAAATATGAAAAAAATTAGTAGTCATAAATTTGAAAATTTATTAACACTTATCAAGGAATTTATGATTGATAGAAGTACAAATAATAAAACATTTAAAGAGCTATTAAATATCTACTGTTCTTGTTGTAAAACTTTTAACCCTGATTTATCGAATGATCTTAGAATTAATAAATACGTAGATGATATGAAAAATAATAAATGGTCGTATAATATAATTCTAACAATAGAAAATAATCTAGTTAATGACGGAGTACATAGAGGAATAGCATATTTGAAGTGTATTAAAGAAGGAGTAAGTGAAAAAGATTTACCTAAAATTTATCTTTTAATAATTTAGGTATGCAAAATCAAATTTATATTATTACCGGTTTTCTAGAGCAAGTCGCTAAAATATTTTGGTTTACAATCCCTATTGTTGGTACCGTTTTGTATTTCTTTTATGTATTAAATATTCGTAAAAAAATCGAAGTGAAACAAGATAAAATTTTGCAAGTTAAAAAAGAAATTGATGATATGTTAATAACAGTCCATAAACAAAGAAATGGATATATAAATCAATCTCAACTTGAAGCGATTACTGAAAAAAATAGAGTCCCTCTACGAAATAAACTTGATACTTTAAAACTGGAAAGACAATTTTTATTGGATAAAATATCTATTTTAAATTTAGTAAAAAAATAATAAATAAAATCTAAAAAAATTATTATTTTCGTTAAGATTGGGAATTGAATTCAATATGAAAACCATAAGCGTGTATTCTGATGAAAGTAGACATATAAATGAAAGATTTTTTTTATTGAGTGCGATATTGATTGAAGAAAGCAATATTGAAAGTACAAAAAAAGAGATAGAGAGTTTAAGAAAAAAATACGGTTATATAAATGACAAAAAGAAAAAGATAGATTTTACAGGAGAATTTAAATGGACTAAAGTATCTGATAAATATTTTTCTGTATATCAAGATTTAACAGACATTTTTTTTAATTGGATAAACAATGATAGCGCCCGTTTTTGTACTATGCTTGTTGACACCCAAGATCCGATAGTAGTTGCACAAAGTAATATAAAAAAAGAAGGATATTTTAAATTACTTTATCAATTATATCTTCATAATGCTAAGGTGCCGGCTGTTTATAAAATTTTTCCAGACAGGATTACAAATCCTAAACAACATAAAGTAGATTTTGCTTCAATGGAAAAATATTTAGAATTAGGTTTAAGAAAGAAATTTATTCCCCTACTAAATCCATCTGAACATAATCCTTTAAAGGGTTTCATAAATAACATTACCCCAATTGATTCAAAAAGTAGTGAATATATCCAGGTTACTGATGTAATTATGGGCGGGATAGGTTATTTTCAAAATAGATTATTCAAAAATCCAAAAGCTAAAAAAGCAAAAGTAAAATTAATGAAGTATATTTTTGACAAAATGATTTACTCAGGTTATATGAAAATAAGCAGCAAAAAATTTATGGTAGTAAAATCTAATAAATTCAATATTTGGATTTTTAGACCAAACCACAAAAAAAACATTAATGATTGGAAAGAAGTTTAGTGGAGTTCTGGGCTCTGGGTCAGTGCCCCGTGCGACATTAGTCGCAGGATACGTAACCCAGTAACTCCATTACTATTATATATAATTATATATCGAAATTGTCAAGTGATTGTTAAGTGATTGTCAAGGCGATGTAATATGAAGTTCAAATTTAATAAAAATTTAGATTATCAAATTGAGGCGATTAATGCCGTCACGGAAATTTTTGAGACAGGAAAGAATTTATTGAATAACAAAGAATCTTTTGGACTTCAATCTTCTCCTATTATCTTCAACGAACTAGAAATTGACAAAGTAAGAATTTTGGGAAATCTCAAAAATATTCAAAAGCAAAATAATATTGACGTAGTTGAGAAGCTTGATTTAATAGACTTTTCTGTTGAGATGGAAACGGGCACAGGGAAAACTTATATTTACCTCAGGACGATTTTAGAATTAAATAAAAAATACGGACTAAAAAAATTCATTATTCTTGTCCCAAGCGTTGCCATAAGGGAAGGAGTCCTTAAAACCATTGAGCAGACAAAAAAACATTTCAAAGAAATTTATAATACCCACTTTGGCTACTTTGTCTATGACTCGAAAAAACTGTCACGGGTCAGGGAATTTGCCCAGTCGATAAATATCCAAATAATGATAATGACAATTCAATCTTTTAATAAAGACAGTAATATCATGCGTCAGACTCCGGACAGATTTAATGGTGAAAGCCCTCTCAATTTGGTCTCCCAAACAAAACCGGTTGTCATAATGGATGAACCCCAGAACATGGAATCGGAACTTTCAAAATCAGCTATCAATGATTTGGATTCATTATTCCGTCTCCGTTACAGCGCAACACATAAACATATCTATAATTTAGTTTATAAACTGACTCCTTATGACGCCTATCTAAAAGGACTCGTTAAAAAAATAGAAATTTACGGAGCCGAAGAATCTGACCCGTCAACTTTTATTTTTAAAGTTTTAGAAATCAGAACCCAAACAGGCAAACTTCCCCAAGCAAAAATAATTCTTGAAGTAAAACAGGCGCGAGATGAATTTATCAATAAAGAAATTTTGCTTAAAGCTGGTGACGACCTTTTCAGAAAAACTAATAACGAAAAATATGAAGGACTATATATTAACGAAATTGACGCCAGAGTCAGTAAAGTAGAAATCTCAAACGGAAAAATATTTAGTCTTGAGGATACAATTGGAAAAAATAAAGAAGCAATATTCAGAACCCAGATAAGAGAAACGATAAAAGCTCATTTCAATAAACAGGAAGAGTTGGGAAATAGAATTAAAGTTTTATCTTTATTTTTCATTGATAAAGTTGATAATTATGTAAAAGAAGACGGAATCATAAGGAAAATTTTTATTGAAGAATTTGAAGAAATAAAAGATAATTTTAATCTGTTTAAAAACAGTAATGTCAACACCGTTCATAACGGTTATTTTGCCAAAACAAAAAAGAAAGGTGAAATAATTTTTAAAGATACTGACGGCAAAACCAAGGAAGATAAAGAAGTATATGACCTGATTATGAAAGACAAAGAAAAACTTTTATCTTTTGAGGAAAAAACGAGTTTTATATTTTCTCATTCTGCTTTGAAAGAAGGCTGGGATAATCCTAATATTTTCCAGATTTGTACTTTGCGGGAAGTAAGACAAGAAAAAGAAAGACGCCAGCAGATAGGACGAGGGTTAAGATTAGCGGTAAACACGGAGGGTGACAGAATCTTTGATACCCAGACAAATATTTTAACGGTAATTGCTAATGAAAGCTATAAAGAATTTGTAGGAGGACTGCAGACAGAGTATAACGAGGCAGGATATAAGGAAACACCAAAAACAGCTGATGCGAGAGAAAGAGTAGCAATAAAATTCAGAAAACATTTGGTAAGCCAAAGTGAAGACTTTAAAAAGCTTTGGGAGAAAATAAGGAGAAAAACAAAATTTAATATCGAACTTAATACAAAAAAACTTGTTGAAAGCTCCGTTTCCAAAATTAATGAATTAGATATTAATAATCTTGTTGTTAAGGTAGAAAAAGTGCAGGTAGATTTTGAGGAAGAGGGAAAATTAAAAACTATTTACCAAACAACCTCATACGGGGAAAGACTTATTAACAAAATAACAATTGATAATATCATTGATAGAATTGCCAAGGAAACAGGAGTGACAAGAGCGACGATTTTTGAAATATTTTCTAAAATAAATAATCTTGATTTAATTTTCAAAAATCCGGAAGAATTTATAAGAAGCTGTATTTCTTTTATAAATATAAGTTTGAATGAACTTTTGATAAACGAGGGATTAAAATATATTCCGACCGGTGGTATCTGGGAAGTAAACTTGTTTGAAGATTTTGCCAGTTATGCAAAAAAGTCAATTGAAAGCAAAAAATCTGTCTACGAAAGGGTGGTTTTTGACAGCGAAGGAGAAAGGCAGTTTGCTGAAAATCTGGAAATGAATAATCGAGTAATTCTTTTTACAAAATTGCCACCTAATTTTATCGTTGATACCCCTCTTGGCGATTATCATCCGGACTGGGCGATAGTTTACAAAACCGACGAAGGAGAAAAATTATATTTAGTTCATGAAAGTAAATTTGTAGATAAACTAGAAAACCTAAGACCGACTGAACAGCAGAAAATTGCCTGTGGGCAAAAACATTTTAAGGCGATTGATGTGGATTTTAAAGTAGCAACGCAAATGAAGTTGGAAGATTTAATTTCCTGATTATTTATGAAAACTCAAGACTTGGTTTCTGAAAAGTTTATTGAGAAATCTATTCTTAAACATCTTGATAAAAAAGGTTGGAATTATAATATTAGAACAAAAGACTTACACGAGAAAGGCTGTGATATTATAGTGACTGATTCAAGAAATAAATTTAAAGCAAGAAGGTTTCTTATAGAGTGTAAAGGCAAATCATACGCTAAATCTTTTAAATCCATTGCTGATACTAATTTTTTGTTTGCTCTTGGACAAATTATCACGAGAATGAAAGTAATAGCAAGACATGCTTATAAATATGGATTGGGTTTGCCTGAAGAAAGCGCAAAAATAGCATTACGCAGAATTCCCTGGCAAGCAGCTAAACATTTGTGTTTGTATGTTTTTTCTGTTGACGATCAAGGTAATGTTAAAGAATTTTCACCAAAGGATTTTAAAAAGTATAAAATAGGTTAAAAATTTTTCCAAATCCCAGCTCTTTTTTCCTTCGCCTCTTTTTCAGCAAACAACAATTCATCCTGATATTTTATCTTTGCTCTTTTCTCATAAAGAACAACTCGAGCAAGTCCATTTCTCACCAACTCCAAATTAAGATTAACTCCATTAATAAATACATAACCTAACATTCTCCCAAACTTATCTTCTTTATAATTTTCTTCCTGTTCAAAACTGATTTCTTTATTCAATACTAAATTTTGAGTAAACGTTTTTGCTTCCTCATAATACGGTTCCTTAACTTCGGGAGCATTAACTCCGTAAAGTCTAAAAGTTTTACCATTGCTTAACTTTAAAGTATCTCCGTCGGGAACTTCAACAACTAATAGTTTTTGAGAGGTTGGGGAGATTGAGGATATTGGGGTGATTGGGGAGGTTTTAATTTTTTGCCTTTCCAGATATCCACCTAAGAAGAAAGAGATAAACATTAAAAGAAAAGTAAGGATAAAATAGACAGCTTTGTTTTTCATTTGTCTTTGGCGTCCCTAATAATAATCTTTTTCCCTTTCTCATCTAACTCCAACTCTAAATTCTGATTTTGTCTCCATGACAAGGCTTTTAAAAACTCTCTAGGAATAACAATAACTTTTGAATATTTACCTGATGAAGTAATCTTGCGGATAAGTTTCATAGAATGATTTTATTCTACACCTTTTGTTTTTCCCATTTCAACATCAACCGGTCGGAGCAATTACTAAAAAGCAAAATAGCGATTAACCGACCGGAACAGAAAACCGTTAACGAATAGTTCCCCCCTCTTCTTTTCTGGAAGAGAAGAGGGGGCAGGGGGTGAAGAGATTAATATTGGTCGATCTGAAAATGCCGCCCGCCTGCGGGTTATGAACTTGACTAAGGATTAGCAAACCTGCAGTGGGGCGAGTCCCGATAACTTTATTCCTACCCAACTTCATAAGCTATTTTTAATCCTACCTCTCTGAGTTGATTTGGATTAACTTACTTTTTTGGTTAATCATCCAAATCAACTGAGAGAGAAAGATAGAACCAAACTTTTTCAAGAGTTCCCACAAGGTTGATAAGATTTAGGGACGGGCATTTTCACCCGCTCCGTTCTTAATAATTACCTTTTAAAGGAGCGGGTAGCGACCAAACACTTTATTCCCCAGTCTGCTTTAACCTTAGTTTTATAAAGGGAGTCTTTCGACCAAGAGAGGTGAACGGAAGAAGCGGAGGGAGTGATACGAGCGAAACTTTTCCTTGGTCTTAAAGTTGAGCGAGTAAACGACCGAAGCGACTGGAGTAAACCGAACGACAGAGAAAGACGACCGAAATTAAAATTCTCTTGACCGGTTAGATATTTCCGGTCAAAGGGCGACTGCTTGTCAGTCGCCCAACTCCTCTCGCCTTTCCTTTCTCTTGTCTTCCTGCCGATTCCCCAAAACGGAAAGGGGGGATGTTTTTAAAACCGCCGACCGAAGGG
>CAZIYS010000016.1:0-11466 GCA_964543535.1 uncultured Gammaproteobacteria bacterium | reverse complement strand
AGACGACGAAGTTCAGAAAAACGAAGACCAGGCAATTATCTTATCTCAATTTACTCAGGCCCTTATTGATGCGATAAAATCCGTTAAGCCCAAAGCAAAACCCGATGATATTTCTGCTTTGTCAGTCTCCCAGACCGTTTCTTTTTTTGCTTTAGTTTATGAAAAAATGAGAAACGCCGTTGAGTTTCGCGAAGACCATCTTATTTTGCGAGCCGCGATCGAACGAATTTTAAAAAGACGTTTTTCTTTAAATTCTGACGGCCGGGGCGAAGCGGAAAATTTACTCCGTGAACTTTTATGGGCCCGGTATTTTGATAATGGTGTTTTGGGGGCCGAGGATACGGTGATAATTCAAGCTCTGATTAATAAGTATCTTTTGCTTCGGCGCCAAATGGTCGTTGGCCGTGATAGTGAGTTGAGACTATATTTAGATCAGTTTTTACTTGATCTTTTAACCTGTGAAGTTGAGGAAACTTTAAAACCTGAGTCAGCTCAAATTCAGTCCAACTTGACTTTTTTTATCTATCAAGTCTTGAGAAAGAAAATCAAAATCGAGGGTTTAAAAGAGGACCAAAAGGATACTTTCTTTTTAGTCGCCATTGAAAAGGTCTTTGGCAAAAGCGATCGTTCCTATTTGCGCTATCATCTGTTTACCACTTTTTATAAAACCTTGAGCAGTTATTCAGAAAGAGAACTCCAGACACAAGTTGCAAAATTGCCGGCGATTTTCAAAAAAATTGATGATATGGTTGCCAATCCTTATGTTGACAACTTGATTAAATTTACCCGCAAGCAACTGCCGCCATTTTTAATTTTATTTTCTTTAATAAAAAATAAAGCTAATGAACTGCAAACGATTTTGACCAATAAAGAAAAATTATGGAATGAAGTTGATCAGACCTGCCGAGAAAAATACCAAAAATTAGGCGCCAGAATAAGAAATCTGGCGGTAAAAAGTTTTATCTATATTCTTCTTACTAAGATGCTTTTTGCCATTATTCTGGAGATTCCTGTTTCTAATTATTTTTATGGTGAGGTTGATAGAAACGCCATAGTAATTAATAGTATCTTTCCGCCGATTCTTATGGTGATTATTTTAGGCTTTTTCAAAATTCCCGGTGAGGAAAATACGAGAAAAATATATCGTCGTCTATCTGATATTATTGATGATGATAAAACTTTTGAAACACAAGTGGCTTTTGTGCCAAAAAAATCCGGTCCAAAAAGACCGCTTTTGATCTTTGGTTTTACGGTTTTTTATTCTTTGACATTTTTGGTGACTTTAAGTCTTATTTATAAAATCTTAACCTATATCAATTTTAATTTGGTTAGTCAGGCAATCTTTATCTTTTTTGTCAGCGTCGTTACCTTTTTTTCCTACCGAATTCGCCAGGTAACTAAAGAGTTAAGACTGGAAGAAAAAGAAAGCATATTTACTCCAATAGTTGACTTTTTCTTCATGCCGATTTTATCATTGGGAAAATTTTTCAGCTCTGAGATTGCTAAACTAAACTTCTTTATCTTTATCTTTGATTTCATCATCGAAGCGCCCTTTAAATTAATATTCGAGGTGGTGGAGGAGTGGATTTCCTTTGTCAGGAAAAGAAAAGAAGAGATTATTTAAAGACAGTCTTTATAAAGACTGTCTTTATTTTTCGTAATAATAAGTTGGAAACGGCCTTCTTTCGACTTTTTTAATTAATTTAGTTTCGTATCCTTTAACAGGAAACCCGTGGGAAATTATAATTGCCCCCTTTTTTAATTCTCGATCAAATTTAGGAGCAAGTTTTTCAATTAACGCCGGGAAAAGAAAAAGATAAATGTAATCAGCTTTAGTAAGATCGACGGTCAATATATTTTTGACAATAAAAATCATTTGCTGATAGGTTCCGTCAAATTTAGCCAATATTTTTGACCAAATAATCAATAGGAAGTTAACATCGACAGCCAGCCCTTTGACTGAGAAATTCTTTACCGCAGTCCGAACAATCCTTCCGTCACCGCTTCCAAGTTCAACAAACAATCCATCCTTTTTAAACTTTATTTCTTTTAAAATCTCAAAAGCTAGTTTATTTTTCGTCGGAACATAAGGAGCACCCATGAGAGAGGAATAGATAAGAGATATTCCGTAAACGGACATAAAGATAAGGAAAAGAAGAAACAAGAATACCAACAGCAAATAAAGTATAAGATTCAACATAACAATATTATTCATTCCTTAAATTTAAGATCAATTACTTCATTTTTTGCACTTGGTGGATTAGTTAGTTGTTCAATATCAGCTATTAGCGTATCTTTTCCAGCAATAAAATCTTTAGCGACTTCTTTTAACCCAATAAAAACGTAGCTTAAATCTTTAAATTTTATGCTCAGTCTTAAATATGCTGATAATTCTCCTGATGATTTCCCGATACTACGCTTTTTTTCTTGCATTTGTGGGTATCGTAACAAATTCGGTTGATAAAATATTAACTTCTACTTGTAATGGTAGCATAAAATAGGTATAGATGGAGCATATGAAAAAATATTCTTGTCATTTCCTCGAAGGAGGGAATCCAGTCTAAAATAACCTTTTTCTGAATTGTAATCTATAGGAGCCTGCCCTTGACTCCGATCGGGGGCGGGGATGACAATTAAGAAATAAATGAAGATTAATAATGACTCAAAAATAAAATATTGATTTACCAAGCTATTTTTAACGGTAGGTGCCGTTTTGTAGACGCCTCTTTTTGCTGAACGTTTTTCAAAAAACTTGTCCTGAGCTTGCCGAAGGGCGCGCGATTTTTTCTCGGCTTCATTTGCGAGTGGTATAATTCTGAATTAATATACTATACATTAGTACATCCTCAGCTTTTCTTTCAATATCATTGCTTTTTAATGATAACTCCATGCTGTTTAACACCCTTCGTATATATGCGTGCAACCCGCCAGTTGAAACTTCTGTTTTTCTCTTAAGGGCTTCTTCAGAAAAACGGTCAGCCATTTTAAATGATTTTCTTTGCAGACCTAAACTTACTCTTTTAAGATCGCTGGCTAATGCAGCCAGAATAATTTTATTATCCATATAATTCTTTAAAAAAGTATTTTGTTAATTTTTCAAATTCTTTTCTTAGTTCTTTATCCTGTATTTCATTGCTGCTATTTCCTTGCGACGGTCTAATGTTTATGATTGAATTACAATCTATCGTCATTGTTTCTAAATCTATTCCGCCGCCCCAAAGATTATTTTGATTTGCTCCTTGATCAAGTAGTATTTTTTCCGATTCAAAATGACGATCACATCCGGCAGAACAATTTTTTTCCTTAACATCGATAACTGTTTTAATATAAACATAAAATTGTTCTTTAAGTTTTATAATTTCTTCTTTTGTAAACGGCTGATTTTTAGTTATTACCATGAAATTATTATAGCATCAAAATAATTATTTTTTTATTCTGATATAATTTGAGTGTAAACACGCTTCCATAGCTTAACGGATAAAGCACTGGTCTTCGGAACCAGTGATGGGGGTTCGATTCCTCCTGGGAGCAGGGCCTGTAGCTCAACTGGCAGAGCATCTCCCTCTTAAGGAGGTGGTTGAGAGTTCGAGTCTCTCCAGGCTCACATTATAGCTTCAAGACGATATAAAACGAGTTTGAAATGGCAAACATTAAATAGCAACATTTGAAGGAATTATTGTAAAAGTATTAACTTTATTTATAGTGGTAAACCTGCTGTTTTTCTATCAGCGTCTTTAAATTCATGAAATACAATTTGTTGTTTCTGAGCTTCATCAAAAGCATTTTCGTCAGCAGAAGGAACACTCGTCGATCCTCTTAAATATTCATATCTAGGAGGATTATCACAAACCAAGCGGCAGTATCCACCTAAAATTGATTGCCCTAAAAGTCTTCCCGCTAAAGCCGTCATATTATCTATGCCAGCTAATATAATATTTCTTGCTGTCTCTTCGTTTACCATACCTGATAAACAAGCAATTACTATATGCGCAGGAGCTGATGGCACATTATTTATGTGAAGCGTGCCCTCGTGAATTAAAAATTTTACTTTGCCTTTTTCGTGTAGAGCCATTTGGGAGTATTCTAACATAATAATTAAGTAATTTCAATTTCATTTCAAAGCCATTGATTATAATAGTCATTTATCCTATATTTGAACTATGGTACGAAAAGTTGTTATTCTTTTTATAATCTATTTATTTCTCAATATTCTAAATTTATTTTTGATAGATAAAGCTTCTGTTTATTCTAATATCCGTAAGGACTTTGCTCAAGTTTTAGGCGAAATAACTGATCGAAAAAATAATAATAAAAACTATCAATTTTCCGCTTCTTATAATGCCGACCTATCCGAAGGCTATACTGCCGAGATTAAACCAGGCGACTCCCGGACAGCCAATTTGAAAGCCTTTTTTAGAAAACATAACTCACCTCTTTATGATCAGTCAGAATTAATTGTTAAAGTTTCCGATGAATATCAATTTGACTATCGACTGCTTCCGGCAATTGCCATGCAGGAGTCAAACCTCTGCCGAGTCATTCCCGATGATTCTCATAACTGTTGGGGCTGGGGAATATACGGAACAACAGTTACCAAATTTGATTCATATGATGAAGCGATTGAGACAGTGGCAAAAGGGATAAAAAAGAACTATATTGACAAAGGTCTAGTGACTGCTTCAGCGATCATGAAAGTCTACACTCCGCAGTCAAAAGGCAGCTGGGCGTATGGAGTAAATACATTTTTAAAAGCGTTAGAATAACCCGTTAACAAGTTAACGCGTTAACAGGTTAACGAGTTTATTGAACTGATCTTGAAGATTGCAGTTCCTGTGAAAGCGAGTATTGTGTTCCTTGTTTTTTGCTTCTTACAACGAACAAAGATCCTCGTTTTTTCTTTTTGGACATTAGAGCCTGGAGCCAGGTCTTTGACTCACCCACCTTAGCTCTTAAGGTCCGCAAGATGCTTAACACTAACTCTAAGAAACGGACATGATAGATACCTGGTTTTTCCGGAAGATCATTAATTGTTAATTTTTCTACGTCGCGAATATCATTAAGAAGCGAAGCGTCAGCCCGTTTAATCATCTCAATTTCCTTTTTAATCGCTTCGGTTAGTTCCTGAATCTGTTTTTTAATGAGAGTGGTTTCGTAGTATTCCTGATAGTTAAAAATTTTGACTTCTTGTTTTTTTGACTTAGATTTAAGCGCTTCTTTATTAAAGTTAAACTCTGATCCTAAGTCGTCATCTTCTTGATTATTTCCGCCAAAGAATTGATCAAGCATTCCGCCGCCAATATCACGAATAGATTCTAGAGGATTTTTTGCCGGATCATTTTGAGTTTTGACCTTTGAATTCTGCATTTTTGTCATACCTGTATTTTACTACAGGCTAATCAGATAGTCAAGCGTTTTCTGTTTTCGCAAAATGGTCGCGTAATAATAACTATTTTGTTCAGCTTTCTTTCTTTCTTTTTCATCTTTTATATTGAGAAAAAGTTTATCTAAATCAGTCTTTTCGACTTTTATATTTTCTTTATCAGAAATTTCCGCTAAAGCAAACTCCAGTTTATAAGTATCTTCTGTCTCTTTCCTAAACTGAGCTTTTAAAGACTCCATGGTCAAATTTTTCGATTTTAAGTAGTTTTCCGTTGTCAGACCAATTTTTTGAATCTCGTCAACCAAATGAGTTAAGCGATGATTGATCTCTTCGTCAACAACTAAATCGGAAATCTCCAATTTAGTTTCTTTCAGGAGAGCAGTCAAGATTTCATTTAAAAGCTTACTTTTATCTTCTTCAGGTTTTTTCGCCTCTTTATCTTTGCCCGGCACCCAAATATTTGATTTTTCGGCTAAAGCTTTGACTTCTTTAACAACTTTTTTATAATCCCCCAGTTCAACCACTGGTTTTTCTGCTAAGGTAATCTTTATCTGCCAATCCTCGCCTTCTTTAGCCACGTCAGACGTGGCTTTCGCTTTAACTAAATCAACTTTTGGGGAGATAATTGGTTTGAGATTTTCTTTGCTAATGACTTCTTGATAGATTCGAGAAATCAATTTTTGCGCCAGTTCTTGATAAAGAGCTTCTTTGGAAATATGTTTTTCAGCAATATCTTTTGGCGCTTTTCCTTGGCGAAAACCTTCAACAGTTAACTGACTTTGCAGTCTGGAAAAAGCTTCCTCCTCTTCTTTTTTTATATCTAATTTAGGAACATCCACGATTAATTGAGTGGTATTTTTAGGGAGTTTTTCCTTTTTGTAGCTGTACATAATTATTTTCAATTACAATTGTACAGGAAATTGATCTGAAAGCAATGTTAATTTTTCTTCTTCTTTTTCAAATTGTTTGATAAACCAGTTAACCCTAATGGCCCAAGTCGGACTTTCAGCATATATAGGCCCAATCTCTTCAATCGTTTCTGCCCCTTTTTTGATATAGCCGTTTTTCAGTCCCTTAGCGACGGTGTCGAATCCCTCTGACCAGCTATCAAACATCATATAGCCTCGAGCCCAACCGAAGGGATTATATGAGTTTGGCCAAATAAACTTGCCAAATGTTGATTCCAGTCCGGCAATTGATGGCAAAAGAAAACAGTCTATTTGATATTTTATACAGGCTTTAACAAAAGCTTCACTTTCCCCGGTCAATGGAGAATTATATTTATTAAGAACTGACTCAATTATGATCTTTAATTCTTTTTCTTTTATAGACTCAATATCTTTATCGGCAATAAATGATTGATGAGTTAAAGGAGCCGAAGCACCGGCTATAATCTCGGCTTTTGCAGGAATAGCCGAGAGAAGAAACAAGGTGGCAAGAATTGTTATGACAGTTAATTTATTCATAATATTTTGAACATATCCTCCTACGTTCAGGTTCGTCTCGTCCCTATCCGCCTTATCTTACCCCGCTAAGCGGGGAGCGAATTTCGGTGGGTTACTCTCAGTAATCTTCGCTTCGCGGGAAACGACCTCTAAAAAAAATCCTAAAGCTTTTCTAAAAAATTAGAACAACCTTAGGATCCGGAAAGTATTATAGCATATAACTATAGGTATGTCAAGTATTCAAAAGTTAAACCTATATTATATAAAACCGTTATTCAGTTAACGAGTTAAAAAGTTAACGGGTTTAAACTACTAACTCTTTAACCCGTTAACACGTTAACCGAGTAACTAATTTAACAGGTTTTTGAGTATAATGTAACCATGAAAAAAGCCAGTTTTTATACCTATAGCTTCGGCTGTCGTGTCAATCAAGCTGAAAAAGAAGTAATTGATCAGGAGATGCAAAACAGTGGTTTTAGCCTGAATAAAGAATCTCCTAATTTTGTCATAATAAATACTTGTGCGGTTACGAATAAAGCTGAACGCGAGGCTAAAAATTTGATCTACAGACTCAAACGAGAAAATCCACAAACTCAAATCGTAGTTACTGGCTGTTCTGCCACCTACTGGCAGAAACATAAATTATTAAAAAACTTACCTATTGATGTTCTTATTGACAATGTCAACAAGGATTTTTTAGTCAAAATCCTTCTAAAAAGATTGTCAAGCCAAGCTAAATTACACCTACGAGGTGTAAAAGATGATGTGGTAATAGGAAAATATTTAAATTCCGGAAGGGCTTTGATTAAGATTCAAGACGGATGTCAGCGTTTTTGCAGTTTCTGTATTGTCCCATATCTGCGCGGTTTGCCAAAATCTTATAAAATTAATGAAATTATCAGTCAAATCAATAAATTTACCAATCTCAAAGAAGTGATTTTGACGGCAATTAATACCGAAGCTTTCGGAAAAGACTCTCGTGAAACACTGATTCAACTGATTAAAACCGTTTTAACCGATTCAACTATTCCTCGAATTAGCTTTGGCTCGATTCACCCCTGGAGCATTAACGAAGAATTTCTCAAACTTTACAAGGAAATTTTACCTTTAAAACGATTGGTTAATTTTTTTCACATACCAATTCAGTCCGGTTCAAATAAAATTCTAAACTTAATGAAACGAGGGTATACAAAAGAAGAGATTATGTTGAAACTTATTGAGATTAAGAAATTAAATCCATTTGCCCTAATTGCTACCGATGTGATCGTCGGATTTCTTGAGGAAACAGACAGGGATTTTCAGGATACAGTCGATTTCTTAGAGAAATCGCCAATTTCTAAATTTCATATTTTCCGTTTTTCCAAAAGAAACAATACTGCAGCCTTTTATATGGCAAAAAATCTAAAAGAACCAACTGCATCAGTTAAAATCAAACGAGCCAAGGCTCTTGCGGAATTAAGCTTAAAAAAATACTATAAATTTCTCCAAAAAAATGTTGGAAGGACTTCAACGGTTTTATTTTTAAATAATAATATCGACGGATTTCAAGAAGCTTTACTTGATAATCAATTGCCAATCTTTATTAAGATTATCAAGCCAATACAACTGACGCAGTTGTATGAGGCTAAAATTTTAGAATATAAAAAAGGCAAATTATTTGGTAAACTAATATAGTTGGACTCGTAGCTCAGCGGTTTAGAAGCGTCCCGCCAACCTTGGGCGCATAGCTCAGTTGGCTAGAGCGTTACATTGACATTGTAAAGGTCTCAGGTTCAAGTCCTGATGCGCCCACCCAATGTTGGCGGGAAGGTCAGAAACTACAAAGCAGCCTGAGCAGCAGCCAGTCGGGCAATCGGGACTCGAAAAGGCGAGCAGGAAACATAATCCATCCCTGCTTGATGACAAAAAGTAATTGAGGTCGGATCTCCTCCATGTTCCCCGCAAATCCCTATCTTAAGATTCTTTTTTGTTTTTCTGCCTCTATCAATTCCGATTTTAATTAATTCACCGATTCCATTTTGATCAATTGTCTGAAATGGATCATCAGGTAATATTTCTTTACTTAAATAGTCAGGCAAAAAACCGCCAATATCATCCCGGGAAAAACCAAAACCCATCTGAGTCAAATCATTGGTTCCAAAAGAAAAAAACTCGGCTTCGCGAGCCATCTCACCAGCAGTTAATGCCGCCCTGGGAATCTCAATCATCGTTCCCACCAAATAATCAATTTTTTTTAAATGAAACTTTTTCAAAACTTCCTTATATACCCGTCTAATAATCACCACTTGATGTGTCAACTCTTTAACATCGCAAGTGACTGGAATCATGATTTCCGGTTCAACCTTTATTTTTTCTTTCAATAACTCAGCTGTTGCTTCAAAAATTGCTCTCACCTGCATCTCAGTAATTTCCGGATAGGTAATTCCTAAACGGACACCCCGATGACCCATCATCGGATTATTTTCATGAAGCAGGTTGGCTCTTTTTTGAAATTCCGCTAAATCTATCTTTAGACTTTTTGAAAGACTTTCCTGCTGTTTTTTTTCTCTCGGCACAAACTCATGAAGAGGAGGATCTATCAGTCTAATCGTTACCGGCAAACCCTTCATTACTCTTAAAGTTCCTTTAATGTCTGCCTTCATATATGGGAAAAGTTCGCTAAGAGCATTTTTTCTTTCCTGTTCAGTTTTTGAAACAATCATTTTACGAAGAAGAAATAAAGCCTTGTCACTTCCTTTGCCATAAAACATATGCTCAATTCTAAAAAGCCCAATGCCCTCGGCGCCAAAAGAACGGGCTCTTTTAGCATCTTCTGGAGTATCGGCATTGGCTCGAACTTTAAGCCTGCGACTCTTATCACAAAATTTTAAAAATTCCAAAAGCAATTTGTTTTCTGAAGAAATATCAATCATTTTTAAACAACCCTGATATACATTTCCTTTTGTACCGTTAAGAGTAAACCAATCTCCTTGTTTATAAATTTTATCGTCTATATTCATGGTTTTTTTAGAATAATCAATATGAATAGTTCCGCAGCCGACGATGCAACATTTTCCCCAACCCCGGGCAACTAGTGCCGCATGCGAAGTCATACCGCCTCGGGCAGTCAAAATAGCCTGAGCAGCTCTCATTCCCTCAACATCCTCAGGATTGGTTTCTTCGCGGACTAAAATTACTTTTTTTCCTTCTTGAGCCCAAGCAACAGCATCATTAGCACTAAAAACAATCATTCCGCTGGCTCCGCCCGGTCCGGCCGGAAGTCCGCGGGCAAGCGATTTATTTTTCATCTCTTCTTTAGGGTCAATAATCGGGTGGAGAAGCTCATCAAGTTGGGAAGGAGTAACACGCATCACGGCCATTTTTGGAGTAATCAGTTTTTCTCTTACCATGTCAACTGCCATTTTAATGGCAGCCGGACCATTTCTTTTTCCAATTCGACACTGAAGCATAAAAAGCCGTCCTTTTTCAATGGTAAATTCGATATCCTGCATATCTCGGTAATGCTTTTCCAATCTTTTCTGATATTCAAAAAGCTGCCTGTAGAGTTGGGGCATGGCTTTTTCCATACTAATCAAATTTTTATTATGGTCATTTTTCGAATCTTCATTTATCGGAGCCGGCGTCCTTATGCCGGCAACGACATCTTCACCCTGGGCATTAACCAGATATTCGCCGTAAAATTTGTTTTCGCCGTTTCCAGGATTTCTCGTAAAAGCAACACCGGTAGCAGAGTCGTTACCCTTATTACCAAAAACCATTGATTGAACATTAACAGCCGTTCCCCACTCATCAGAAATATTTTCGATTTTACGATAAGAAACTGCTCTTTTTCCCATCCAAGAAGCAAAGACAGCTCCGATTCCTCCCCATAACTGCTCATAAGGATCATCGGGAAAATCTTTTTTCAAAACTTCTTTAATTTTATTTTTAAATAAAACGCATAACTTTTTAAGATCTTCGACGTCAAGATCGGTATCGTTTGTCACTCCATTTCTCTTTTTCATTTCATTCATAATTTTTTCTAATTGTTTGCGGATGCCCGCCTCATCATGGGTAGGTTCGATTCCGGCCGCTTTTTCCATGACAACGTCCGAGTACATGGTAATTAATCTTCTATAAGCATCGTAGACAAAACGCTCATTTCCTGACTGTTTTATTAACCCCGGAATGGTCTTAGTGGTCAGACCGACGTTTAAAATCGTCTCCATCATACCCGGCATCGATCGTCTGGCACCGCTTCTTACAGATACTAATAAAGGGTCGTCAATATTACCAAATTTCTTACCCATTAACTCTTCAACTTTTTTTAAGAATTTATGAACTTCTTCTTTTAAGCCTTTGGGGTAGGTATGTTTATTGGCATAATAATAAGTGCAGACTTCAGTCGTAATAGTAAATCCGGGTGGAACAGGCAAGCGAAGATTTTTATGCCCGGCCATTTCTGCTAAATTTGCCCCTTTACCGCCTAAGAGATTCTTCATGCTTTTATTACCATCTGCGTACCCCCTACCGAAGAAATAAATATATTTTTTGGTCATAAAAATGATTTTTCATCATATCATATCATTTCCTTTTTTGTCAAGATAATGTTAAAGTCGGGTACATCGGTGACAGTTTCTGTTTCTCAAAAAACTTGTAATA
>CAZIYS010000015.1:0-14042 GCA_964543535.1 uncultured Gammaproteobacteria bacterium | reverse complement strand
TATTTATTGATGTATTCTGATCCAGAAGTGTTACCTATGTTTCTTAACTTCTCCAATCAAATCATTCTCAATTAACTCTCTAATTTCCTCAAACAACCTCTCCATCACCCATAGATTATGATAAGTTGCTAAAGTATATCCAAGAATTTCTTTCTGCTTAAACAAATGATGCAGATAGGACTTCGTAAAATTAGCACAAACATAACAATTACAATCCTCGTCAACCGATTCAAAGTTATTTTTATAAATCGTTTTTAAAATATCAATATCGTCTTCAAGGCGAAGATACCTTTTTTGAGCAAATGACTTGGGTCCCTTTAGGGTGAAGTCTGCGAAAAAAACGGTATCAAGCCTTATCATCTGGTAAATTCTTCCCATTCTTGCCAATCTTGTTGGTTCCACACAATCAAAACTATCAATTCCATATTTTACTAAATCAATAATATCATCAATCTGCCCAACTCCGAGCAAATGCACCGGCCGGTCTTTTGGCAAATAATCCGCAACCCAACGAATCTGCTCTCGCATTTCCTTTTTCGATTCACCAACAGAAACGCCACCGATTGCTATGCCATCAGTATTTTGCGAAGCCACAAACTCAGCGGATTTTTTCCGCAGATCTTTAAAAGTTCCACCCTGGATTACGCCGTATAAAAATTGGTGATTAGTTAAAAGCGAAGGGATCAAATTTTTTGCGGTTTGTGGTTTTCCGTCAAAAAATTTTCGGTCCCGAGCTTTTATACATCTAACAAGCCACCCGTGTGTCCTCTTCATTGCCTTTTCCGCATATTTGTGACTCGCTGGATAATAAGTGCATTCATCAAACGCCATATTAATATCTGCAGCAATTTTCTCTTGGTATTCCATTGATTTCTCCGGCGTAAACTCAATCAATTTTCCGTCAAAAGTCGACCGAAACTTCACTCCGTCTTCGGAAATTTTTACTACTAAAGGTTGTTCCTCACCACGAATATCTGCCTTTCTTGAAGGTGAAGGCAAAGACACCAAATTTTTTGCGACTTGGGATTCCCCGCTTCCTGCGGGGAGGGTTCCCACTGGAGCTAAAAAATTTGCGTGTCGAGCCTTACTATTTTTTGCTAACGAAAACACTTGAAACCCTCCCGAATCAGACATTAAGGGTATATTTAACTGCGAATATTTATGAATTCCTCCGGCTTTTTCAATAATCTCCACTCCCGGGTGAGTTACTAAATGATAGGTATTAACAAAAGCCGTTTGAATACCTATCTCTTTAATTAAAGAAGGTAATAATGCCTTAATCGTTCCCTTCGTGGCGCATGGAGTAAACGCCGGAGTTTTGATCACACTATGAGAAGTGGTAATTTCTCCGATTCTTGCTTTTGATTTTTCTTGCCCGCCGTAACCTTGGTGAAGGCGGGTTGAAACATGGCTTACTGCAAAAAATTTATTCATAAAGGCGAAGGTTATTTTTAAAGCTGCGAAACATAAAAGGTTTTTTGGGAATGACTGATATTTTTGCTGACCAAAAAATATTCTTTGAGTTTCAGTTTTTTTGAAAAAGCCGCTATTTTTTTTAGATCAAAATCTTGAACTGTCTCCTTGACTTCAATAGCAATATTATCAACAATAAAATCTATTTCCGCCCCCGACCTTCTTTGATAGTAATTAATCTCGGAAAAAACCTGTTTGAACTGATATTTGACTTTCAAAGCTTGAAATACCGCATTTTCCAATACTTGACCCGAGGAAATAAAAGAAAGTATATTGGCTAAACCATTATCACAAAAATAGATTTTTGGCGCCTTAGCTATCTGACGATCAATATTTTTACCGTATGGTCTTACCAAAAAAATAAAATAAGTTTTCTCTAAAAATGTTAAATATTCCATTAAAGTAGCCCGAGCAATCGAGATTTCCCGGGAAATTTTGGACACATCAAGTTTTTGCCCGATTCTTCCTGTTAAAATTTTTATCAACTTCTCCATTTCACTAAGATGTCTAAAATTAGACAGATTTTTTACATCGGTTTCGATATATGAATAAAGAATATCTTTCAGAAGAACTATTTTCTTTTCCAGGTTTTCCTCCAAGACTACCTGGGGAAAACCACCAAATCTCAGATATTCCTCAAATAATTTGTCATAACTTTTTTGCCACCAATCGTTTTTTTTAATTTTGGAAAAGTCTAAAGAATCATTAGTAAAATTTTTTATCTTCTTTTTAAAAATCAAGAATTCGTCAAACGTCAAAGGGAAAAGCTCAAAAATCTGTTTGCGACCGCTTAACGATTCGGAAAAAAGATTTTTAAGGTAGAAACTACTGGAACCGCTGACGATAAACTTGATCTGGTAATGATCATAAAGATACTTCATCACTGAAACTAAATTTTTCAGATACTGAATCTCATCAAGAAAGATATAAATCTTTTTTTTGGTTGTTAAACCATATTTATTTTTCAAACTAAAAAAAATCTCCTCATAATCGTCGCTTTCAAAAATCTCCCGGTTAATCCGGCTTTCCAAATCTAAAAAAATTTTATTTTTTGTTGTTAGATTGTCAAAAAGGTAATTAATAATGGTCGTTTTCCCTGTCCGGCGCATACCAGTCAACACTGTTAATTCTGGTTGTTGTAAATGTTTTTTAAGAAACAAAAGGATTCTTCGTGGGTAAAACATAGTTTTATGTTACAAATCTGCTGTTGTTTTGTCAAGTGTATTTAACAATTTTACAGTCACAAAATCACCATTACATCTCCGGAAAAATAAAAAGATCGGTTTTTATTTATAATATTCTTTTACCTGAAAAAGAAAATACAAAGATAAAAGGCCGCCTATTATCAATCCGCCAATATTAAAGCTCAAAACATTTTGGACGACGCCAACCAAAGCGCTCCAGTAAAGAAAGTTCCAGGCTTTTTTTGATCGGGAAAACAGTCCGGAAATCGCTAAACCCTCTAATAAAACTATCGCTCCTAAAAATAAAATATTCAAAATATAACCAAAGCCAAAAAACGGCTGGCCGGTCATCATTCCGCCAATCGTTCCCAATGGCACTAAAAATGTTCCTAATCCAAGTAGGGCTAAAAAGCCCAGCACACCGACGACGACACCAATAATCACCAAATACGGAGCGAACTTAACTAAAGCGTCCTTCCAAGCTTTAGGAAGTTGCGGTGCTTTTTTTCCCAAGTATTCTTCCAAGATAACTTCTAATTTTCCAAACATTAATCCGAAATCAGTTTTTTCTGTTTCTGTTTTTACCATAATAATTTTTGAATTTATAATATTAATCCTAACATAAACTATCTTTCCAGTTCAAGAAATTTAAAAGAATAGTTTTTGTTCTTATGATTTTCTTCAAAGATGACTTTTTTGAAAGCAGAATAGTCGGGAAAAAAAGCATCAGCCTCAGGATATTCTTGATTCACCAAAGTCAGATAAAGTTTATCGGCATATTTTATTCCCTGTTTATAAATTTCTCCTCCGCCAATGATAAAGATTTCTTTTGATTCTTTACCCTGAGCGAAGCGAAGGGCTTCTTCTAACGAATGATAAAATATTGTAGTCGTGTGATTTATCACACCATCAATTTTTGGAGCAATAAATTGCTCCACTACATTTTTGTTCCTCGTTATGACAATGTTTGTCCTATTCGGCAATGGTTTTCCAATCGACTCAAAGGTTTTTCTGCCCATGATAACGATATGGTCTGATGTTAATGTTTTAAATCTTTTAAAGTCTTCGGGAATGTGCCAAAGAAGTTTATTGTTTTTTCCCAGTTCACGATTTTTCCCAATCGCGGCAATAATACTAATCATTCTTTAATTTTAAATTTGAAAAGCGAAGATATATAATTTTTACGACTTTTTAGTTTTTCGTAAAAATTTATATATCAAGCTTTTTAACTTATTAAAACCCTCCTACAACAGTAACTTCTCCCTTAATCGTCGGGTGCGGATTATAACCGACGACTTCAATATCTTCAAATTTGAAATCATCAATGTTTTTTATGTCCGGATTTAATTTAATAATTGGGAATGGTCGGGGCTTTCTTTTTAACTGTTCTTTTATTTGATCAATGTGATTAGAATAAATATGAACATCGCCAAAAGTATGGACAAACTCACCCGGCTTGATACCGACTACTTGCGAAATTAAAAGTAAAAGCAGTGAATAAGAAGCGATATTAAACGGCACACCCAAAAATATATCAGCTGATCTTTGATAAAGCTGCAGATTCAGTTTTCCTCCTAAAACATTAAAATGAAACATTGTGTGACATGGAGGAAGAGCGACTGATTTTTCTCTTGATGGCGCCATTTCATAGATATAGGCCGGATTCCAGGCCGAAACAATCAGATGTTTTCTGAATCTTTGTTTTTCATCTTTTAATTTATTAATTACCCACCCTAACTGATCAATAGTAGCGGGTTTACCCTCCGAAGCTTCAGCGAAGGAGGGCCACCGACGCCATTGAACCCCATAAACTGGTCCCAACTCCCCATATTTACCTGCAAATTTTTTGTCATCTTTGATTTTCCGGATATATTCTTCCTGTGTTAAAACTTTTGACTTTTGACTTTTAACTTTTGACTTGTATTGCTTATATCCCCATTCATCCCAAATATGAACATCATTGTCCACTAAATATTTAATATTAGAATCGCCTTTTAAAAACCAGATTAACTCATGAGTAATCCCCCGCATAAAAACTTTTTTTGTTGTTAAAAGAGGAAAACCCTGAGACAAATCAAATCTTATCTGCCGGCCAAAAACGCCTTTAATATAAATTCCGGGATTACCCCAGACCGGTTTTTTCACACCGTTTTTGAGGATATCTTTTAGAAGATCTAGGTATTGATATTCTGGGTGTTGCATAAATTTTTGGGAAAAAGCGAAGATACCTTTTTTGAGCAAATGACTTGGGTCCCTTTAGGGTGAAGTCTGCGAAAAAAACGGTATCGAGCTTTTAAAATTACAACAAATATTTTCTAACTTTTTTTCCTTTTTAGCAAGCGATAAATTTCTCCCAACAAATAAAGTGATCCTGTAACAACAATTGGTCCTTTTTTTGTTAAAATTATTTCCCAAGCTTTTTTATTTGACGGAACAATTGTAAAATTATTAAAACCGATTTTTCTTAACTGTTGTCCGATCACTGTTGGCTTTTCTGACAAATTAATCATGTCTTGATTTTCCGTAAAAAAGCTCGTTAAAGTAATTGAATCAGCCCAAGGAATAATAATTTTCAACATTTTTTTATAGTCTTTTCCTGATTTAAAAGCCAATAAAAAATTAAATTTTCTTCCTGGATATTTTTTTATTAATGCTTTAGTAAACGCCGCCATTTTCTGGGGATTATGAGCAGCGTC
The DNA here is from genome assembly GCA_964543535.1 of uncultured Gammaproteobacteria bacterium. Lineage (GTDB taxonomy): Bacteria > Patescibacteriota > Microgenomatia > UBA1406 > GWC2-37-13 > GWC2-37-13. Next base: position 8,689 of record CAZIYS010000015.1, on the reverse strand, counting down.
AAAAATTACGGTTTTTCCCCTAATTTTTTTAATATCAAACCGGCCGGGAAAATGAGCTTTAGCAAAAACTTGCTTGACTTTTTTCTCGTCAATTTTAAACCCGTCTCTTTGACTTAAAAAGTCAACGGCGGCCAACGCCAAACCGGCATTTTCCTTTTGATACTCGCCGATTAAATTTAACCGAAAATCTTTTACCATCTTTGTACGATCGTTGTTAAGATGGTAAATATTATCGACAAATATTATTTTTGCCTGTTTTTTTTCAGCCACCTGTTTTATAACTTTCTCTGCTCTTGGATCTTGGTAAATAGAAATCGCCTGACTTTTGTTATTAATAATCATGGCTTTTTGGAAAGTAATTTCTTTAATAGTTTTTCCTAAAATATTTGTATGATCTAAGCCTATCTTAGTTAAAACCACCAGTTTGTCCGGCTGCGAAACAATATTAGTCGCATCATACCAACCGCCCAATCCCGTTTCCATCACCACATAGTCAACTCTTTTTTCATAAAAAATCAGATAGGCCAAGCCGACCAAAATTTCAAAGTATGTTAAAGAATCATGGAATGTTTTGCCAACCATGTTAACCATTGGAATAATCTTGTTTAGATAAAAAATGAATTCTTCTTTACTAATAATTTGATTGTTAATCTGAAACCGTTCCCGCACGTCCGTCAGATGAGGTGATTGATGAAAGCCAACTTTAAACCCATGCGCTTTTAAAAGAGAGCTGATTAAATAACAGGTCGAGCCTTTACCCGAAGTACCGGCAATATGAATGACTTTTAGTTTATTTTGCGGTTCACCGAGAAGATGAAGCAAACATTTAGCCCTCTCCAGCCCAACTTCTCCAGGAAACCTTTGTTGAGAATTATTAGGAATATGAAGAGCTAAATAAACTTCTGCTTGTTTGAAAGTATTAAGAAACATTATTGTTAAGTCAAAATTCAAAAATCAAAAGTCAAAAATACAAGTCAAAATTAAAAAGTTTTATAAATACTTTTGACTTTTTACTTGAACTTTTGAATTCTAACTTTTAACTTTTGACTTTTAAATCTGTCGTTCTCTCTTGCCAGTCGTCACTCTCCCTCCCTGCCATTGCCCTTTATACTGACTCCCTCCGCCGTCAACCCTTTCAAACTGGGCGTGGACAATCCGGCAGCCCATCTCGAGACTGACAGGAATTGGTCCTTCGTTTTTTATGGCAAAAGTTAACTTGCCGCAATAGCCGGGAGCAACATTACCTGTTCGTAAAAACAACCCCGATCGAAACGTAGTTGTTCGCGGTTTAAAATTAATGGTAATATTCAATGGCGTATTGATTTTCTCAATCGTCGTTGCTAAAAGATATTCTCCCGGTTTAACAATATAAATATTTTTAGCTTTACCCTTACCTATCCGTGACGGCCGTTTCACATAGGTATAGGTCGCGACTAATTTTATTTTTGGTGTCTCGCGTTCAAACTCTCCTAAAAACGCTTTTCCACCAACAATTTTATATAGTTCTCCCAATCTTAGATCAAATCCCGCCCCTTCCGGCGTCGTCAATTCCCGTTCAGCCAAACCTTCAACGAGTTTTTTTGTCTTAACAAGCTGTAACAATTTTTTTGGTCCTAAAATCATAGTTATTCAATTTTCTTAAATAGTTTACCATAACTTAAAATCAAAAATGCCGCTAATGCCATTACACTTCCATAATAAAAAGTCGCGGCCGGATTGATTTTATACCACAAAATCCCAGCCAACCAGGAAGCGAAAAAAGAACTAACAGCAATTACCATCTGATATAAACCAAAATAACTCCCTGACTCTTTTTCCGTGATAAATTCCGAAACATAGGCTTTAGAAACACCATCGGTCGCCGCTATATATATACCATATATGGGAAACAGCAACCAGAGAAAAATGGGATTTTTTATGAAGCCAAAGAAAAAATAGACCAGAGAGAAAACCAGTAATCCGCCTTCAAAAACTTGTTTCGCTCCGATTTTATCAGCTAATTTTCCCATTGGCGTTGCTAAAAGTGTTTGAGAAAGATTATAGAGTATATAAGTTGCCACTGCTAAAGCTGTTGTTAATCCAAGATTTTTTGCCCGCAAAATCAAAAAAGCGTCAGAACTATTCCCAAGCGAAAAAATTATACTGGCAATAAAAAATAATGATAATTTTTTATTTTTCCATATTAGAGAGAAATTCTCAGCAAAGTGAAGACCTTGAAATTTTTTAGGTTCCCACGGAGACAAAAAATTTTGAGGTCGAACTTTCTCCTTAACTAAAAAAATTAATAGTATTACCCCAACTGCAGCCGGAATTGAAGACAGATAAAAAACCAATCTTAAATTATCTTTTAAAAGATAAAGCAATATCAAACCAATGACCGGCCCCAAAACCGCTCCGGCCGAATCAAACGCCCGGTGAAAACCAAAGATAAATCCTTTATTGTTTTTAGTGGCGTTTTGAAGAAGAAGTGAATCGCGCGCGCCTGTTCGTAGTCCTTTTCCCATCCGGTCAATAAACCGGGCCAATAAAACCAAAGGCCAAGAGTTAGCTAAAGCAATTAATATTTTAGAAACCGTTCCAAAACTATAGCCGGCAATGACAAATGGTTTTCTTTGACCAACTTTGTCTGATAGATAACCGAAAATGAACTTTCCTATTGCCGCTGTCCCTTCAGCAATTCCTTCAATCAAACCAACAATCGACATTGACACTTTCAAGACGGTCGTTAAAAAAATCGGGACAATCGGATAGACCATTTCCGATGCCATATCATTAAAGAAAGATACCATGCCTAAGACAAAAACATTTCTTGGAATTTTACTTTTTAATTTTATTTCATCCATAAATCATTAACCTCCTTTACCCTGACTTAAAAGTAGACCTTTTTTATACCCGTCTTACTCCTGTTGCCCCGCTTAGCGGGGTCAAAGCGGATTAGAGGGGTATATACTCGAACACTTTCAAGTGTGAGTGGTATATCTTCATCTTAACGGAGAATTTGAAGAAATTAATTAGACAAATATTTTTCCGCTAATTTGACTACTTCTTTTTGAAAGAATTTTTTTACTTCTTCCCAGTTTATTTTCTCAATCATCTCCGGCATCTCTGATTCATCAGCGTCTTCAAAATATTGTAAAGCCTTTAGTAAAGTTACTTTATTAATTTCAAAATTATGATATTTCTTATCATAAAAGTTAAACATTTTTTCTATGGAAAAACATTTATTAGCTAAAAAATAAAGATCAATGTAGTCTTTTTTTGTTCCTCTATCAGTAATCGCCACTAATTTCATAGCCGCAATATCTTCATAGTTCGCTAAATTAATTCCCTGATAATCTGTCGTCTCAGCAATTAATTTATATGGATAATAAAATAGGCTAAATTTAGCTTCATTAAATTTACCCACGATTGTTTTTGGAGTCTCATGTTCCCCTTGATAAACTCCTATTTTATTAAGATTGGTTTTTATATCTATCAACTCAAATGGTTCGTTGGTAAAAAAATCAAAATCAATCGAACGCCGGTGCCCCAATTGAAGGGCCAAAGAAGAACCGCCGGCCAAATAGGTTTGTTTTAAGAAATCTTGCTTTCCTAAAAGGGCCAGTGTGTTTTGCGCACTGACAGATAAGGTTCTTGGAAACATTTGACTTTATCTATTGGAACTTTGTAAATAAGCGCCCAAAAAGAGGCGCTTCGTAATGAAAAACCTCGAATTTTTTGCAGAGTTTCTCTAACAATCTCATCGTTATAATTTTTCCTCACCCATTTGACTGCCTCAACATTACCTTTATCCAATAATCGATTAATGACGAAATATGGCTTTTTTTCCGGGTCAAGTTTTTTCACATCCACATCCCAAAAAAACCGGTGCAAAGACTTGGGGATTTTCATAAGGAAATTATACTAGATATAGTGTTAAAATATTAACTGAAAAAGCGAAGATACCTTTTTTGAGCAAATGACTTGGGTCCCTTTAGGGTGAAGTCTGCGAAAAAAACGGTATCGAACTTTTATAATATGAAACAAAAAGTCTTTGTCTATGATTCGACTTTGAAAGATGAAAAATCAGCTGTTCGCGGCATCGGCCGCTACCTACAGATCTTGAAAGAAAACTTTTCTGATGATTTTGTTTTTATTAACAAACTACCAGCTACTAACTACCAGCTACTAACTACTTTTATCAATCCATTTTTAAATTTTTTACAGCGACCGTTAACCTTAAAAAGAATTGCTCAAAAACAAATTGCCGTTATTCATGATCTTATTCCTCTCAAATATCCTCGTCACTTCCCCGCCGGAGTCCGAGGAAACATTAATATTTTCTTAAACAAATTAGCTTTAAGAAATTACGATTTGATTATCACTGATTCCGAAGTCTCGAAAAAAGATATTATTAATATACTTCGTATTAACGAAAATAAAATTAAAGTCATATATCCTTGTTTACCAAAAGTTTTTCTGAATCCTCCTAACTCCTATCTCCTAACTCCTAACTTCTGTCTTTACGTTGGCGATGCCACTTGGAACAAAAATCTTGTTAATATCGCCCGCGCCATCAAAATCGCTAATGTCACCTGTGTGTTCGTGGGAAAGGTTTTTGAAAACACCCCCACCCTTCATCCTTGGCAACGCGAATTCAAACAATTTCTTGACGAAACCAAAGATGACAAACGTTTCATTTTTTTGGGTTATGTCAAAGACTATGAGTTATTAAAACTATATGAACAAGCTTCAGTTAATTTATTGCTCTCAAGTGCTGAAGGCTTTGGTTTTTCATACCTCGAAGCCGCTAATTTTTCCTGTCCTTCTTTACTATCTGATATTCCCGTTCTTAAAGAGATTTCCAACAATCAAGCTTTGTTTGCCGACCCAAAAAATCCCCATGATATTGCCGATAAAATCAATGAAATATATTTTGACAAAACCCTAAGAAATAAAATCGGAACGGATGCCAAAAAAAGATCAAAATTTTTCTCGGCAAAAAAATTTAAAAAAGAATTTTTAGCAGTTATTTAAAAATGTAGGGAACGACCCCCGTGTCGTTCCAAATCAAAATGAATCGGTCGGACACAGGGGTCCGACCCTACAAAAATTGTTATTTTATCCTATTTTAAATAATTTTTTCGCATTCTCCGTCGTTGCTTCGATTATTTGATTAATCGAAACATTCAATAACTTAGTAATAAACTCGGCAATCAAAACAATATTTTTCGGCTCGTTATATCTTGTCCACGACCGTGATCCAGATAATTCTGGAATTAAAAACGGGGAGTCAGTTTCTAAAACCAGCATTTCTAAAGGAACTTTCTTGATAAATTCTTGTTTACTCTGAGCGAAGCCAAAGAGCTTTTCTTTCCAATAGGTCACATCGCCATCAATGCCAATAAACATTTTGTGTTTTTTTGCAAATTCCAGAAGTTCCATATCCGGCTCGCAACAATGAAACACCGTCCGACCTTCTAATTTTTTATCCCACATTTCCCGCAAAACCTCCAAGATGTCCTCTCTTGCTTCCCGATTATGAAGAATTAAACTTTTATCATATTTTATCGCCAACTTTATTTGCTCTTTTAAAAATTCTTTTTGTCCTTCGAAAAACTCAGAATTAATTTTATAATTTTTATAAACTGTTTTCTGATAAATATGGTGGTCAATTCCGACTTCGCCAATGGCAACGACTTTTGAATGAGATAAAAATTTTTCTATTTTTTTAAGTTCTTTTTCAATGTAAAGCGAGGGAACGAAATTTTTTGCGACTTGGGACACCCCCGCCGAAGGCGCGGGGAGGGTTCCCACTGGAGACAAAAAATTTTGTTCCCGAGCTTTCAAAAACTCATATACATGATGTGGGTGAATACCAATGGCAGCATAAATCCCATCAAAATTTTCTGCAATCTCCACTGCCTTTTTTGACGTCTCAACATCGGTGCCAGGGATAATAATATTATTAACTCCGGCTTTTCTCGCCCGATCAATTACGTCTTCTAAATTATTATCGAACGCCTGAAAATTAAGGTGGCAATGAGTATCGAACATAGGAAAAAAGATTTTCACGGATTGTTAACGGATTCTCGCGGATACAAATCAGTGGAAATCCGCTAATAATCTGTGTTAATCTATTATATATGACTATCTTTATAGGCGCTGATCACCGGGGATTAGAACTGAAAAATCAGTTGATTGAATATCTTCATGAAAAAAATATCCGCATTGAGGACTTGGGTGCTTATGAATATGACTCACTGGACGACGCGGTAGATTTTTCCCAAAAAGTCGCCCAAGCAGTCCTGCAAAATCCGGACAATCATTTAGGGATAGTTATCTGCGGTTCCGGCTGCGCTGTCACTATGATGGCTAATCGACTCAAAGGCGTCAGAGCCGGCGTCGCCATGAATGAAGACCAAGCTCATCATATCCGAGAAAACGATCTTTGTAATGTTCTTGCGCTGGCCTCTGATTATACGCCTTTAGAAACAGCTCAAAAAATAGTTGACGCCTTCCTCGCCTCGACTCCAAAAACCGAGGAAAAATATCTACGAAGAATAGAGAAGTTGGATAAATAAAGAGCTTCTTTTTGATATGCCTCTTCGTCCTGATGATATTGGGATTTCGTTTGACTTTATTCATAACTGCTTATTTAAAATCAAAGCGAAGTGGTATAAAATTTAGGGTATAAAAACCAATATCTATTAAATAACTATCTGTTGACATTGTATAAACATTGGTATAAATTAAAAAATTAAAAGTTAAAAAATCACTATGAAACTAAAAAAATCAGCCTTTGAGCCATTAGATGATTATGAAAGACAGTTAATTAAAGACATTGAAAACGATGAGTTTGTGTCTGTACCCAATCAAAAAGAAGAGATTAAAAGATATACTCAATATTTTAAGAATTATGTAAAAAATATGCCTAAAAAAGACAAAAGGGTGACTCTTCGAGTGGCAAAAAAAGATCTTGAGAAAATTCAGGAAAAAGCCATTGAAAGCGGAATTCCTTATCAAACTCTAATTAGTTCTTTGATTAGACAGTATGCTAATGGTAGGATAAATATAAGTGTTTAATATTCCTCTCTTTCTCTTTTCTGCTAAAATTGAGGTTATCTATCGTTGTTTTATTATCTTTGTAACAATCCAGTTTGCCTATTTTTGTAGGTTATCCCCCTTCGCTAAAGCTTCGGAGGACAAGTAAGCGACTGACAAAGTAATTTGATTTGTTTATGATTAAATTAATGAAGTTATTAATCTTTCATCTTGAAACGATTCCGTCGATATCAGTAAATATATGTTCAGCGTTAATTTTCTCTATTTTTACAATTAAAAATCTTTTTGTGTTATTTTTTTATAGTTTGGGTATAATTGTTTTATATTTATTATCAGTTAAGTTAAGCCAAATTATTAAACAGTATGATCGATCTAACTGAATTTTTTAAGCAACAACAGGTCCCTTTTGCCCTAATGTTAATCGTGCTTCTTCTTCTTTTAATTTTTTTTGTTAAGGTTGATAAACAGATGGGAAAGAAATGATTTCCTAATTTCAACTAATTTCCATAAATTTCTACTGTATTTCTATTGTATTTCAATTATATTTCTTCTTCCTTTCCTCTTTTTGATAGAATTGAGGGTATGAGCGAGGATCATGAAAATCTTTCTCCGGCTAAAAAAGACTTTCCAATATCTTCATTATTAAAAGAAATTACTACTTATTTTCCTATTACTTTAAGCCATCAGGGTCATTTTACTACCGATACTAATAATTTAAAATCCTGGAAAGACAGTCTGTCTCCAAAAACTTTCGACCAACTATTGTTAACTACGGACAATAATTTTGATGATCTTTCGCTTGCCTCAATTATCTCTCTTTTACCAGATCCTCATCGTCCTGATATTGATTGGCTTTATTCTACAACCGGAAGAGAAAGAAAAAAACATCTTAAAAAATTGCTCACTGCTTTTCGAGAAACTACGGCAGATATTTTTTCTGAAAAAAAAGAAACCAGCCAAAAACTAAAACCGTCCTTAAACGAAGCCTTGTCAAAGCCAAAAGGCTCGTCTCTGGATTTTTCTCAAGTTGACCATCAGATAATTGCCGCTTTGTATGAAAAAATTTATCCTTTATATCCTCGACCATCAAACAAAGACTTGGAAGGTTTTTTAAAACATCCAGGAGTTACCATTAGCATTTCGGCCTTAAGAAAATTATTTTTTATTAAATTACTCGATGATCAATTAGGTTCATTAAAATTAAGCGAAAACCATCCTTTATCATTATCTCCTACTTCAGATATTTGGAATAAAATGCAATCATATGTTGATCTTTACTATGGTTTTAGTAAAAAACCGATTCCTTTAGTTAAATTTATCGACCTTTCTGATATAGAAATTATCAACCAGCTGGCTTTTTTAGCCGCGGAAAATATATCAAGAATCAATCCTCAAGATTTTAAAGAAGGTATTATTCAAGGAAAAAAAATAAATGACGGAAAAGAATATTCATATCATCTTCCCATCAGTGAAAGGCCTGAAGAACAGCTGACTTTTGGCGGGATTACCTTCCCGACGACAGTTATACCTAAGTTTGACTCTTTTGAAATATATTTTAACGATGTTTTACTAACAATGATTCCTGTTACGCTGGAGAAGTTAAGAAACATAGGTAACACTTCTGGATCAGAATACATCAATAAAT
>CAZIYS010000014.1:0-16132 GCA_964543535.1 uncultured Gammaproteobacteria bacterium | reverse complement strand
AAGTCAAAATTCAAAAGGCAAAAGTCAAAAATACAAGTCAAAATTAAAAAGTTTTTATTAAATACTTTTGACTTTTTACTTTAACTTTTGAATTCTAACTTTTAACTTTTGATTTCATTATATATGTCTTTCGTAATTTCTTCAATCCCTTTTTCTCCATCAATCTCTACCCACTTAGTCCAGACTTGATTTTTCACTAAACTTTCATATTGAATATAGGTTTTTCTGATAAAGTCAAAGTCTTTTTCCCGGCGGTTTTTTTCTTTTTGTTCGCCGAACTTTCTTTTTATTGCTATATCAGGATCAACTTTGATGTAAAAAACTAGATCAGGTTTTTCTATCTTAAAATCATCAGCGAACCTTAACGCTTTATCTAGTTTAATTCCTTCTAAAGTTTGATAACAAAGAGTAGTAGTAAAATAGCGATCGGCAATTAAAATTCCGTTTTTTCTTTTTTCAACAATCATCTCTTTATCCATTAAAAACTGGAGTGAATAAAGGAGAAATTGTTGCTCCGCCGATAAATTTTTATTCTGATAAAGAAATTCTTTGATTAATTTACCGACGTTTCTTTCATAATCAGGGTATTTAATCAATGTAGGGGGCAGGTTCTTCTGCCCCTTTAACATTTTGACAATATTTTTTCCTTGGGTTTCGCAACCGGCACCGTCAATTCCTTCGATGACGTAAAACATATGTATATAATCGTTATAAATTTTATAAAAATTATAATTATTATAACACGTATGCAAAATCAGAATTATAAATATTATAATGATTATAACTCATTAGCAAGTAATAAGGATTATGGAAAACCAGGGTTATAAAAGTTTGGCTTTTTATAAACAATCTGAGATTATCTGTGATTTTACAGTTGAGTTTGTCAAGCTTTATATTGACTATCATTCTCGTACGAAAGATCAAATGGAACAATCGGCCCGCTCCGGCAAGCAAAATATCGCTGAGGGATATTTACAAAAAAGCCTCGAAAGTAAAATAAAACTGCTTGGAGTAGCGCGTGGGTCATTAGAAGAACTTTTAAATGATTATCAAGATTTTATAAGACAACATAATCTTAAGTTTTGGATTAAGGATTCTCCAGAGGCTCGCAAAGTGAGAGCTTTGGTTTATAACCGTTATAATAATTATAAAAATTATAAAGATTATATTGCTCAAGGAGAATCTGCTGCCAACGTTATGATCTGCCTAATCAATCAGACAAATCAACTATTAGATCAAAAGCTACGATGGATGGAAGAACAGTTTGTTAAAGAAGGCGGCTTTAGGGAGAATCTTTTCAGAAAGCGAATGGAGTATCGTAAAGGCAAAAAGTAAGCGTTATAACTGTTATAATATTTATAAATATTATAAAGATTAATCAAGTCAGCCTGAAATCTTAGTCCCCATAGCTCAACGGATAGAGCACGGGTTTCCTAAACCTGCGATGTAAGTTCAATTCTTACTGGGGATACATTTCATCCAACTCAGCATAAACAGATTAATTTTTCCCAATAAACTCCTTTAACTCCACGTATGACTTAGGAGAGATATTCCAAAAGCCGGTCCGCAAAGGTGTATCAATGTCAAAGATTAATGAGACGACCAAGGCAGTTACCGATGAAATCAAAGTAATCAAAACAGTGGCCACGATTTGATTTTGAAAACCCATAAAAATAAAGCTGCCGATGAGAACGGTTGATAATAATAAAAGCAAGACCCAAAGGATTTTCGGGGTTTTTTCAGAAACTAAGTTGATTAAATTTGCCTGGGAAACAGATGAGATTCTTAATTCTTCAATGATGTGAGTTAAAGCGATTTCATCGGCTTTGGTATTAAGAGAAACATTGTTAAAATGATAGGCTAATTTGAGAAATTTTTTATTTAATTTTTCTGTATTAATTTCAATATCCCACAGGGTTCTAACCACTTCATCTGCATAATCTGACAAGACCAGCGTAAGTTCTTTCTTAAATGTAGAAGAAGGAAGCTGTTGGCTTAAGATATAGACATTTCTTAAAGCATTGACCTCTTTGCCAATTTCACTGGAGATTAAGTTATATTTTCCCCAGACGTGAATAACAAAGAAAGAAATAAGTACAGCATAAAACACGCCAAAAATATTAACAAAGACAGAGATCCAAGCAATATCAATGGCTGTATGTTGAAAACCCGTTGCAATGAATGAGGCGGCAAATCCTGTTCCTAATACAAAGAAAAAAGCCGTATAAACTTTTAAATTTATTTTTGACCAAGAGTGTTTTACTTTTCCGCCCATCACTAATAATCGGAGGAATCTCAAGAACCGCGTTAATCTTGTTAGACGTGTCAGTCGAGTTAATCGAGAAAGTCTAGCCAGTCGTAATACAGGAACAGCAGAAAAAATAGTTGATAAATTTTCCAAAATAGGCGAAACTATTACGACGATACTAATAATAGAATCAAACCAATTATCTTTTAACCACTTGACCCTTTTTTCAGCAACAAAAAGTTTCAAAACAAATTCCAGAAAAAACCCAATCCAGATTATCCAATCGACGATTGAAACCAAAACTTGCTGGGCTGGAGAAAGCTTAAGAAAGTTTTGCGCCAGAATTACCGGAATAATCAGAAGAGCCAAGGCGATCATAACAGTGTCAGAGAAGATTAGATAGACTTTTTCCTTTAGTTTATTCATCAAGAATAGTATACTATAATAATTTCAAAAATGAGCTACACTAAACTCAAAAAAAGACATCTCATCCGTCATCATATCCATCGTCTAAAAACCAGTGAATATGTTCGAATTTTAATACTTCGCACGGTCGGAAATTTTCTCCTACTTGCTTCCTTATTTATGATCGCCAAGACTTTTTGGCAGCCGGTTCGCGAGGAAATAAAATATTTTATTAATACAAAGTTCAACAAGCAATATATTATTGCCGATACGATAACTTTTGAACAACCGGAAATAAAAAATAAAGGTTTATTAGCCAAGGCATTTAATATTAAGCAGGTTGAAGTCCTGACTCCGCAAGATCCAAACTTCAGTATTGTTATCCCTAAAATCGGGGCTAATGCCAAAATTCTACAAAATATTGATGCCTCTGATGAAAATATATATTTAGATGCTTTAAATAAAGGAGTGGCTCATACTTTAGGGACAGCTTTTCCAGGGGAAGGCGGCCATATCTTTCTTTTTGCCCATTCAACTGATTATTTTTGGAACGTTGGTTCTTATAACGCGATTTTTTACCTTTTATATAAACTGGAAAAAAACGATGAAGTAGATATTTTTTACCAAGGTCAACGTTATGTCTACCGGGTGATTGGAAGCGAAATAGTTAATCCTTCTCAAGTTCAGTATCTAACCCGAAAAACCAACCGGGAATTTCTGACGCTTCAAACCTGCTGGCCGCTGGGGACGACACTTAAGCGCCTTCTAATTTTTGCGGTTAGAGTTGTAGAGTAAAAAGCTTGATTCCGTTAATAAAAGCTCGCTGAGCAATCCCGCCAAAGGCGGGACTAAAAAGTCGCAAAAATTATTCAGCTTCGCTTTTAAAATAAATAAAAAAGCGCAGATACCAAATTTTTTACGGTTTTTTGTTTTCCGTTAAAAAATTTTCGGTATCAAGCTTTTAACGAATGCCGACTAAATAAAGGTCCGGTAGTTCGTTGACCTGCGAGTTGAGATTGATTAAGACTATAATCTTTCCGTCGCTAGTTGGGTTGAAAAAATCGCTTTCAAACGGCCCAGAATAGACAGTTTGTTTATTAGTATCATCATAATCAACTATAGAAATCTTTTTGTCTTCTTTGATAACAAGGTGACGAGAGTCAGAATACCACTTAATTGAACAATTGACAATTGACAATTGACAATTGACAATTGAATAGTTTTTGTCTTCTTTGCGGTCGTAAATATAGACTTTGCCTTTTTTTATTGATCTTTCCTCCGGAGTTTGATTAGTGACAATCATGATTGGTTTAATCATTAAAGGGAATTCAATATTTTCTTTGGCTTGATATAAAACCTTAGTTTCATTGGGAGAAAAAGAAATAATATTAAAAGAATCCGAGGCAATTTTGTCAAAATTTTTAGGAAAAGTCTCTAAAATTTTATTGAAGTTCTTGGTTTTTTCGTTTTGCCAAGCTTGAATAAGAGCCTCTTTTGATAAAGTTACCTCTAAAAGATTCAGATTGTCTTCTTCAAGAGAAAGAAGATAACTATTTTTATCAAACTCAAAAATCGCTTGTTTTTGATCAGGAGAAAAGATAACTTTAACGTTGGTAAAATCAACATTGCTAGGAAGAAGGGACAGGCTAACGATCTTATTTAAAGGCGGAAAAAAAGGCAGGGTTTTTTTGCCGGTATCAAAAAGATAGATTGCTTCATTGGCAATAATGACGATTTTATCGCCATCTTCAGTCGGTACAGCTTTGGTAATTCCTAAATTAGTCAAAGGAGAGAGAGACGGATTAATCGGAAAAAGGACCGGATCGACATTAATTACCAACTCACCTTTAAGATTAATTTTTTTAGTCCAGCTGGTATGGCCGTCTTTTTTTATCTCGACTAAATAATTACCAGGCGCTAAAGTAAGATTTGTATCAGTAACGCCTTTTAGTTCACCATCAAGATAGATTTTGGCGGCTTTAGGATTTGAGGTAGCACTAATAATGCCGGTTGATTTGACTGATCTTTCTTCCAAATCAAATCGATAACCACGGGCGTAGGCGATTACCGAAATGAGAACAACAATGAAAAAAAAGAGAATAATAACTCGGGAAAATATCTGCATAGAATAGATAGTAATATAACTATTCTGTATTATACTATATATAATCTTATGTTCTTCCGGAAAAAAATCGGTATTGATTTAGGAACTGCAAATACTTTAGTCTATGTGGCTGGTGAAGGAATTGTTTTAAATGAGCCGACTGTGGTTGCTTATTCCTTGGAAGATAAAAAAATTTTGGCAGTTGGCGAAGATGCTCGGGAGATGATCGGACGAACTCCAGGTTCAATTGTGGCGGCGCGACCAATGAAAGAAGGAGTGATTGCCGACTATACGACCACTTCGGCGATGATTACCTATTTTTTGAAAAAAGGATTAAAATCTGGTGTTTTTTGGCCGGAAGTAATGATCTCTATTCCTGGTGGTGCTTCACAAGTAGAAAAACGGGCGGTGGTTGCCGCTTGTAAGCAAGCCGGCGCTTCTGATGTTTATTTAATTGAAGAATCGTTAGCCGCGGCGATTGGCGCCAAACTGCCGATTTCGCAGGCTTCGGGCCATATGATTATTAATATTGGGGGTGGGACGACTGAAATTGCCGTCATTTCTTTAGGTCAGTTGGTTGTCTATAAGACGGTCCGGGTGGCAGGAACAAAATTAGATGAGGCGATTATGACCGAATTAAAGAAAAAACACAACATGATTATTGGTGAACGGACAGCTGAAGATATTAAGATTAAAATCGGCAATGCTTTAATTGATTCTTCTGTCTCCGAGTCGGTTAAAGAACGGACGATGGAAGTCAAAGGCCGGGATTTCCAGACCGGTCTGCCGAAAATCTATGAAATCGGCGAAAAAGCTGTTAATATGGCCATGGTTAAATCTTTGAAAGCGATTCTTGACGGAATAAAAGAGGTTCTTTCTCAAACTCCGCCGGAGTTGGCAGCTGATATTGTTGATAAAGGAATTGTTTTATCTGGTGGAACAGCGCTCCTTACCAATATTGATCGATATATTACTTATTATACTGGCGTGTCTTCTTTTGTTGTTGATGAACCATTATTTTGCGTTATAAGAGGAGTCGGGATGGCAATAGAGAATCTCGATAGTTTTAAAGAAGCTATCCGATAGTAAATTTAAATAAGGACGGACCTTCTCTGAAGGTCCGTCCTTAAAAAACAAAAAGTTAAAAATAAAAGAATATAGTATTTGTTAAAATAAAAGACATAAATCTACCGGATAGGTGGTATTTAGATTTATAAGAAAGTAAAAACAACTAAGCAAAAATTTGAACAAAACCGGTTTAATATTTAATATTTAACATTTAACATTTTACTTATAGTAAATACCCAAAAATGAGATCTAATAAAATATTAGGAATCACTATTACCCCTGAAACAAAATCCAGCATCCTAGAGAAAATTATAAAATACATAGGTCAACCCCGAGGATTGTTTCACATCGTTTCCCTTAACCCGGAAAACTTAGTGGTTGCTACTGAAAATGAATCATTTAAACGGGTTGTAGAGACAGCCCAAATTAAAATAGTTGATGGGATAGGGGTTGTCCTAGCAGGCCGATGGCTTGGGGTTGAGGTAGGGGAAAGGGTAACCGGGGTTAGTCTGATGGAAGAGCTGATAAAGGTGGCGTCAGATAGACGCTTAAGAGTGCTGATGATTGGCGGAAATGAAAATTTAGCAGATGAACTGGTAGAGTGCTACTCTAAGCAATTCCCCAAAGCTAAGTTCAAAGGTATACAGGGGATAGAAAATATTAAAAATCCCAAGAAAGACGAAGAAACTAATATCTTCTCGATAGTCGTCGCCTATAAGCCCCAGTTGGTTTTTGTGGCTTTTGGCTCACCGGATCAGGAACTTTGGATAGAGCGTCATAAAAAGGAGTTTACTGATTGTGTGGTCATGGGCGTGGGTGGGGCGTTTGATTATCTCTCAAACAATATCAAACGCGCTCCGGTCTTTATTCAAAAATTAGGGATAGAGTGGTTATACCGTTTAATCAATCAGCCGTGGAGGTGGAGGAGACAAATGAGACTCTTAAAATTTTTATGGTTGGTTATAAAAGAAAAAGCTTTATTTTTTAGGAACAACTTGATGAATTGACCACAAACCCCACATACCTGATTGTCCGTCTATATTATTTACAGTGACAAATTCATCTTTTAAATCCTTATAAACCCTACCAGAACAAGTAGTTCCATATGTTTGTTTAAACTTATCACTCCAAACAACTGTTCCTACAGGAAATGTTTCTCTGAATCTTCTGGCAGGTCCCTCAAACATTCTAGTTGCTAAATTTCTTACGATTTGTGCCCTCGTCAAATTCTCCATATTTTTGTTACATGATTATACTTCTTCTTCTTCTTCTTGTCAAATCAATCTGAAAATGAGAGAATGAAGTGTGAAAAGAAAAATATTAAAAACAATTAAATACTTTGATTTTTTTGCTTATCAACCTACGTTGGAAGAAATTCACACGTTTTTGCAGGCTAAAATTAGTAAAAACGAGCTCAAAATGGAGTTAGATCGTCTAAAATATACTCCACCCCAGTATAGTATAAGAAGAAAAATTTCAAAGAGAAAACTTCAGAATTGGCGTTATAGAAGCTACATTAAGTTACTCTCGTTGTTTCCCCAAATCAAACTCGTTGGTTTATCAGGTTCGATTGCGATGATGAATGCCAATGAGGATGACGACATTGACTTATTTATCATTACGGCAAGAAATAGGCTGTTTACCGGTAGATTAGTAGCCTTAGTTTTGGCTCAATTATTAGGATTAAGAAGAGATAGGAAAACTCGGAGTCAAAATTTTTTAGCTCCGGTGGGAACCCTCCTCGCGCCTTCGGCGAGGGTATCCCAAGTCGTAAAAAATTATGACCCCTCGCTTTCTTTCAACAATGAAACAATGAAACAATGTAACAATCTTGCTCGTAATAAAGTCTGCCTGAATCTTTTCTTCGATGAAAGTAACTTAAAAGTTCCTAAGTTTAAACAAACGGAGTTTGTTGGTCACGAAGTTCTCCAGATGAAGCCGATTATTGTTAAGGGTAATATTTATGAAAGATTTTTAAAGGCAAATAGGTGGGTACAAGCGATTTTTCCTAACTCATTGAAGGATTATCACGGATTGTTAGCGGATTTTCACAGATATCCGTGTAAATCTGTTAGCAATCTGTGGAAATCATTAGGAAATCAAATCGAATCCTTTCTTAAAAAACTTCAACTTATCCTTATCAATCGCCACCGTACCACTGAGATCATCACTAATTCCCAGCTCTGGTTTCACCCGGATGATTTTGGAAAAAAGATTTTCACGGATTATTAGCGGATTTACGCGGATAGTTACATCTCTTTCATGTAGCAGGTGCCGAGGCCGGCAGTTTCGAGTTGGTCCAAGATGCTGTCAGCCCGTTTAGTATCGATTTTTAGAACTTCTTGAAGTTGCCGAGAGGACATTTCGTCAAACTTATCCATCATTTCCAAGGCTTTGCCAAATAAAAGATCGCGTTCAACTTTGGTTTCTTTAGCTTCAGACACCCTTAGGGTGGATGGAGTTTTCATTCCTTCAATTGATCTTAATCGGCTGTCAATATCATCTAATTTTTTCAAAATTACTTTTACTGAGTCGTCCATAGTAAAGAGATTATATCAAAAATTAAATATAAAATATCAAAGATTCATATAAAAAATAAAATATTGTTAAGAAGCGACGAATTGTTTTTGCTTGATTGTTATTGGTCTGACTAAGGGCTCGTCCGTCCCGCTAAGCGGGACGGATACGGCCTAAATTTACTCCTAAAGAAGCGATTTTGAAGCCAACATTGAGAAAGAATCCCAAAACAGCCAGATGAGCAAAGAAATTAAAAGTGTTATTAAGATCTTTGGCTGAGATAAGCTCAACTGGCGGCTGCTTGACACCGGTTGTTTGACTAAGGTTAATATTTACTCCTTGAAGATTTAAAATCTTTATCGGTTGAGTTTTTTTAGTCATGATTTGATAGCCGTTAAAACCAGAAAGAAAGATAACAAAAATACCGCTAATAATTAAAAGATAACCGATAATTTTTTCCGCCATAGATTAATTATATAACAGAAAACTAAACTAAGTTTTTGTGGGTATTGTTTGAGGAATTTCAGCAAATTGTTGTAGAACTGGCATTCTTTCAAGAATTTTTAGATTACTATCTGGACTAAGTAACCAATTGTGAAAAGGAGCTTTCTTAAGCATGGTTTTAGTAATAAGAGGAGACTCTTTTTCTTTTTCAAAATGTCGAAGCGAAAGTGTTTTTACTAAGCTTACAGGACTAAAGCCTTTTATTTCTTCTTCATCTACTCCAATATCAAAACTTTTTTGAATATATGCTTTATCATCTGGAGAAAATTCATAGCTTGCGGCTAAAATCCGTTTACCGTTTACACCAGCGAGACTTAATATTGGGTTTCCTTTTTCGTCCCTTTGGTACAGTAGACAAAAATGACTTCTTTGGATAGAATCTTGAGGATTGAGAAGAGGTTGTTGAAACATTAAGAACCCTGATTTTTTTTCATCAGAAAAGACGTAGGCGCCGGAAAAAAGATCTTTATTATGGTAGCCTCTATTTAAGCCAAAAACTTCAAGCAGGTTTAGAAAACCGTTAATATCTTGTATCTCAGGGAAAGCATCTCTTAAGAATTCAGGAATCTCTCTATTGTAAAAGCCTTTATTTATAATATCATTTCCAGCCTCGCCTTTTATTGCTTGTAATTTATTTTCAATATCTTGAAGAAATTTTGCTGGATCACCGGAGGCAGTTTGTATTTCTAATAATCGTTGAGCGAACTCTTTAGTTTTCCTTGACATTTATCTATAATACTACAGATTGTTAGAAAAGGCAAATTATATTAGATAAGAAAATAAATTATTACACCGTAACATTAGGGTGTAGTAGAAAAGAAAATATTTATCCGTATTTTTTCTTTAATATCAACAAGAGAAAGGCTCCGAGAAATAAAAGGGAGTTGGTTACGTAGATAAAAGGATCTCCTTTAAAAAGGCCGTAAGTCACCCAAAATACTCCGTTCAACATACCGATTATAATACCAAACCAGGCTAAGTCGCGGGTCTTTTTGCTTTTGAACGATTGCCAAACTTGAGGGAAAAAAATCAGAGAAGCAGTGATTGAAGCTAATAGACCAAAAATACTTTCTACAGTTTTCATAGAGTTATTATAACATTAAACTTTTTTATTTAAATCAATGGTAATATTACTAATATGCAAATTATAGAGGGAATAAAAGGAATAGGCAGGTTCATAGAAAAAAGACCCGAGACGAAAAACAGACATCCTGCAATAGTGGTCGTAGAATTCGGTGGGGGAGATTGCAACAAAGCAGATGCTCCTTCATGCCGGGATTTTTGTGCCGTTCCAACAGGAAAATTGTACAATCCAATTCTTGATCCACCAGTTGAAACGATGGATAAATTATTTTCTCAAATCTCTCTTTTAAAACCTACAGTATTGAGTATTGTTCCGAATGGGGAGATAGTCGATACGACTCATCAATCCAATACAAAATGGGGGAAAGTTTTTGAGCTTTTTGAGAATAAAATTTTAAATAAAAAACAAAAGCAAGCATTAGAAAAATATTATGCGCTGAAAAATAAACGGGCATTGATAGACTTAGAAAAACCCATGAGCCCGGCCGAGAAAATTGCTTTGACAATAGCTACAGGGACAAATAACAAAATAAATATCTCTTTGACGAGCAACGGTAGTTTTATAAATAAAGATTTGATAGAACTTTACAGTCGAATGGGTCTACAAACGTTTAATCTTTCTTATCATCCTAATTCTCCTTTTGACCCAACAAAATATAATCCCGATCTCGAACACCTAATAGCGAAAGCAGAAGAAGCAATGAGTGCAAATATCACTCCAACCATAACTCACGTCATGACCAGAAAAAACGCCGATACCTATGTTGCTTTAAGTGACTATATTACGGAACACGATATCTTATTTGCCGTTGGTCTGGCTCAAGGAAAAGGAATGGCTTTTTCGACAGATAATGAATCCATAGAACCGACTACTGATCAAGTTAAAATGGTTTTTAGAAGATTACTGGCCAGACGTTTATTTGCCGATCGTCATATTCGTACGACTATGCCTTATTTAATTATGGCCCCATATATGCTTCATTGGATATGTAATCAAACATCCGATTTTTTTCACATTAGTGTTCAATTTATTAACGGTCGTTTAATTCCAAGACTTAATGTTTGTTCCGAAGTCCGTCCGAATGATACCGCTCAACTAGAACAATTCTTAGAGGGAGGAGACTTGAATGTAGAAAGGTATTTTAAATGGCGAAACGAATCAATGAAAGCAACTGAAAATGGTTGCCCATCCTGTATTAATCAATGTTATTTTGAAGCAGAAATGAGAGGAGGAGCTGATACGCAAAATGCTTTAGAAATGTGGAGCCATTTTGAAACGGTAGGAAAAGCCTTAAGACAAAAATATACTTTTCGACATTCAATAAGGCCAACCGTTTCTGAAAAAGGAGACTTCCAGAATCATTATCTTTGGGAATCGTTATTACAGGGAATTGCCCGTCAAGTAGCATCGTTAGCAGGAGATAATTATTGGCAGGAAACTTTTAAACGCTCGGGAGTTGATTTTGAGTTATTAGTTAAGACATGTCTTGAAGAAGCTCAGAATCCGGCTATTGTCGAGGACCTTGTGGAACGAGAACAACAGGATTATAAAATGCGTTTATTTAAAACTGAAGTTACGCCGGGAAAAATCAAAACAATTTCTTTCCAGGAAACAACAGAATGGTTGGATAGTTCGTCCTGGCAAAGTCGAGCCCTTCGAGGTTTGTATCTTCAAACTCAAAGAAGCGGAAGAGAGGCGGGCATCGCCGTACCGGCAAGATATACGGGAATTTTAAAACATGAAAATATATTTGATTTTCAAAGAGAAGTAAAAAATATCGTTGAACAACGACAGCATAAAAGCACATTAATTAGAGGAAAAAGCGGAAGAATTTATCCGTTTATTAAGATTATTCTGGAATTTTTAACTAACCTTGTACAACCTCGTAGGTTGTTTGGCCTGGCTTTTATAAAAACCAATCTTGCTGACGAATAAGTTTTTTCTAGTGCGGAGAGGGCGAGATTTGAACTCGCGCGAGCCTTTCGGCTCAAGGGGTTAGCAACCCCTCGCTTTGGACCACTCAGCCACCTCTCCTTACACACTCCTACATTTTACACAAAACAGATTGATTTGTCCTTGACATTTATTACTTCAATATATAACATATGTATACATATGTTAACCAAACGAACCAATATCCTGTTTAATGAAGAGTTGTTTAACCATCTGGTGGCTTTAGCAAATAAAAATAGCACGTCCGTTGGCGATTTGGTAAGAAAAGCTGTTATCAAAGTATACCCCCAGAAAATAAACGATAAAAGAATGAAAGTTTATGAAAAAATACTGTCTTTAAGAAAAAATATTAAGAAAATATCCAATAAAGAAATTAAGGAATTCATAAATTATGGTAGAAAATATTAAAAAAAACTTTGTGATAGATGCTTCTTACTTACTTGCATTTTTACTGAATGAAAACAATTATGAAGTAAATGAGTTGATGAAACAATATAAAACTAAACAGATTAATCTTATCTCAACTACTTTACTTAAATTTGAGGTGTGCAACACTTTAAGAACCGCAGTCTTAAGAAAAAAAATTAATAAGTTTAAAGCCCAAGAGCTATTGCAGGCATTCTTAGAATTTGATATCGTTGAGGAGAAAATCGATTATCTGCAGGTTTTAAAATTGGCTTTATCAAAGAAAATTAGTTTTTACGATGCCTCTTATCTATATTTAGCCAAAACAAACAAAATTAATCTTCTATCTTTGGACCAGTCACTAAAATAAGTGTGCCAGAGGGGAGAGTTGAACTCCCACGCCCTTGCGAGCACACGCTTCTGAAGCGTGCTTGTCTGCCATTCCAACACTCTGGCATTCATACTTCTGTCTGCTCCCGCCTTCAGCGGGATTAACCAGCTGTAATTCCTCACTTCGTATCAGAAACAGCTGGTTGAACATTTCCGCCACCCGCCCAAAATAATATTTTAATTATAACATCTAAATAGTAATCACAGAGTTAAAGAAGTTTTAATTTCATCCAACGATGCCCGCATTTTTATCTCTTGACAATCTTTAATTAATATTATTCTGTACAATTTTGTACAGGATAAATAGTCTGATTAATAAAAAAATTGTCATTACGAGTCCCGATTTAATCAGGACGAAGTAATCTCATTAAAATCGTTTATAAATAAATCTTCCCGCCCGTTATTTTAAGGATAAAAATATAAAAATAAATTCTGATATAATTTTCTTATGAAGATTATTGAAAAGACTTTGTGGAAAGTATTTTATTTTCTTCTTTTAATTATTTTTATAAAACTGATTAGTGATTTAATCGGTATCCGAATAGAGGAAAAATATCCTTGGTTTAAATTATTATTTTTAGGCTTACCGGTAATTTTATTATTACTCCATTCTGTTTTAACCTTGTCCTTTGCTCGAGCGATTTTCTTTATATTTTTAGCCTCAATAACAGGATTAATTATGGAATATATCGGGCTTAGAGACGGAACGATTTTCGGTGGACATTATATCTACAAGCCTCAACTGACTATATTTAATGTTCCTGTTTCAGTAATTTTTTACTGGGCAGTATTTATATATACAGGTTATTGTTTGGTCAACTCTTTTTTTTATTGGTTAAAGTTAAAAAAACCCAATCATCAGTCGGGAAATTCTTGGTTGATGTTAATAGCTATTTTGTTTGACGGACTGGTAGTGGTTGCCATTGATCTATTTATGGACCCAATAGCAGTTAGATCAGGAAGTTGGAAATGGGTAGAAGGCGGACCTTACTTTGGAGTTCCAGTAGGTAATTTTATTGGTTGGTTTTTAGTAACCATAATTGTTACTGGAATATTCAGAAGTTGGGAATATTTTTTTCCTGAAAAAGAAAAAAAATACGATAAATCCGTTTTTATCATACCGGTTTTAGGATACGGTATTATGGCATTATCTTATACTTTTATGGCAATAAAATTTCAGATGTATGATCTGGCTGTGTTAGGCTCTCTCTTTATGCTACCGCAAGTAATCTTAAATTTATATTTATTTAAAAAATATAAGCTAAAATAAATTCTAACATTTCTTTGACCTCGTTTCGCTTCCTTAGACAGGCTCAGGACAAGCAAGATAAACGTCCCACGATCTCCAAAAATTTGACTTCATTTTTGCAAAGGAGTAGGATTTGGATATGAAATTCAAGAAGATATTGGTTACTGGATTTGATCGGTCTGGTCTTGATGAAGATGTCTGGAAAAGAATTACGAAAAGCGCTGAAAAAATAGTCTTTAAACCTGAACCAGATGTTGATTGTTTATTCTCTAAATTCAACAAGGTTGATAAAAAATTTATAGATAGTTTTCCAAAATTAAAATATATCGGGCTTTTGGCCACAGGATTTGGAACGGTTGATATCGAATATGCAAAAAGAAAAAAAATTACTGTCTGTAATATTCCCGGTTATGCGACCGAATCAGTAGCGGAATTTGTTTTTGGTCTTATTTTAGAACATCTGCGGAATTTGGAAAAAGCAAAACAGGTAACTCGTCAAGGTGATTTCTCAGGAAATGGACTTTCCGCCTATGAAATCAAAGAAAAACAGTTCGGTATCATCGGTCTGGGAAGGATTGGCAGCCGAGTAGCAGAGATTGCCTTGGGTTTTGGCGCCAAAGTATCTTATTGGTCAAGAAATAGAAAAAAAGACATTGAGAAAAAGGGAGTTAAATATGAATCAATCAATACTTTAATTCCAAAATGCGATTTTCTATCTCTTCATTTGAGTAAATCCAAAGAGACCGAAAGGATTTTGAATAAGAAACGGATTAATTCAATTAAAAAACGAGCGGTCGTAATCAATGTGGCGCCGATGGAATTAATTGATCTTTTCGCTTTGGAAAATCGACTAAAAAAAGATGATATTACCTTTATTTTTGATCATCCGGATGAGATGAATAAAAAGGATGTAGAGAAACTGGCCCAATATAAAAACTGCATTGTCTATCCGCCGATTGGTTTTGTCACTAATGAAGCCACTAATTTGAAAAAAGAAATTTTTGTTTCCAATATCGACAATTTCCTTAAGGGTCGACCGAGCAACAGAGTCAGTTAGATTTTTCTCAAACGATCGTTGGTGAGTCGAAGACGCTTAAAGGTTACTTTGCTTCTACGGCTTGGGGGGAATGGGGGATTACCTTGGGATCTATTGGTGGCGAGTTGATTAGTCAGCTTGTTTTAGGACAAAAAACGACCGTTGACACTAAACCCTTTTCCCCGTCAAGATTCGGGTCATAACCGAACCCTTTGGTAGGCTCCCTTTTTGATTTATGTTCCAAAAAAGTCTCATCTCGTACTTGAGGAACCTCATAGGGCTCTAAAGTGACCCACTCAGTCACGCAACCGAACCAGATTTGAAGCTAATTGTGCAAAAAGTGTTAGGTTGGTATTATAGCTTCGGACAAGAAAGACAATTCCTTCAACTGTACTCCGTTTAAGTATTCAAACCTAACTAAAAATTATATAATAAAGCTATGTTTGATGAATCATCGGTTTCACGAATAACACCTTTTGCTCCAAAAAAAATAGATCTCCAACCAGCTGACGTACTAGCGAGAAAATACAAAGATGTGAAACAATGTATTCAATCAGGTAGAGTATTAAAAATATATGGGATAGTAGAAGCAAATAAAGGAAAAAATCAATATAAATTATGGGAGAAGATATTAGATGATTTAGGAACTTCACAACCAATTACAATATTAATAAGTACCCTTGGTGGAAATTCTGATGAGGTTGAAAATCTTGATAATAAGATTATTGCGATGAGAAAAAAAGGATTGGTTTGTTATACATTAACTAATGGTCACTGTTTTTCTGTTGGAGTGCGAGCTCTTATGATAGGAAATCCTGATGGAGTTTTTGCTATACCAGATTCAATAATTCAATTTCATGGTTCTAATTCTCATCCAGGAGAAAGACCAAACGAATTACTAGATGAACCAAGGAGATTAAGGTTAGAGAGACTTCGAAAAACATTATTTCCAAAAATTGCTAAACAAACGGGAAAAGATATTGCAACTATTGAAAGAGACTCTCTTTTAAATAGAGAATTTACTCCTGAAGAAGCTCTTGAATATAAATTGATTGATGGAATCTACATAGATTTACCCAACTATTAACTCAATTAGATTTACATAACAATATTTGTGCAATTATACAACTTCTTAAGAACCTATTTTATCAAAAATAATTAAACTGAAC
>CAZIYS010000013.1:0-18644 GCA_964543535.1 uncultured Gammaproteobacteria bacterium | reverse complement strand
CCTTCCGGAACAGTGGGCGGCGCTCCGCGCCGCCCGACAAGTCGGGACTAAGGTGGGCGAAGGGAGACTTGAACTCCCACGGGTTGCCCCATAGCCTCCTCAAGACTACGCGTATACCATTTCGCCATTCGCCCTAAAACATTTTGCGTCTACTCCCGATGTCACTTCGTTCATCGGGACTAACTGACAGTAGTTACTCACTACGTTCGCAAACTGTCAGTTGAGCATTTCGCCACCCCGACTAAACCCAAGAAATTATATCATTTAAATTTATTGAATCGTAAAGAATCTTAATGAATCTTGTCATCTCCGTGAAGACGGGGATCCAGTCTATAATCACATCTTTTAAAATGTATATTTAGCTTGGATTCCCGCCTACGCGGGAATGACATTTAAACTGTCCCACCAAGCGTGCTATCTCGAAGCCATCTCAAAGCCTTATCATTAATTTTATTTATCTTCGTCATTAACAAAGTATAAGTTTTGTAGCTATGAAGTTTTTTAACTTCTTGATTAATCTTTTTAAAATTTTCCTCAATTGAATCCATAATCAATAGAACTTCCTTTGATGATTCGATTTTATTTTTCCAAAGATAAGAAGAGTTAATGGATATTTTTTTAGCGCATACAATCAGTTTTTCCTTTAGCAACTGACCAGAAATTTTATTCGCCTCTACTATATTTTTGCAGGAAAGAAAAAGTAAACAGGGTTTCATGTTTATATCTAAGATTGCAAATTATAATAGCAAATTTTATCATAAACTATGTGTCCTGCGTGTATTATTACAATTGGGGGAGTATTGTTGATAGCTAAAAAACTGGGAGTTAATGATTTAGTATTAATAGGTTTATTAACATTTTTTCTTTCTTTGATAACGGATAAACTTTTAAGAAAGATTAATCATGGAAAAGTTTTTTTCCCTTATCAAAGGATAATTGTTTCTTTTCTGCTTTTATTGATAGTGATATTATTATTTAGATTGATAAAGTAAGCTACTACATTATAACATTATAATGTAGTGGAGTTATTTATGAAATTAAACGAAATAATTAAAGGGTTTATAGATTATCTTAAAAATGACTTATTCAAAAAAATCAGCAAAGCGTTTATTAAAATGTTTGATTGTTGTCGAGAATAAATGTAGAATAAATTTTAAGTATATTATAAATTTTTCTTTGAAGATTATGTTTAATCTAAAAGGTAAAAAAGCTCTAGTTACAGGAGCTTCGCGAGGTATAGGTAAAGGAATTGCTTTAGCTCTGGCTAAAGCTGGCGCATCGGTCGCCGTTAATTATTATTCAAAAGCCCAAGAAGCCGAATCAGTCGTATCTGAAGTTAAAAAATTAGGCGGTGATTCATTCTCGGTTCAGGCCGATGTCTCCAACAAAGAACAGGTTGTTAAAATGTTTGCGGAGATAAAAAATAAATTTGACCAGCTTAATATTTTAGTGAACAATGCCGGGATAGTTTATATGAATCCAATAGATAAAATAACTGAGGAAGAATGGGATAAAGTATTAAACATTAATTTGAAAGGACAGTTTTTCTGTGTTCAAGAAGCGATTAAGATTATGTCCGCAGGAGGAAAGATTATTAATATTTCCTCAATCGCTTCAGGCGGAGCGGGAGTTGGATTTGGCAACATTGTTCATTATGCCTCTTCAAAAGGCGGAGTGATTGCCATGGTAGAAGATCTGGCCATTGAGCTTGGACCGCGGGGAATTAATATTAACGCCATCGGTCCCGGTGTGATTGAAACCGATATGACTACCGGAATATTGGCTGATGAAAAGATGAAAATGGGCATGTTGGCGAGAATCCCAAAAGGAAGATTTGGCAAGATTGAAGATATTGGTGCCACAGCAGTCTTTTTAGCTTCTGATGAGGCTGATTATATTACCGGTACGGTGATCTATGTTGACGGCGGTTGGTTAAGTCAGTAAGATGAGATTATGACCTTAACCGAGCTTTCTTATTATTTCCGGAAATCTTTGCCGTTTCTAATCTTATTTTTTCTTATCTTTTTGATCTTTTTTTATTCAATCAAGTTAGTTTTGGTTTATTTGGACTCCAATAAAACTATGGCTGTTTACACCAATCCGATTTTCGGAAAGATCAGTCCACCAGAGATTCCTCAGTCAACCACAAGCGCAGGCTTGAGATTTACTTTAGATACGATTGAAGGGGCTCCGGTCACCGCCACTGAGACCGCCAAAGTTTTTTTCCTGCCCCAGTTCAATCCTCGTTTTGGTTACAGTGAAAAAATTTATTTGATTGCCAAAAGTTTTGGTTTTGATACGACGGTGATTAAACATAAATTAGTTGATAAAATCGCTTCTTTTATTGATGAGGAAAAAACTTTAAAGATTGATATTGCTAACTTTAATTTTAAATTTGACAGAAAAGTTGACAGCGAATTATTTTCTTCTTCACAACTAACTATTCCCTCAAAACCGGAGATTGAAAATAAAGCGATCGATTTTTTAAAAAAGATCGGTCGTTATCCTGATGAACTGGGAAAGGGCACAACCAAAATAATTTATCTAAAATATAATTCCGGTAATGAAAATTTTATTAATGTTGAAAAACGAGATCTGGCTCAGTTGGTTGAGGTTGATTTTTATAGGCCCAATATTGATGATTTCTCCATTGTCACGCCAAAGTTTTTTAACAGTCAAAATTATGTCATCATGCTTTTTCAAGGAACTGATTATCAAATAATTAAAAGCCAGATAGCTTTTTTTGAAAAATCCGAAGAGCAGGTCGGAGTTTATCCGATAAAAATCGGCGATCAGGCTTGGTCGGAACTGAATAATGGTAAAGGTATGGTGGTGGCTGGGACAGAAGGTCAAAAAAACATTGTTATCAAAAGCATGAAACTCGGTTATTTAGATCCGGATATTTATCAAAATTATCTCCAGCCGGTCTATGTATTTTTGGGAGAAGGGAACTTTGTAGGCTATGTTCCGGCAGTGAAAGAGTAATATCCAATGTTTTCCTCCACCCACTTAATAATATTTCTTGTGTCATTAAACCGGTCTTGACTTTTTAAGATTACTACAACAAATTGATGCCCATTTTTTTTATAAAAAGAGACCAGATTTTCTCCGGCATTTTCCGTATAGCCGGTTTTCAAACCGCCCAGTCCCTGGATTTCTCCCAAAAGTTTATTGACATTAGTCAGTTGATGAAAATATTTAAAATCAATATCAGAGATAGTGATTTCTTTGGTGGAAACGATTTTAGAGAGATATGGATTTTTGAGAAGTTCTCGAGCCGCCAAAGTCAAATCAAAAGGAGTTGTGTATTGATTTTGGTTGTCAAGCCCAGCCGGATTTTTAAAATTTGAATTATTCATTCCTAATAATTTGGCTTTTTCATTGACTTTTTTCATAAACTTTTCCCGGCCAAAGTTGTCAGCCAAAGCAAAAGCAGCATCATTGGCCGAATGAACCAAAGTTCCGTAAAGAAGATTTTCTACCGTGATTTTTTCACCTGAAACAAGATTCATCACATGTCCCTCTTCCACTGTTTGTTTAACAGTAATTATGTCCTCAGGCTTGTATAGATCGTAAGCGACTAAAACCGTCATAATTTTGGTGGTTGAGGCAGGAAGAAATCGCTGGTGAGAATTTCTTTCAAAGACCGGCGTAAAAGAAGGTAGATCAACTAAGTAAATTCCTTCAGCTGAGACTTCGGGATAATAGGCAAGTTTTAAATAAGGAACAGGATTAATCTTAATTTTTAAAGCAGGCGTTGTCTTGTTGATTGCTTCCCGGTTATAGGCAAAGAGGTGAAAATAATATGAGTCACCGGGGTAGAAGAGAAAGAGGAAAGTAAAGAAAATAAAAAGTAAACAAAATTTTAGTTTCATAACACGTTAACTCGTTAACGCGTTAACGTGTTAACGGGTTTATAACTTTTATACCTAGTTCTTTAAGTTGTTCGTCAGTTGCCAGTGATGGAGCTTCCATAACAGATATTTTTCCGCCGGAGGAAGCAGGAAAAGCAATTACTTCGCGGACAGATAGTTCACCAAGAACAGCCATCAAAAATCTGTCAATACCTGGCGCAATCCCGCCGTGCGGCGGGACTCCATAAGTGAAAGCTTCAAGCATATGAGAAAACTGTTTTTTTTGCTCTTCAGTAAAACCAATCAAATCAAAGACTTTTTTTTGCACTTCGGAATCATGGATTCTGATTGATCCGCCGCCGACTTCATAACCGTTTAAAACCATATCATGTTGTAAGCCTCTAACTTTAAGAGGATCTTTGTCCAAAAGTGGAATATCTTCTGGATGAGGAGCGGTAAACATATGATGAGACGGAGCAAACTTGGCTTTTCCTGAACCATAGAAAAAATCATCAGTAGTTTGTTCTTTAAATAATGGAAAGTCAATTATCCAGGAAAAGGCCAGTTCATCAGGATCCTTTTTATTTTTTCTTAAGTCCGGTTTATCAGTACCGTATTTTTCCATGACGTGCTTATGAGGGAGACGCGGCCAAGGAGTTTGAGTAATATGTTTTTCCGGAAAAATTTCTTTAATCAGTTTTGTAAATAGATCTTCGGCTAAAGAAATAATATCTTTTTGAGTGACAAAAGACATTTCCAAATCAAGCTGGGTAAACTCGCCGTAAGCTCGGTCAGCCCGCGGATCTTCGTCGCGGAAACAGCGGGCAATCTGAAAATACCTTTCGATACCGGCGACCATCAATAATTGTTTATACTGTTGCGGCGATTGGGGTAAAGCATAAAATTTGCCTTTTTGCAGTCGGGAGGGAACTAAAAAATCCCTGGCGCCCTCTGGAGTGGTTTTGGTAAGAATTGGGGTTTCTATCTCAAGAAAATCTCGCTGGGTTAAAAAATTTCTTATAAACATGGTTGTTTTTGATTTAAGAAGCAAGTTTCTAGTCATTCTTGGCCTACGAATATCAAGATAACGATATTTTAAACGTATTTCTTCATCAATATCATAACCTTCGCCCTGAACAGGAATGGGGAGCGGTTTGGCTTTAGAAATAATTTTTAGTTCTTTGGCTTCGATTTCAATAGTGCCGGTTTTAAATTTAGGATTGACTAATTTTTCCGGCCGTTTTTTAATGAGGCCTTTGATATAGACAACATCTTCAGTAGATAATTTCTTAAAATGTTCGTCTCCTACAACTTGCACAATTCCCGTTCGATCTCGCAGATCAATAAAAACAATTTTCTTATGATCACGTTTGGTATCTATCCAGCCATAAAGTTCAACTTCTTTTCCAACGAATTCAATTGTTTTTGCTATATCAAGTTTTTTCATATTGACAAATCATTAATTATATTGTATATTTTGTTCAACCTGCCTGTGATGCATGCATCACAGGTTTTTTTATTTTATAGGTAAAAATAAATCTTTTTTCAGCATTTTTAACTCTTTATATCCATATAACTGTTTAAATTTATTTTTCCAAAGATTATCAAAAGAGATAATAATTAGTTTAAAAAAATAAACCGCTTTGTACATTATCCTATTTTGTAGAGAAATAACAATAGGATTTTTTTTAAATAGTTTAATTTTAAGTAGTGCTTGAATAAAATCGGCATCCCCGCTAAGGAGATAAATTTCAATACCTTTATTTGTAAGTGCTTCGCAAACCAAATCGGCCGTTAATTTGACATCAACCTCTTTTTCTTTACCACTTGTTTTTGAGCGGTACCCCGTGAAAAAAATAACATTTTTTGTTTGTTTAACATTCTTGTAAAAAAAAGCCTCGTTTTTTAGAGCAAGAATTGTTTTTTTATCAGGCTTTTCTGTTTTTGGTGAATAAGAAGCGTAAAAATATATTTTTGTAAAAGTAGTTTCTAATTTTTTTTCCGTTTCTTCGATTAATTTAGAAAAATTTAAATATGCTTTTGGCCCGAATAATTCATATTGAGATGCGTAAAGATTAGTTCCGTCAACAAAAAGATAAATTTTTTTCATTAATAATATGTCAATATAATAATGTAACAATTGTAATCTCTTTTTTTTCCTTTGACAACCATAAATCTTCTGATATAATTTATCTTATAATATTTATGAAAACTATCTGTTATCAACTCATTCCCCATCTTAATCTCTTTATCGAGATTAGGAAACGGTGTGGTTGATAATACTTAATTGTAAATTATCAAACCACCCCGCCCAAAGCGGGGTTTTTTAATATATGGTAGAAAAAGTAAAATCATATTTTGATATTGATCCACAATTGTTTGGGGAAAAACATAAAGTAAGTGAATTATTGGTTGTTAATATTGGATATCTAAATGGTATTCAACCTCCCGTTGAATATACCGAAGAAAAAAGAAAAAAAATAGAAGAACTATATCGTATATATATAGAAATGGGAGATATAAATCTGTTAACAAGAGACTTTCCAGTAATTAGTTGTGCCGTTCCTAATTTAAACGTTACTGATTCATTATTTGATTTGGCTCTTATGGAATTAATACCAGATATTGATTATAATTTAGCTATAATTGATGGTCATCATAGAGTAAGATATGGGCCCAAATATGGTATTAGAGATTTTTATTGTTCAGTTTATTCTTTAACCCAAACTCTTCTGAATTTAAAGAAACAAAGAAAAATAGATATAAACATTACCCCAAAAGAGTATTATAAAATGCTTTTAGGAGGTATGGCCACTACAATCGATGCTTTCGCACACAGAGGATATTCTCGTTCTATAATACCTGTGAAGTTAGCTTAAACAATGGAGGAACAAATCAAAGTATTAAGGCAAAGATTGAATAATTTTTCCTCTCAACCTTTCTCTCCCATTCCACCTATCAACCTCCAAACTATAGACGACTTTTATTTTTTGTCCGCGGGAAAGTTCTTTAAATTTCTCAGCTTGGTTTCCACCTTCGCCAAGGCTACGGTGGATAAAGAAGGCAATTAATTCGAGGGGGAGAGAGTTATTATCTTTGATAAATATTTTTAGATGATTATTCGTTTTCCCAAAAAGTTTGGCGTCGACAATTTCTCCTTGGCTGTAGAAAGTTGGCGTCGGATTACCAATGCCAAAAGGAGCAAGTTTTTCTAAAGATTTTACTAAGGACAGGTTGATTTTCGATAAAGAAATTTTCAAATCAGCCTGAATTTTTCTTTCAAGATCCTTGTCCTTGATCATCTTAGATGACAACTCGAGTGCGGCCGCACTAAAGTTGTTAAGATTTTTTTCTTCAATGGTAAAGCCGGCCGCTTGTTTGTGGCCGCCAACGTCAATCAGATATTTTTTTAGACTGCAAAGAAATTCGGTAATAT
Organism: uncultured Gammaproteobacteria bacterium; assembly: GCA_964543535.1. Classification (GTDB taxonomy): domain Bacteria; phylum Patescibacteriota; class Microgenomatia; order UBA1406; family GWC2-37-13; genus GWC2-37-13. The sequence goes on along the minus strand of CAZIYS010000013.1, from coordinate 11,354 downwards.
GAAAAGAAGGAATAGAGCGGGCTGATCCTTTATAAGATCCGTCGTTTTTGGTGAGGACGATTGTTGGCCGGTAGAATTCTTCAGCGATTTTTGAGGCGATTAAGCCGATGATGCCTTCATGCCAGTGTTCGGAAACAAGAATCAAAATCTTGGGAAGATTTATAGGGTCAGTCCTTAAAAGGACTGACCCTTTTGCTTCTTCGATTGCTTTTTCCACCAATTCCTGTCTCTCTATATTTACATTGCCGATTTTGTGAGCAAGATCGTAGGCTTTTTTTTCATCATTGGTACAAAGCAGTCGCAAAGCTTCAATCGCATGCTCCAGTCGTCCGATGGCATTGATTCTCGGCGCGATGATAAAGCCGATGTCATAAGGAGTAATATCTTTGTTTTCTATTCCTGATTCTTTAATGATTTGTTTAAGGCCTACCCGTTTTATTTTTTTGAAAGCCTCAAGTCCATGTTTGACAACTGAGCGGGAAGGGCCGGTGAGAGGGACAAGATCGGCGATTGTGCCGATGGTGGCAAGGGCGAGGTAGTCGGTAGTGAAGTTAGTAGTTAGTAGTTGGTAGTTGGTAGTTGAAGACTTAAAATTCAGAAAAACCTCTTTGGCAAAAAAGTAGGCGACGCCGGAACCGGAAAGAGTAGGGATATGGAAAATCGCTTCAGCTTTTTTAGGAATTTTTTCACCTTTCAGATGGTGATCGGTGACAATTATTTTTATTCCTAAAGAGGAGGCATATTCAATTTCTTCGACTTTAGTTATTCCATGATCAACGCTAATAATTAAAGTAGGATTAAATTTTTTTTTGACATTATCAATGCCTTTTTTGGAAAAACCATAGCCTTCTAATTTTCGGTGCGGCACATAAGGCATGACTTTAAAACCAAGAAGATACAAAGTTTCCCAAAGAATCGCTCCGCCGGTAATGCCATCAGCGTCATAGTCAGTATAGACAACGATCATCTGATTTTTTTCCTTGATTTCTTTGAGAATCTTTAATACTTTTTTAAAAGATTTTTTATAGGGGCCAAAGTCGTTGAGGATTAAGGTAAGAGGGGATGGAGGATTTAGGAATTCTCTAAGGTCTTTTATGTTACGGGATTTGAGAAGAAGATTGACAATTTGTTCATTGGTGAGTTCATCATCGAGTTTAAGTTCGTGTTTGAAAGAAATTTTCATATTTATTCAAGTGCCCTCTCTTCCTTCTCAACCGCCAGCAAATTAGTTGATTCCAGTTTTTGCCCCAAAGAAGAAAATGTTTTTGTTACCTGAGAGCTTTGATTAAAAGCGTTAGTAACATGTTTATTTAATATTGACAAGGCCTCGTCGGTATTCTGGTAATCTTTTTTTATTGCTTGTAAGATCTTTAAAATTTCTTTGGCTTTAGTCTCAATTTTTTCACCTTCAAATGAGATGAGGATGGCTTTAATATATGCGTAAAAACTCATTGGTGAGACTGGAAGAACTCTATTTTTTCCGGCATAGTCAAATATCTCTTCACTATTTATTAATTCGTAATATACACTTTCAGACGGGATATACATTAGGGCATAGTCAAGAGTTTTTTCATCAGGTAAGATATATTTTCTGGCAATATCATCGACGTGTTTTTTTACATCTCTTACAAAATCTTTTTTTATTATGGCAATTTCATCTTTATTAGCAGCTTTGGCAATTTTTTTAAAAGTGTCAATTGGGAACTTTGAATCAATTGGTATTAAACCTTGAGAGGTAATAAGAATGGCATCGACGATTGATCCGGTTTTAAAATGATATTGGAGTTTATAGGAAGATTTTGGAAAATTTTGAGCCAGAAGCTCTTTTAATACATGCTCGCCAATGTTTCCACGAAGTTTTGGAGAGGTGAGATATTCTTGTAATTCTTTCATTGATCGACCAATCTCTGAAAATTCGCCGATAGTTTTTTGAACTGAGGCGAATATTTCTAAATTTTTGGTTAGCTTTTGATCAACAGAAAGATTAGAAGTTTTAAGCCATTGGACAAGGTCGGATGAAAGGGTAGTTTTTTCCTCAAGCTTATTTAACCACTGACGAATAATAAAAAGGGTAACAAGAAAAAAAATAAAAGCGACTATTAAAGTAAAGGACATGAAGTCATTATATCAAACCCCCGCCTTTGAAGATTTTTGGTTTGAGCCATTCTTGACTGGTTTGCGGCTTTTCTGTTAGTGTTTCTTTTTCCACTGACTCAATTGGTCCGGCTTTAGGTGTTTCCGGATTACGTCCGGGCATAGAATTTATTACTGTTGGTTGTGGTCTGACTGGTTGTGATTGAAAAGAAACAGGTTTTTTAAAAGCTTTTTTAACAGCTCCTAATCGAAGTAAAGCGGCAATGTGTTCAAAAGTTTCGGCATTGGTGGAATAAGAAGTAAAGTTATTGGTTGAGGCGGCGGCACCGGCATAAAGATTGGTCGCCATATCCCGATCAATTTCGACTCGCAAAGTTTGCAGAACCGATAAAATTAATTCGGAAATCGAAGAAATAGTTTTATTAACATAATTGACGGTTCCGAAATAAGCATTGGTTAAATGACGATCAATATTAATAATATCTTTTCCGGTAAATTGATTTTGATTATCAGTATAGATTGTTCCTAAGCTGCTTAAGGTTGGCGCATCAATAACAATAATCATATCAACCAGGCCGCCGCTATAGGAAAAATTTACTTGATTTGGGTTAAGTTTTTGAAAACCGGGTCGGGGAGTGACAATCAGATTAAAAGCTTCGCCTTGGATGTTGTAATCAACTTTATCAATCGCGCCATCAGTATAAGGAAAAGAAATCATCAGGCTATCGCCGCCGGCGCCAATGATATTTTGGAATTTATCAGAAGCGACTAAATCAGATTGCGGTTTTTGACTGCAAACAAGAGAAACGGTTTTCCCCATTTTATTTAAGGCTAAATAAAGAGAAGTTGACGCGGCAATCGCATCAATAGACGGATTAGGAGGAACGACAATAACCGCTGAACGGCATTTGGTAGTAATTTCTTGAATTCTAAGTAAAGTACTTTGGTTATTATCCATATTTCTTATAGGATAGATTTTACCACATCACCGACCACAAAGTCAAGCGGCGGCCCAAAGATCATTCCCGCTTCCTGACCTTTCTTTACTTCATTAACCGTCTTAGCGCGGATTTTTAAAGACACTAATTTAGTTTTTCCTATAAGTTTATTTTTTCTAAAGCATTCCAATTGATCACCCAGATTAATTTTTCCTTTAATAACCGAAACTCCAAAGATTTTTTCCCTTTCAATAATAAAGTTAGCTATGATACGAGCTTCACCTTTAAGATTCTTTTCTTTTTCCTCTTTTTCTTTAATCAGATTAGCTACTTCGTTAAGTTCGTCCAAAAGTTCATAGATTATCTGATAGGATTTAATAATCACTTTTTCCTGTTTGGCTAAATCAGCCGCTTCGGCACGGGTTTTAACCATATAACCAATAATGATTGATTTGGTGGCTTTAGCTAAAAAAATATCGGATTTATTAATCTCTCCGACGGCTAAAAGAACAATATTAAGATTAATATTATCTTTTAAAGAATTTTTTAACGCCTCAACACTGCCTTGTGAATCAGCCTTAATAATGGCAGCCAGTTTTTTTTCGATGATTGGTGTTTTTAAAACATCCTCCATGGTCAAAGTTTTTTGGGTAATTGGTAATTGGTCATTGGTTATTGGAGATTGGTCATTGGAGATTGGTAATTGTTGTTTAATCATACTACCGACTTCAGGTATGTCATTAAATCCCAGAATTTCAAATGGACTAGAAGGTGATACTTGAGAAATACTTTTGCCAAAATCGTTGATTAAAGACTTAACTTTTATTTTTTGATCATTAACAAAAAGAGTGTCAGCTATTTTTATCGTACCATCTTTAATAATAGCGCTAGCAACAATTCCCCGTCGGTCTTTTTTTGTTTCAATAATATAGGCTAAAGCTGGGTTTTTTTCGTCAAAATTGAGTTTTAAGTCAGAGGCAATAAAAAGAATAGTTTCTAAAAGTTCATTGACACCTTTGCCGGTTTTGGCGGAAACTAAGGCAACCGGAACCTCTCCACCTTTGCCTTCAGTCATCACTTCATATTTTAAAAGATCGTTCTTGACTTTTTCCGGATTGGTTTCCGGCAGATCGATTTTATTAATAACAACGATAAAAGGAATTTTAGCGGCCTTGATATGAGAAATTGACTCAGCGGTTTGGGGCATGACCGAGTCTTTGCCGTCAATTAAAAGCAGGGCAATATCTGATACATTGGCGCCTCGTGCGCGCAGCTTAGTAAAAGCTTCATGACCGGGAGTATCGATAAAGGTAATTTTATTGGTTTTATAATCTTCAAAATCCGTCGTAATTTCATAGGCGCCGATTTTCTGGGTAATCCCGCCATATTCTTTATCAGTAATGTTGCTTTTTCTAATATAATCCAGAAGAGTGGTTTTTCCGTGATCAACATGGCCTAAAATAGCGACGATTGGTGGACGAGATTGGTTCATGGTTTAATTATAATTTAAAAGTCAAACTGAATTTTAACTTATGTCTTTGGCTTTTCCTCAACAATTTTATCTTCGGTAGTTTTTTCGGTCGCAGCAACCTCTTTTGACTTAGTCTGGACAATATCTATCTCAAATTCCGTTAGTCTTGAGGCTAAGTTAACATTGATTCCGCCTTTTCCGATGGCTAAAGGCGCTTCTTTTTCTTCTACCATTACTTTAGCCCTTTTTCCTGATTTATCAATCTCAACTGAAGTAATTTTAGCCGGTGATAAAGCGGCGATTAAAAATAATTTTTCATCTTTGTTCCATTGAATGATGTCAATTTTTTCCATACCTCCCAGCTCATCGGTAACGGTCTGGACGCGAACACCCTTTTGACCAACACAGGCGCCGACCGGATCAACTCCGGATTGGGTTGAAGTAACGGCAATTTTAGCTCGTTCGCCCGGTTCGCGAACCACTTTTTTAATTTCAACAGTACCGTTGGCAACCTCAGGCACTTCCCGTTTAAAAAGTTCTTCAATTAACTTAGGATGAGAGTGCGAAACAATAATTCTTGGATTGTTAAATTTATCATTGGAGATTTCTTTAAGATAAACAATCAGATTGTCATTAACCTGATATTGATAATTTTTCATCTGTTCTTCTTTAGGAAGAACAGCCTCGGCTTTACCAATATCAACAGTAGCATTGTAGCCGTCATAACGAATGATTCGGCCTTTAATAACAGCCCCGATTTGAGATTGATAATGGGCAGCCACGTTTTTTTTCTCCGCTTCCCTGATTTTTTGTAAAATGACTTGTTTAGCGGTTTGAGCAGCAATGCGTCCAAACCCCGGAGGAGTAATATCTTTATCACTCTCAAATATTTTTGTTTCACCGGTATCTTTATTGACAGTAGCTTTAATTTCTTCGGTTTTTTCCGGGTACTCTTTATTATAAGCGGCAACTATTGCAAGTTCAATCGAAGAGAGAACATCGTCAACCGAGATGCCTCTTTCGGTCGCCACCTGATTTAAAGCTAAAGAAAACTCACTTTTGATTATGGTCATATAAATTATTTTTGTTAAATCTATTTTTTTACGGACGAGCCCTTAGGAGCAGCTGGAGCTTCTTTTTTAGCTGGAGCGGCTTCTTTGATTTTTTCTGTCTTTTCTTTCTTTTCTCCCTCTGCTGGCGTAGTAGCTTCATCTGTTCCATCTGGAGCTGCCTCAGTAATAATCTCAGGAGCAGCCACGGCCGTCTCCGGAATAATGCTTTCTTCTTTATGAGCAATGACGGCGGCGACGACTTTTTCGGCCGGAGTTTTTACCTCATATTTATCAGATTTTTTCAGATCAGCCACTTTGATTTCTTGACCGATCTCTTTAATAACAGAAATATCAACTTCAATATGAGAAGGAATATTTTCAGGTAAAGCTTCGATCAGCAAAGTATCTGATTGAACAAGAAGGACGCCGCCTTTTTGAGAGACTGCTTCGGAAGCGCCGATCGTCTTGACCGGAACCGCTGTCTCGATTTTTTTAGAAAGATCAATTTTTCTAAAATCAATATGAAGTAAAGAACCAGACACCGGATGTTTTTGAATAGTTTTTATTAAGACGGGAATATTATCTTTGTCTAAAGATAAGTAGACAACGCCGGTTTCACCGACTTTTTTATAGGTTTTAACTAAATCTTTGTGCGCAACAGACACTGATTGAGATTTGAAGTCTGGACCGTAAACATTACCGGGAACTAATCCCAGCTTGCGAATCTTATTTAATTTTTTACCAAAAACCTGTCGAGATTCCACCTTAAGAGAGACTTTTTCTGAAGAACTAGCTGATTTTTTGTTTTTCATATAAAATTTATAAAAATTATAATATTTATAACGATTATTTTTTTCTGCTACTCTCTTGTCAACTCGATAAGAAATATTTTGTCAGTTGATAAACTGGTATTATAGACGATTTGATTATCTTTAACAATGGGAGAAAAATTTTGGTTAAGCACGGAAATGTTTTTATCTAACTGATATTCTAATATCAGATCTGAGTTTTTGGCGCCAATCTGTTTTTGAACAATTAACTGATAGATGTTCCTTCCTTTTTTCAAAGGGTTATTTAGTTGATAACTAATTTTTATCTCAACGGTTTTTCCCGGCGCCAGTTCAAAAAGAAAACCGATTAGTTTATACTGATCATCTATTTGATCAATGTCTTCAACCAAGACGCCGTCTTTGGTGATTTGATTAAGAGTCGAGTCTTTTGGCAAGAGAATCTGAAAATAATTGCGGTAATAGCCGGTCGGGAAAATTTCTGCCGGCGACTCGTTTTTATACTGAAGAGAAAAAAGATGAGTAATCTTACCTTGAGAATCAATTTTCACTTTTAAATTAATAAACCGGTTAATAAAAAAATTAGCTTTATTGGCACCAACATTAGCATCATAGGGGAAGACGTAATCGATGATACAGTCTTCTGATAAAGTGCATTTGGGATCGATGACTCGGCCGGACCAAAAAGATGAGTCAAAAAACGACTGAATATTTTTATCTTCAAAAAAGACAGTTATCTGTTTTTCATCAAGGGATTTTTTTATTTGAGAAAATAAAGTTTTGACATTAACGGTATTGAAATTATTTTGCAACTGTCTAACTAGAGAGGATAAAAATGTTTTTTTTTGAATTGAACCCGGAAAAAAATTCTTTTCCACATAAAATTGAGTTTTTAAATAAAAATTCTTGGCATTAATATATTCCTTAAAATCAGGCAGATATAGGTCATTAAAAGCATAAAGAATATTTTCAACGGCAGTGGTTGTCAAAAGAATTCCGCCGGAGAAATCAGTCATTTTCATTTCTTTTTCCAGAAAAAATAAGGCCTTTTGATAGTTAGTAAAAAAATCAGGTGAAAAATTTGAATCTCTAAAAAACCAATGAGGGACGTTTAGATATTGGGCAATTGGTTTCGGCGGATCAAGGTGAACGGTCAGTTGGCCATCAGCATCGTAGATATCATAAACTTTAATATTGCTAATATTATAATTACCAATTTCAAAAATGCCGAATGAACCTAAGAATCCACCGCCTGGTCTTAGTTCCATATTATTGGCAAAAAAGATGACATATTTTTTTAGGTTTTTTTCCGTGAGAACACCTTGAAAATAATTGATAACTTTTTTAGCTTTTTGTAAGTTGTCTGACAGTTCTATAAGCTGTTTTTTTATTTGACTAAAAGAATTATTTATTAGCGGCATTTTTTGAGCAATGATATTAAGTTCTTCCTGAATATTGGTTAGGTTAATTTTCATTTTTTCAATTCGCAAAGTCAAAATAGTTTTTTGTTCAGTTGATTTTTCCGGTTGAAAGAAGAGATCTTCCAAACCCTTAAAATTCTCCAACAATGATTCAGTTTGTCTGACAATCGTCAGGCTTTTTTCGTTGATATTAATCAGATTGTCAGGTAGGATGGCAATTCCGAATAAAAGATAACTGGGTCGGACGATTGAGTATAATTTTTTAGAAATTTCATTGATTGATGTCGAATTATTAATATCTTTAAAAGAATTTTTTTTAAGAGCTAAATAATTTTGGTAATTGAGAAAAAGTGATAGGAAAAGAAAAGGAATAAAAGCAAAATGTAACATAATAATGGAAAATAGTGACAGAAGGACTAAATTTTTTTTGGTAATAAATTTTTTCGCCCAGAGGGCGATCGACCTTTGGTCGATTTCCTTATGATCGCTAAATTTATTTTTTACTAATTGAGACAGATTTAGATTAAGGTTTATTTCATTACTTTTAGAAAAAGCAAACCAGAGAATCTGATCGATTTCATTTTTTTCCAGCCGATCGCCGTTAACAGTAATAATTTTTATATTTTTTGGCGGATTTTTTATATTGACATGATGATTCTTTTTCCCGAAAAAAACATAGATAAAAAAACTCTCTTTATTGTTACTGATTTTTTCTAAAGATATAGATTCATTAATGATAAAAATATAATGGAATATTTTGATAATTTTTGGAATAAAGGGGGAATTAAAAGGATTAATAGAGACTCTTTTTAATTCATTTTTTAAGAGAGAAATAAACGAGTATTCCTTTTTTGAAACAATTAAGGCATTTTGTTTTTCTTCAACAATTTCCGTCAATAATTTCATAATTATTATTGTATAATTTTACGGTGAGAAAAACCGCTTTAATTATTCCCTATGATAAGATAACTTCCTTTAGTCAAGTTTTTAAAGACAAAAAAACAGTTTTAGTTGGAGGATGTTTTGATCTTATCCATTTTGGCCATTTAAAGTTTCTTGAAAAAGCAAAAGAGCAAGGTAATTTTTTAATTGTTACGTTAGAGTCGGATGAGTTTATAAAAAAGCATAAGAAAAAATTGTCAATTCATAATCAGAAAGAAAGAGCAGAGGTTTTGTCTTCGTTAAACATGGTTGATTTAGTCTTACTTCTTCCTTATTTTTCAAGCAATAAAGAATACTTTAATATGGTTAAAACAATCAGTCCTAAAATTGTTGCCGTTACCGAAGGCGATCCACAATTGAAGAACAAAAGAAAACAGATTGAAGAAATCGGCGGTCGTCTTGTAACGGTTATTCCTCTAATAAAAAGGTTTTCAACAAGAAGGATTATTAATATTTTTGATATTTGATATTTTTATTATGCGATTATTCTTAGCGATTGAGTTGTCAGATAAAATAAAGAAAGAGATAGATGATCAACTATTAGAGATCAAAAAAGCATATTCCCAGTTTCAGTGGGTGCCCGCTAATAACTATCATATTACCGTCTACTTTTTTGGGGAAATTTCCGATCATAAAAAAATTATTAATAAATTAGAACAAGTTTTATATGATAAAGAATTATTTTATTTTTACTCGACTTCAGTTGATTTGTTTATTCATCATAAAATCACTATCCATCTTAATTTTAGAAGAGAAAAAAAGATTGAAAAAATCAATGATAGTATCAAGGAAATATTTAAAATTTCTGAAAATTCAGCAAGATTTATTCCCCATTTGACCTTGGCTCGTTACAAGATTCCTTCAAAACAACAGTATTTTGTTCTTAAAAAAAGATTAGCAAAAGTGGCAGTTAATGTTTCTTTTAAAATAAATAAATTAGTTTTATTTGAGAGTATTCTTGGCGGAAGTCAATCTGTTTACAAAAAGATTTATACTTTTAAACTGATTTAATAAAAAACCCCTCACCACCAGTGGTGAGGGGATACATACCTTATTTAAATAAAATATTATGCAGCGCCGATGCGATACATTCCGGTTTTGCAATCTGGACATTTTCCTTTCATTGCTGGTTTGCCATTTTTCATGGTGACTTTTTCCGGATTAGCAACTTCTTTTTTACCTCGGCACTTGACACAGTACATGCTTACCATAATTATTTGTCACCCCCTTCATTAGAAACTGTTATCGAACTTTTAATGAGTAACTACTTAATCATCGTAACAAAATACAAAGAAATTTCAAGGCCAATGATCAGAGTAATTAAAATTAAACTTTTTCTTAGGTCGGAAAAAAAATATTTATTTAAGGGCGAAATTTTTATTTCTTGGTTTACCCTCCGATTCGGAGGGTTTATAATCGGCATCGGGGCAGGAAATTGAGTCATAGATGGAGTCATAGGCATAGTCGTTTGTTTATTTTCTAATAAACGAATTTTTTTGTGATAAAGAGCCAATATCTTTTCTTTCTTCGTCTTTTTAGGCATACGGTAGTAAATATAAAATATTAAATATTAAATATCAAATACAAATATCATTGACAGTTTTTATTGAAGACTATAGAATGTATTTGATGATAATATATATAATCGGAGTCATTTTTTTTATTTGGCTGGTTTTTTTGACGGGGATAGTTTTAAAGACTAAAGCCCATTATAATAATTTGATCTCTAAGACGAGAAAACAGAAGATTGATGAAATTTTGGATGAATTATTAATATTTAATAAGAAAGCAAAAGAAGATCTAGAAATAATAAAAAAAGAGTCATCCCTTCATATCCAAAAGGTTGGTTTAGTCAGATTTAATCCTTTTGAAAGGACAGGTGGAGAAAAAAGTTTTGTCATCTCTTTTCTTAATTATGAAAATAGTGGTATAGTTATAAATTTCATCTATACCCGAGACGGCTTAAGAGTTTATAGTAAAAAAGTCAAAGACGGGAAGGGTGAAGAGTATAATTTGTCTGAAGAAGAAAAGAAGGCAATTGTCAGCAGTAGGTAGGGGTTTAGCGCGCTAAACCCGTACAGATATAATTATTATATTTAATATTTTATTCCAAATATGATCAATAAAAAAATAGCTTACCTGATTGTTTTTGTTTTATTTGTTCTTTCAACAGTGACTACTTATTCTTTTTTTTCGGCTGAGAATGACCAATCTTTTTTGTCACCTATCAGTTATCAACCACCTAAATCAGATAATGGGACAAGCGAAACAGCCGCAGTCAGTGAGCCAAAAACCGAAGAATGTCCTTTAAATGGACAGCTGCTCACAAAAACTCAAAAAAATATTTGGGAAGGTCGTCGTCCTTTAGGTATGATGATTGAAAATCATAAGGATGCCAGACCACAGTCAGGTTTATCTTCAGCCGATATTATTTACGAAACGGTGGCCGAAGGAGGAATAACCAGATTTTTAGCGATTTTTTATTGTCAAGACGCGTCATATGTTGGTCCGGTCCGCTCGGCTCGCATCTACTTCTTAAAGCTTCTTGAGGGTTATGGGAAAATTCCCCTTTATGCTAATGTTGGCGGACCTATTACTCCAGGGCCGGCCGATGCTCTCGGCTATATCAAAGAATTGGACTGGTCGTC
>CAZIYS010000012.1:7171-24938 GCA_964543535.1 uncultured Gammaproteobacteria bacterium | reverse complement strand
TATCAAACGCCTCTAGTGGCAGTCCGATCGTCTGCTACTGCTGAAGATCTCCCGACTGCTTCTTTTGCCGGCCAACAGGATAGTTATCTCAATGTTAAAGGTGAAGCTTATTTGCTTAAAAAAATCAAGGAATGTTATGCTTCGCTTTTTACCCAACGGGCCATTTATTATCGTCATCAACAAAATTTTGACCATAGTAAAGTTGGCTTAGCCGTGGTGGTTCAACGGATGATTGAGTCGGAAAAATCCGGGGTTGCCTTCTCCATCGATCCGGTCACCAATGATAAAAATAAAATTGTTATTGAGGCAATTTTTGGACTCGGCGAGTATATTGTCCAGGGAAAGGTCACCCCGGACCACTATGAAATTGATAAAAGATCGCTTGTCATTACTAAAAAAGAAATAAAAAAACAAAACGTTAAATTTGTTAAATCAAACATTTCTAATAAAGAAGTTAAACTTGGTGCTTTTGGATCAACCCAAAAGTTGACTGATCAAGAAATAATTAAGCTAGCCCTCCTCGTTCGCGATATTGAAAATCACTATTATTTTCCTCAGGATATTGAATGGGCTATAAAAAATAATCGGGTTTATATTACCCAATCCCGTCCGATTACCACAATTAAAAAAATTGTTTCCACCGATTCAACCGATTCTATCCGATTGCATCTGATTTTAACCGGTTCTCCCGCTTCTCCCGGAATCGGCGTTGGTCCGGTTAAAATTATTATGTCTCCAAAAGAAATCGGCAAGATTAAACAAGGCGATATTTTGGTCGCTCCCCAGACTAATCCCGACTATGTTCCGGCCATGAAAAAAGCAGCTGCCATTGTCACGGAAAAAGGAGGACGCACTTCCCACGCGGCCATTGTTTCCCGGGAACTGGGAATTCCGGCCGTTGTTGGAGCCGAAGGCGCCACTAAAATTTTAAAAGAAGATATGGTCGTAACAGTTAATGGTCTAACCGGTGATATTTTCAAAGGTAAAACCATATTTTCCCCAACCGCCCAAAAATCCCTAAAAACCCCAAAACTTCATACCGCCACGAAAATTTATACTAATCTCGCTCAACCAGGTGAGGCAGCTAAAGTAGCTAAAATGCATGTTGATGGGATTGGTTTATTAAGAGCGGAATTTATTGTAGCCAACATAGGTATTCATCCGAAACAATTTATTAAACAAAAAAAACAGGAAGTTTTTGTTAATAGTTTATCTAAAGAACTTTTGAAGTTTGTATCCTCTTTTTCACCCCGGCCTGTTATATATAGAGCCACTGATTTTAGAACAAATGAATTCAGAAATTTAATAGGCGGAAAGGAATTTGAACCTCATGAAGAAAATCCCATGCTTGGGTTTAGAGGCGCATACCGATATATATCTAATCCTGATGTCTTTAATCTAGAACTTATGGCAATAAAAAAAATTTGGCAAAAGGGTTACCGTAATATTCACTTGATGATTCCCTTTATTCGTGTTCCATGGGAATTAATAAAAATAAAAACAATTATTGAAAAATCAGGTTTATTTAACTATCCAGATTTTAAACTCTGGATTATGGTCGAAGTCCCCTCTTGCGCTTTAAATTTAGAGGAATTTATTAAGATCGGGATAGACGGTGTTTCAATTGGCACTAATGATTTAACTATGATGTTACTTGGCGTTGATCGTGATAATGAAGAAGTTGCACCTATTTATGATGAACGGACTCCGGTCGTTCTAAATGTTCTTGAATATATTGTTAAGACCTGTCAGAAGCATGAAATTACTTCTTCAATTTGTGGTCAGGCGCCGTCCGACTATCCGGAAATAGCCGAAAGACTCGTCCGGGCCGGCATTACAAGTCTTTCTGTAACTCCGGACGTTATAGAACGAACCAGACAGATAGTTTTTGATGTTGAGAAAAAGATCTTCAAAGAAAAAGGAGGGAAATAAAATTATGCCAGTTATTAAAAAAATCATTGCTAATGAAATTATTAATTCTTTAGGTTATCCGACCCTTCAAGGCAAACTATTTTTAGATGATGACCGTTTTGTCATCTCAAACATTTCTTCTCTTAATCCGGAAATTAATTTACCGGTCAAAGAACTTCGTGACGGTGATAAAAGCCGTTACAACGGTCTTGGTGTCAAAAAAGCCGTTTCCTATGTTAACGATCTTTTAAGCCCGAAGTTAGCCGGTGTTTCTCCATTAAAACAAGCGGAGATTGATAGTTGGTTATTAAAAGCTGATGGCAGCAAAGATAAAAGCCGACTAGGCGTCAATACGATTTCTCTTATTTCCAAATTAGTGGCCAATGCCGGCGCTTTGATTTCCAATCAACCTCTCTATCAATACCTTAACGCTAAATTTATACAAACTTCTCATCTCACTCTTAATCTAAAGAAACTACCAACCCCGCTTTTTACTTTGTTAACCGGCGCTAAAGGCGGTCAGACCGATCTGGATTTCAAAGAGTTTTTAATTTTTCCCTCATCTGCTTTTCCTTATCATCAGTCCTATCAAATCAGTGTTGACTTATATCATAATCTACGGAAACTTTTTAAGATGAAATTCTTTTCTAATCTTGACGCGATTGAGGCAATCAAACAATCAATTGAATCGATGAGTCTTCGTTTTGGTCAAGATATTTTTGCCAGTATTAATTTTCAGGCCGAATCATATTTTAACCAACGACGTTATTTGATTAAAGATAAAGAACAACCTTTGTCGAGCGAAGACTATATTAAATTTATTAAAGAAATTATTAAAAAGTATCTACTTTTGGTAATTATTGATCCTTTAGAACAAAATGACTGGCAGGCTAACAAAAACTTTACCAATGATGTTAAAACTGATTTTTACTTAGCCAGCGAAAAAAGTAATTTATTTAAACTAGTCTCAACCGTCGTCTTAAAACTTAATGAAATTGGCACAGTCAGTGAATTTTTTGACATAATCGCCAATTTAAAAACTAATAATTTAAGTTATGTTATCTCGACCGGCCACGCCGAGACTAATGATGATTTTGTGGCTGATCTAAGCGTCGCTCTTCAGGCTGATTTTATCAAGTTTGGCCCGCCGGTTCACTCAGAAAACGTCACCAAGTATAATAGATTGCTGGATATTGAGAAAGAGCTTAAGTTGTCATAATTTCAAATTCCTAATTACTAATTTCTAATAAAATTTTTAATTTCAAACTTGATATTTTGATATTTTGTTAGTAATTAGAAATTAGATATTAGATATTTTGCATATGATTGGCAAACTCAAAGGCAAACTATCAGAGCTTTCCGGAAACGTCGGCCTGATTGAAACATCCGGCGGTGTCTTTTATCAGGTTTTTCTTCCCATCTCCCTAACCGCCCCAACCTCCCTAAACTCCCCAATCGAACTCTACACTTATCTCCAGGTCCGCGACGACGCTTTAATTCTTTTCGGCTTTCAAACAAAAAAACAGCATGATTTTTTTAAACTGCTTTTGACTGTTTCCGGAGTCGGGCCGAAGACGGCTTTTTCCGTTATATCTTTTATCAAATTAGACCAATTAGTCCAATATGTCCAATCAAATGACGTTAACGCCTTTACTCAAGTGCCCGGCTTAGGCAGAAAAACCGCCATGAAGATCATTCTGGAATTATCTTCGAAGTTAAAAAGCGACTTTGATATAAGTAAGATGATTCTTTCGGATGAAGATAAAACCGTCATTGGAGCTTTAGTTTCTTTGGGCTACAAATCCTATGATGCCAAAAAACTTTTGTCAAAACTTCCGAAGAATTTAACAGTTGAAGAAAAAATAAAGGAAGCTCTTAAAATAAAAAAGTAATCATTTTGGATAATTTGGTCTTCCTGTATGTTTTGATGGTAAACCATCTTTATGGTCTTGTCTAATTTCTCTAACCCATTCTATTAGTGATTTATGCCCAGCATGTTTACTAGCAGTTGTATGTGCTTTGATAAAGGTCCAAATTTTCCTCATTGACTCAAGATTTCTTGGATCTACCGGTGGTAAAGGATCTTCTGGAATACGCATATTTTAATATTATACTATAGGCTCTCTAAATTTTCAACAGTCTTTTATAGCTTTATAACTGTTATAATAATTATAATGATTATACCTAAATCTGAAGAAAATCTTCGTCCCAAATTACTCAAGGATTACATCGGCCAGGAGAAGATTGTCAAGACTCTTAAAATGTTTATTGATGCCGTAAATAAACGCGGCAAGGCGTCCGAGCACATTCTTTTCTACGGGCCGCCGGGGATTGGCAAAACTACTTTGGCTTATATTGTTGCTAATGAACTTAAAGGCGAGATTAAAGTGACTTCAGGAGCCACGATCACCAAGACCGGTGATCTGGCCGCGATTTTGACTAATCTGAAAGACAACGACGTTTTGTTTATCGATGAAATTCATCGCTTACCAAAACCGGTTGAGGAAATGCTCTATCCGGTCATGGAAGAGTATTCGCTTGATATTATTATTGGCCAAGGGCCATCGGCGAGAACTGTGCGTCTGCCCGTTCCAAGAATAACTATCATTGGCGCAACGACAAAATTAGCTCTGCTTTCTGCACCTCTTCGCGATCGCTTTGGACTATTGCTTCGCTTAGATTATTATCAAAAAGCAGAAATCGAAAAAATCATTATTCGATCTTCCAGAATTTTGAAAATTCCGATGACAACAGAAGCAGCTCGCGAAATCGCTTTAAGAGCCAGAAAAACTCCAAGGATCGCTAACCGAATTTTAAAAAGAGCTCGCGACGTCTTCGAAGTCGATAAACACAAAGAGATTGATAAAAAATTATTGGATAAACTTTTTAGTCTTCTTGAGATTGATGAAATAGGATTGACTGATATTGATAAGCAGTATCTGGAAATATTAGGAAGAAAATTTAACAATACGCCAATCGGTGTTGAAACAATCGCCTCCTCTATTTCTGAAGATAAAAGAACCGTCGAAGAATTTATTGAGCCTTATCTTCTTCGGCTTGGCTTTATCAAAAAAACTACCAAAGGAAGACTTCTGACCCAAAAAGCCCTAACTCACTTAAAGATTAATAAGTTCGAACAGAATAAATTACTTTGATATTTCTTTTAGTCTATACCGTCTTACTCCGGTTTGTCCCGCTTAGCGGGATCAAAGCGGATTAGAGGGGTATATATTCGAACACTTTCAAGTGTGAATGGTATATACCCCCTAATACTCCCCAATATCCCTAATAACCCTAAAAAAATTCGTTAAATAGTTTATAATAGAATGATTAAAACAAGCCGCGGTGGTGGAATGCTCAACTGACAGTTTACGATACGAAGTGAGTATTACTGTCAGTTAGTCCCGCCGCAGGCGGGAGCATACTATAATTGTAGAACTTTTAAAATTTGCCGTGGTGGTGGAATGGCATACACGCAGGACTTAAAATCCTGTGACCGAATAGGTCGTGAGCGTTCGAGTCGCTCCCGCGGCACAATAGAATCTGTTTCCACCAGAGGTGGATTACAGATTCTTTGCCCTCCAAATATCGCTCTTCAACACGTCGAGTGAATAACGATGAGTTGAGTGTTGAAGTAAGATATGGAGGGCTAAAAAAGTGATAAACAGCCGACCTAGCTCAATGGTAGAGCAATTGTTTTGTAAACAATAGGTTATCGGTTCAAGCCCGATGGTCGGCTCCAGATAATTAACCTATGACTGGAAAAAAAGAACAAATTTTTTTTAATAAGCGACCGCCTGAAGACGGAGTAACGTATCAGTTGCCGCGTGGAGAAAGTGTGACTATGTATCCTAGTGATTCAATATCTCAAGCATCAATGGTACAATCGATATTTTGGGGAGCCTGGGGTAGAGAAATAAGACTTAATAGAAAGAGAGTAAAAACCTTAAAGCCCATCAAATAGAGCGAGATAATGGTATAATGCACCGTATGGTTAGTGTTGAATCTGATCATCGAAGTCCAGAAAGGAGAAAACGAGTTCTTTCTTCTATTCGCGAACAACACGAAAAAATTCCTGATGGTATTTCTAGAATGAGATTTTGTCTTAAAAGAGTGGCTGACGATCGAGCTCGTCCAGGTGGACACTTGACTGGTATATCTTCAATGACAGCAGTACCATATCTTGCCATACTTGGTCCAAACGTGACAGAAAAAGATGAAGAGGCTATTAGATACACCAGTCTGTTACTGACTATGGATATTATGATGTAAGTTGTTTAGTCATAGAGACTTCTTCAGGAACTTTAGGAGAAATTATTATAAGAGCGGAAATCAAGTATGATAATGAAACTAAACAGGGATGGCTGGTGCAGAAAAGAAATAACGATTTTTGGAATATAACTAGGCCAACAGATTTAAATAGATTAATTCAAGAAAACAAGGAAGTACGTTGTTTAGGTGTCTATTTATATAAAGATAAGGAAAGTGATCGTTTAGAAGCTGATATTTTTCCTGTTCGGGTCAATGCTCGAAAAATAATCGCGCTTTGTCCCAAAGAAAATAAAGGCTGGATGAAGATGGATAAAGCGGAGCAACCAAAACAAACAGAGATAAAATCAGATAGGATGTTGAGGGAATACCTAAAATCACCGGAAGATTTTTTCAATGCTTTGTGGACTAGAGCCAGAGCAAAGACTAAGTTTAAAGAAGATACTAATCCTATTGTTCGACAAGTAGAATTTGATAACCATATTTCGGGTACATTAACGTCATTTGGTTACGGTGAAAAAGCGATTCTTCATAACTATCAAGATTATATGGCAAAACCCAAAGGTATTTTTCAGAAAGGCCATGTCATGCTCAGATTAACTGATATTTCTCAATTTTCATTTGAGGAGGGAATATTACAAGGTGCAACTAGTTCTGATGATCTTTGTAATGTGGAAATTTGCTGGCTAACAAATGGAGATGTCCATTATACTTTAACAAGTAAAAAACTAGGTGACGGAGAACAACGAAACAAAAAAGAAAGGCTAAATGAGGCAACTAAAGAGTGGTTAGCCTCAATTATTGATATGCTTCATTTTTCCGATGTTTGATATAATTAAATAAATTAATGAGTCCGTAGCTTAATTGGATAGAGCAATTCCCTTCTAAGGAATAGGTTGCGCGTTCGAGTCGCGCCGGGCTCACATAAATAAAGTAGATGGCAGTTTACCCTGAACCCGAAGTGGTTCATGGGTTCGATTCTGTCTGGGCTCACATTTCAATGAAATTTTCACTGATCAAGTGGTGACCCACTCAGTCACGCAACTGAACCAAACCTGATACTAATAGTCAAAGAAATTCAGGATTGGTATTCAAGCTTCGGCCAGAATCAATAATTCCTTCAGTTATACTCCGCTTAGTTACTCAAACCATAACCAGTAAAGAGAAATTGTAAGCCCAATACCATAATTTTTTTTGATTCTTCATTAATAATCTGGATAGTGATGAGTTATAGCTTGTCTTCTTTTTGATCCAATAAATATTTCAAGATATGCACCAGTTTTTTCATCACTATGAAAAGTCTCGATACCTTCAAGGCGACGAGGGATTAACAGATCCCAATCAGAAGCGACTCCTCGTTCTAATGAACGAATAATTCTATCTCGTTGACCACTATGAATATACCTAGGAAGATAATCTGCTAATACGGGAAGATCTTTAGAGCAAAGATTATGCATATGAGCCAGATTATCTAATAAAGCAAATAATTTCATAGTATCATCATATTCTTGTGGCATTGTATCGTTATATTCATGTAAGTATTTATATAATCTATTAACACTTATATAAGAATAAGTTGCTCGGCTACCAACAACTTCAATGCTTTTACAATCAGCTAAACCAAGAAGGGCGCCTATAGAGCTTCCTATAGAAGTAACATAATCAATTTCTACTTTAGGCCCATTCCAACCATCTCTTAATTCTGACAACTTCATTAAGACAATGATATCATAGATAGTTTATCATAGTAACCTATTAATATTTGTGACCCTACGGATTCGAATGAGTATGGAACAATTTAAATATTTATACATTTTTTATAATGATGATATATAATAGGTATGCTATTGACTTTTATTTTCAATCTTAATAGGATTAAACTATATGGTCATAAATCAGAGTAAAATAAATCAAGAAAAATACGAAAACGCAATTTTATTTTTTGTAAAAAATTGTAACAATAAATATTTAGGAGCTACAAAGCTTAATAAACTTCTTTACTATTTAGACTTTATTTCTTACAGAGATAGAGGCAAGACTGTTACAGGAGATATTTATATTCATAAAGATTATGGTCCTGTCCCAGATAAAATAGACGATGTAGTTGTTAATCTAACTTCAAACAAATCAATCAAAGTAGAATTATTGCCTTATAAAGATGGCGGAACCTTTAAATATGAAACTAACAAAGAACCCAATATGAAAGTTTTTGATTCATTTGAAAATGAGTTATTAAATAAAATCTGTAAGGAATTTGAATTATGGAGTACTGATAAAATTGTAAGCCAAACTCATTTAGAAGCCCCCTGGTTTTATTCAAAACTATTCCAAGTGGTAAACTACAAGTATTCTAAAGATATTGAATTCTTCAAATAAATAATGGTAGATACTCCATATTTTGATGTAACAAAAACAACTAATTATAAAGAAAATATTGACGACCAAAGAGTTACAGAAAACGTAGTAATAGCTATAAATGAATGGGCGAAAACCTTTAATAGAACGCAATCTAATAGATCAAGACTATATTTTAGAAGTCCAAGAAATATATTTGAAATTTGGGATATACGAATCCCAGACCCTGACCAAAATAAAGGTTCAAGTGGTGGATTTCGACTTACTTGTTTCATTCAACTAAAAGAAAATGTAATTTGGTTACACGCAATAATTAGAAGAAATAAAATTGGTTTTAAACAGGAGAGACCAAAAGATAAACAAAAATTTGAAAAATCTCTACAGGAATTAAAAGCAGAATTAATGGATCAATTTGAAAGCTATTAACATTACGTCGTAAATTAGAGAAATTTAAGATATCTTCATAAATTATTTTAAAGTTTTAGCATAAAGATAAAAATAAAGTAATTTCTGATATAATTAAATCAAAATATTTTTGATATTTGATTTTTAATATTTGAGATTCTTACCGGTCCCGTCGTCTAGCGGCCTAGGACATCTGGTTTTCAGCCAGAGAATCAGGGGTTCGAATCCCCTCGGGATCACAATCAGAATTCTCACTTTATCTTAGAGCAAAAAGACTTATATTAATGACATTTAATGAATTAGTTTTATGGATGAGTTTCATTCCATGGGACAACAAGTGTCGCAGGAGATGCTAATATATCAGCATCGACAGGCTGACCGGTTATTGGGCGTTTTCCAAAAACAAACATTTCTAAAGTTGCTCCAAGATCAACTTCATCGGGAACTGCTTCAGGTAAATCAGAAATATCATATTGTATCAATTTACTTTCAGAATCCCAAACTATATATTTCTCATTCCTTACACCTTTTGTTGGGTCATTTGGATCAGGATTGTAATCTGCACGAAATCTAATTTCATTTTCCTCATCGTTTATGAACATAGCCATTGATTTACCCAATAGGTTAAAATTAACCACATTACCTTTATTATCAAAATTAACACCAATATCAAGACGTTTTTTAGCAGTTATATCATGATTTCCATTTTCAATAATAAAAACATTTTTATCATCTACTGATTCATCATTTTTATTATCTACTAACACACTAATAAAATTATGACTATGTATGAATGAAAGTTTTTTTGATTCACTATCTACATCAATATCACGAATGTAAATAGTGACACCTGGATTATCATGAGTAGGATTATACCTAATAATTCCTATTTGTTGTTGTGTCTCACAAGCAGGAGTTTTTAATTTAACTATTCTAGGATTAAGTCTTAAAATGGCTTCTTTATTAAGAGACATAAAAAATATTATAGCACAATTTTTATAAAAGTAAAGACAATTTTATTGTTAGAACAATTAAAATAAACTGGTTTGAATCCTTAAGTGGAGTATAGTTGAAGGAATTGCCGATCTTGTCTATCAAAAACTTCTCCAATTTTACCACAAAAACAACATCTTAGTTTCTTAATTTCAATTAATTTCTATATATTTCTATTTTATTTCAGCTTATTCTTCAGCTCATCCAATATCTCTTTTGCCGAGTCTTTACCGCCTAGACCAAAGGCTAATCCTCCTGCCAATGACAACATGGCAACAATCCCGGTAAAAAGAATTCTAATCAAATCTTGAGCTACGCCCAGTTGATTAAGAACAACCAAAGTCGTAAAAAACATGATCGTCCATCGGGTAAAAACCGCTAAACTGTTGCTGGCTGTTGATCCCATTGTCTTCACACTATGTCTAACTAGATCTGAAGTTAAATTAGAGGCCAAAATACCTACAAAAGCTATCACGACAGCAACAACTACGTTTGGTAAATAGAAAAGGATTTGATTAACAACGGTGGTTGCTCTTGATAAGCCCCAGACTTCGAGTGCCGGCACCAAAAAGACTACAATCAACATCCACTTTAATATCTCAGACAAAACTTCTGTCCAGATCTTTACCTCTTCTTTTTTGATTAATTTGGTTTTGTGAAACAAAAGGTCGATTTTAGCAAAAGTGATGACGGTCATGATTAGTTGCTTGACAATGCCGCCGATTAAAAGACCAACAATCAGGATTAACAGACCACCAAACAAATTGGGCATAAAAGCGCCTAAATTTCTGAAAAAATCAAATAAAATCGTATTTATTAGTTCAATCATTTGTATTTATCACCCCCTTCATTAGAAACTGTTAACGAGCGATAGCGAGTTTTACAGTTTCTTATGTCCACCAAATATCGCTCCCCGCTGAGCGGGGTAAGATATGGTGGACCGGAACCATCAACTCTCTATATCATCCCAAAATTTAAGCTCGGTTTTTTCCCCCTCAATTAATATTGAAAAAACGCCTACTTTCAGTTTATAGTCTGGATAGTTATTTTTCAACAAATAATATTGCGCCGCTTTTTTTATATGATAGATCTTTCTTTTATTAACTGCCTCATGTGGATAACCATGATCTAAATTAGATCTGGTTTTGACTTCAATAAAATACAGACAGCGGTTTTTTTCGGCAATAATATCAATTTCCCCGAATTTAGATCGAAAATTTTTTTCAAGAATAGAAAAACTGTGAGACTTTAAATAGTCTAAAGCAAGATTTTCGCCGGTTTTACCGAGATTTTTTTGGTAAAGGCTCACGGGTTTTATATAATTTTGTTCTAACTTCTTGTTCCGTCAGACCTCGGATAAAATAAAGTTTAGCTTTTTGATAAGAAGATTTTTTAATTAACTTCATCTTGGCAATATAAGGAGACAGTAGAGGAATAATTTTTTCCACACCCACTCCACTCTTGGAAATTTTTCTAACCGTAAACATACGATTAGCCTCGCTATCACCTCTAACTTTAACGATAATCCCTTTAAAAATCTGGATTCTCTCTTTTTCGCCTTCCTTTAATTTATAGTCAATACTGACCGTATCACCGACTTTATATCGAGTATCTTTGTAAAGAAATGAATTAGCCATAAGGATTTGCTATAGATTTATAATCTTTATAAATTTTATAATAATTATTAATCATTATAACGATTAAACGCCCTTTTTACAAGCTTTCAGGAATGCGATAAAAATCGGATGCGGTCTTAGCGGCCGGCTCTTGTATTCCGGGTGTCCTTGTGTACCAAAATAAAATTGATGAATTGATTTCGGAAGTTCCATGATTTCCGCCAGATTCTCAACCACTGATCTGGCGCTAATTACTAATCCTTTTTTTTCAAAATCGCGGGTAAACTCATCGTTAAATTCATAGCGGTGGCGATGGCGTTCGCTGGTATCTTCGGTTCCGTAGATTTCAAACGCTCGTGTCCCTTTCTTAACCTTAGCCTTCCATGTCCCCAGTCTCATCGTTCCTCCATAAGACCGCTTTTCCATGTATTTTTTCTGAGCAGGCATTAAGTGAATCACCGGATGTTTGGTCTTAGCATTGTTTTCATTAGTATCGGCATCGGACCAACCTAAAATGTCACGAGCAAAAGCAATTACTGCAAGCTGCATTCCATAACATAAACCCAAATAAGGAATGTTATTTTTCCGGGCGTACGAAGCCGCAGCTATCATCCCCTCTGCTCCTCGCTCTCCCCAGCCAATCGGAACAATCAAGCCATCCGGCTTACTAATAATTTCTACGCCTTGCTTCTCGACTTTTTCGGCATCGATCCAATGAGTCTTTACTTCTACGCCTAAATCAAACGCTCCATGATTTAAAGCATCAAACAAAGCCGCATACGAATCCCTCAGTTGATAGTCACCGGTGCCAAAATATTTACCAACAATCGCGAGATTAATTACTTTTCCAAATTTTTTGGCGTAAATTTTATTAACTAATTTTTGCCAAGCGGACAGATCCGGCTTAACTACTTTAAGATTAAACTTTGCCAAAATTTTTTCTACCAGCTGCTGTTTTTCCAGGATCAAAGGCACTTCGTAAGGATGAAGAACATCTGGATTAGAAATAATATTTTCCGGCTGGACATTACAAAACAAAGCAAACCGCTCAATCCGTCTTTTATCCAATAGTTTTTCCGACCGGGCAACGATAAAGTCCGGCTGAATTCCCATTGAATTTAAAGTTCGGACCGATAGTTGAGTTGGTTTGGTTTTCGGTTCGCCTAAGTGAGACGGGGTTGGGACATAGGAAACATGAACATGGATGACATCGCCGGGATTTTTCAAAGTTAAAATTCGCGAAGCCTCGTAATAAAAAATATTTTGGTACTCACCGGCCGTCCCACCTAATTCGATAACAACAATATCGGCTTTTTTCTTTTTTCCTAAAGTTTGAATTCGTTTAATAATCTCATTGGTAATATGAGGAATTGCCTCAACATCTTCACCCAGATATTCAAATCTTCTTTCCCTATCGATGACAGTTTTATAAATTTCCCCCATAGTAACAAAGTTATCTTTACCCATATCCTCATCCAAAAATTTTTCATAAGTGCCAATGTCCATATCAGCTTCAGTGCCGTCCTCGCATAAAAAGACATCGCCGTGTTCAATCGGGTTAATCGTTCCCGCGTCTAAATTTAAATAGTTTTCAAATTTTAAAGGAGCCACTCGATACCCGGACTGTTTGAGAAGGAGGGAGATGGAAGCAACCGTAATTCCCTTGCCGATTCCCGAAATCACGCCACCGGAGATGAATATGTACTTCATATTTTTAAAACAGTTATTAAGTTAACGAGTTAAAAAGTTAACGTGTTAAATAAAACTCGTTAACCCGTTAACGCTTTAACTGGATAATTTAGCAACAGAACTTATTGCTAAAGTCCATGCGCTCCACTTGCACTTCGGATAGTTACCGCATCCGTAAAATCTTTTTTTGCTCTTAGTAAATTTTACCACAACATCTCCCTGACAAAGAGGACATTTTCTGTTCCTAACAACTTTTACGATTGACTTGGTATATTTACACTTTGGATAATTTGAACAGGCGATAAATTTTCCAAACCGGGAAAAACGGGAGATTAAGTTTCCTTCGCACTCCGGGCAAATTCCTTTAACATCATCCTCTATCTTAATTACAGATTTATCTTCTTTTCTTACTTCTAATTCTTTTTTAAAAGGTTCATAAAAATCTTTCAACAATTTAATATAATCTTGTTCTTTATTGGCAATTTTATCCAGTCCCTCTTCCAGACCCGCGGTATAAGAAAGATCAAAAATTGTTGGAAAGCTGCTCGAAAGATAATCACAAATGGAAGTCCCGATAGAAGTCGGGATAAAATACCGGCCGTCTTTTTCCGTATAGTTTTTCATCTGAATCAAAGAAATAATCATCGCATAAGTTGAAGGCCGGCCAATCCCTTTTTCCTCCAAAGCTCGGATCAATGAAGCCTCGTTATAACGCGGAGGAGGCTTAGAAATTAAAGCTTTTTCTTCCAAAGTTTTTATTTCAATTGAAATGCCTTTTTCTAATTTGATAATTGTTTGGTGGTTGCTGACAAAAAACGGATCAAAAACTTTTAAAAAACCGTCAAAAATTACCTCTTGTTGCTCGCTTTCAAAAAGATAATTTTTATCAGAAATAATCTCAGTCTTGATGGTTTTTATCTGAGCTTCCTTCATCTGAGTTGCAATCGCCCGGTTAAAAATCAAAGTATAAAGCCGTTGATGATTAATCGTCAGTTTTGATTCTTTTTTGCCTTTAAAAGCTGCTTTCATTTCTAATAATTTTGTCGGCCTGATCGCCTCATGAGCTTCTTGAGCTGATTTTGAACGTGTTCTAAACCCGCGCGGTTTTTCCAAAGCGTACTCTTTTCCAAATTTTTTTTCGATATACTCTTTGGCCGGAAAAACAAATCGAGCCGATAGATTAAAAGAATCAGTTCGATGATAAGTGATTAATCCTCGTTCATATAGATCTTGAGCCAAACGCATTGTCTGCTTGGAAGAAAATCCGTGTTTATAATAAGCATCTTGTTGTAAAAGTGAAGTCGTATATGGCGGCATGGGATAGCGGGAATCAATTGATTCTTTGACTTCGCTGACTTTATATTTATCGTTTAAACAATCTTGTTTGATAATCTCAACATTATCTTTATTAATCGTGGTTTTTGTATATTGATAGTCTCCGGCAAATAATTTTAAAGTAAATTTTTGTTCATAAGGAATATTTTCTTTTGAAATTAATTTTGCTTTAATTAGGACACCCTTAGGGTGTCCAGCTTCAAATTCACCAAAAATCTGAAAATAATCTTCTGTCTTGAAGACTTTGATTTCTTTTTCCCGTTCAACAATCAACCGTAACGCTACGGTTTGCACCCGGCCGGCTGACAACCAATTTTTTCCGGTTTTCTTCCAGAGCAAAGGTGAGAGTTCATAACCAACCACCCGATCTAATATTCTTCGAGCCATCTGAGCTTTGACCAGATCAAACCTTAAGGTCTCAGGTTTGGCTAATGCTTCCGTCAGTGCTTTAGCGGTTATCTCGTGAAAAACAATTCTTTTAAGCGTTACCCCTTTTTTAAAACCAATGTTTGGCCAGTCTTCACTGATATAACCCAAAATATAAGCAATATGATAGGATATGGACTCGCCTTCGCGGTCAAGATCAGTCGCTAAAATAATTTCCTGATCTTCTTGAGCTAATTTTTTCAATTGATCAATCACTTTTTCCTTGTTTTTGATCACCTCATAGTCCGGCTTGAAATCTTTTTCATAGTCTATAGCAATTTTGCTTTTTGGCAGATCGCGGACATGACCCATGGTTGCAAAAACAAAATAGTTTTTCTTGTCCGCAGTAGTTTCAGCGGAGGCGGAAGATTTAAGAATATAGTTAAAAGTTCTTGCTTTAGTTGGAGATTCAACAATAATTAACGCCATAATATTCTTAAAATATCAGAGACTCTTCAATTATTCAACAGAGGTGATTGTATTTTTATATTACAAAGACCTTATCTTCAACTTTTCTTAGCCTATTTTCATGATCTTGAAGTTCATCTTCATTAGTTTCCGTTCTATCAAGAAATTTATCAATCCTTTCATTAGTTGAATCAAAAAGATCAATAATATCTCTCACTAATATCTGACTGTTTTCACCTAATGCTATTTTTAAATCTTCTTTCGTGACAAATTTTGCTTCAAATTTATCTGATAGTTGTTTAAGATCTTTTTTCGTCGCAAAGACCGCCTTCATTTTTTTAATATCCACATCAGTAATCATAGGATGATTTATTTAAACAAATAATTATTAATAAATCAATCATAAAATACTATAAAACATTGTCAATCGCTTATAACCTACAAAAGCATACAAACGGATTGTTAAATCAAGATTTAAATGAGAATAGATAGATTAATTATTTACGAATTTTCAATCGTAACTTTGCCATTTTAATTCTCAAATCTGGCGAAATATTCCAATTTAAAAATAATTTATAAAAACCAGTTTTATAATATTTTTTAAACTTTGCTTGAGCGGTAATGACTCCTTGGGGATTAGTTACTCTCTTTATTGAAAAATTATCAGCTTGGTATTCAATTGCATATCGTATGACTTGAACTGTCAATATACAAAAAAATAAAGATAATAAACCTGATAATAAAATATTCAGTTGAAACAAATAAATTAATTTAATACCAAGAGTAAGTATTATTCCTTCAATAATAATCGCTTTCAAATTATGCCAAAGCAAATGATGGCCAGCCTCATGAAGAATCACCCATTCCATTTCGTCTCTGTTAAATGTTTTATACATTTTTTCCGAGATAATTAACTTTGGAAAAGGATAAATACCAGCCATCATTGCATAGGGTTTTTGATCATGAAAAATTGTTATATCTTTTAGGACCAAGCCTGTTTTGTTTTTAATAGTTTTTAAAATCCATTTATCAACAATTCTATTTGTCTTTATTTTTGGCCCAACGATTAGTGAAGCAAAAGTAACAAGTTGAAAATAATTAACAGCTATCAGGAAAATCAAAATAAATAAAACCAAAGAAAATGTCATTTATTAAATCCTAACAAACATTAAGTAACAAATTACACGAAAACAAACTTTAGCCTTAAATACTACATTATATTAATATAATGTAGTGAATTCATATTCCAAATGTTTTCTTTTTTTCAAGGTTAGTTTTATTTTCCCATGCTATCTTCCAGTTAACTCCTACTTTCCCTGGGGCAAAGATATTATTAAATATTTCTTCTAGGAAAATTTTTACTTTATCAATTTTTACTATCTGCTTAAAAGTTGGAACAATTCCTTCACTTCTTTCCATTAACAGGGCAAATTTAGCTACGGTTGAAGGAGAAACCTTTAAGCGATCACAAATATTGTAGTATTCTATTTTTTTCATGAGTAAATAAATAATAGCCACTCGTTTAGCCAACATTATTCTTTCTGCGGGAGTTAAAAGATCAACAAATATTTTTTTAAATTCATCTTTTGAGGTTTTATTACCAACCACTTCAAAAAATAAATCAAATAGTTTTTCCAAAAGACTTTCCGATAGTATGAAACGTGAATTTCTAACCATACTATATTCTATTAATATAATGTAATATTCCTGTCAACCGCTTATAACCTACAAAAGTGTACTATTAAATTGTTGTAGCAATATATTATCGACGATAGACGAATAAGCTATTCGCTATTTAAAACGATTTTTAGTTATTTTCTGCTAATTTATTGAGTAATGTTTTTATTAATTTACTAGATTTCTCTAAATCCCCCTTCACTTCCAAAATAATTTTCCCTTTGATTCTAGTTTGAACAATCTCAACGTTTAATTCTGGATATTTTTCTTTGATTTTTTTTGTTAACTTTTCTACATCTTCTTGTCTTATATATTTTCCAATGCTTTTTACCTGATAAAGATAGTTCCTCACTTCGTTTTCCGTCTGTTTAATTGTGAAATTTTCGCCTAAAATCTTTTCATAAAGTTCAATCATCTGTTTTTTATCGTTTAAACGGGAAAGAATAAAGATATGACTGGAACTAATTGATTTAGAATAATAACCGTCAACCACAACTTCAGGAATTTTTTTAAGACGTAATAAATGACAGATATAAGAAGATTTATATCCTATCTTATTAGCCAGATCAATAACACGCAGATTTTTTTCTCTGATTAAATATTCAAGTAAACGGGATTTTTGGAATATATCCTTATCCTCTTTTATTTGTTTTAATAACGGAGTAATATCCTGGATCATGAAG
>CAZIYS010000012.1:0-7071 GCA_964543535.1 uncultured Gammaproteobacteria bacterium | reverse complement strand
CTAAACCCTCTCACTTTTCTATATCTTGATTTGGCTTTAAATTTAGCGATTCTGATTTTATCACCTTTGACATTATCAATTACTTCTGCAGAGACTTTTTCTTCTAAAATCGGCTGACCTAACTCAAAAGCTTTTCCTTCTTCGTCAAATTTAAGTAAAGTTTCAAGTTTAACTTTCTTGCCTTCTTCAACGTTGAACTGATCAACGGTAATTGTCATTCCTTCTTTAACTAAATATTGTTTGCCTCCGGTTTTAACGACTGCGTAAGTAACCATAGATATAAATTATACAGAAAAAAAACCTATCTTCAATGATAAATTTTATGGTAACAACGCCAGTCCTAATAAAATCGCTAATACCGACGACCCTCCGTAAGAAATAAAAGGCAATGCAATACCTGTTACCGGCATGATTCCCATGTTCATTCCTAGATTAATAATTGTTTGCGAAACAAAATAAGTCAAGATTCCTAGACAATAAAGAAAATTTTTCTGACCATCTTCTGTTTTTTGATAATAAAAATGAATGGCTCTTTTGGCTAAATGAATAAATATCAAAGTAAAAAAAATCAAGACAAAAAACCCGCCAAAAAATCCAAACTGTTCAACCAATGAAGCAAAAGCGAAATCAGTCGTGTTTTCCGGTAAAAAGAATAGTCGCGATTGAGTACTTAATCCCAAACCCCGGCCAAAAAACATCCCTGACCCAATTGTAATCACCGCCTGAATCATATTATAGGCAGTCCCTTGAGTATCCAAGTGAGGGCTAATAAAACTTAAGATTCTTGCCTGTTGATAGTCTTTCATCAAAAACCAACCGACCGGCGTAAAAGAAATAATTAATCCAATTAAATAACCAAGATATTTTTTTGGAACGGTTGAAAACATAATAAGAGTAATAAAAATAAAAAAATAAACCATTGCGTTACCTAAATCCGGCTGCTTAAAAATAATAAGAAAAGGAAGTAAAAAATATAAAAAAATTTTAATAAAATTAAAAAATGAATTAGCTAATATATTTTTTATCGTCAGAATTTCAGCCAAAAATAAAATAAAAAAAACCTTAAAAAACTCCGAACTTTGAAAGTTGAAAAAATAAAAATTTAGCCAGCGTCTTGATCCTTTTACCTCCAGTCCAACAAAAAATGTAATTAATAAAACCCCAATAAAAAACCAGTAAAAAAATTTACTGTTAATCCGAAAAAAATTGCTGCCAATTGATTTAAAAAAATAATAACCTAAGAAGCCAAAGATTAAGTAGATTAATTGACGAAAAAAAAGGTCATAATTTAATCCAAACAGATTAAAAAGTCCGAAAATTGAGAGGAATATTATAGAAATAATAATCGTCATTATTGAATGATAACTTTATCAGCTAAAGATATTTTTTTTGCTAAAACTCTTTTGGCAATGAAATCTTTCTCTTTTTTAAATTCCTTTGGAACTGTTAAATTAATAAAGTCATCCTGTTTTAAGCCTTTTAATTTTCGCTCTGATTGAATTTGACGAATCAACTCTCTTAATTTTCCTTCCTTTTCTAATTGGGCTTCTGTTACTTTAACTTCTTTTTCTGGATAATGAAAATTGTCGTTAATAGTTAGGTTTTTAACGTTAAGTTCTTTCAAAACTACATCCCAAACTTCCTTCGATATCAATTTGATATTAATTATTGACTCAATTTTCAACTTCATATTAGCTAAAGGCATTCTAATCTTGACGCCTAATATTTTTCTCTCCGCTTGTCCAACTTCAACAACCTTTCTCGCCAGTCCCATTTCTTTTTCTAATTTTTGATCTATTTCTGGTTTACCCTCCGAAGCTTTAGCGAAGGAGGGCCAATCTTCCAGATTAACAGATTCTTTACCTGTCAAATTAGTGTAAATTTCTTCAGCAACAAATGGAATAAAAGGCGAGATAATAATTGATAGATTAACTAAAACATAATATAAGGTAGAATAAAAATCGCTTTTGTCTTTGTCATCGTCCGAATTAACCCAAATTCGATCGCGACTTCTCCGAATAAACCAAGTTGACAAATCAGAAACAAATTTTTCAATTTCTAAAGCCGCATCCTTGGCGCTAAATTCTTTTAAACTTTTTTCAACCGAGATAACTAATCCCGCGAACCGACTTAAAACCCATTTATCCAAAATATTTTTGGTTGACAAAAGCGAAGATATCAAATTTTTTACGGTTTTTTGTCCCGACTGAGTCGGGATTTCGGTATCGAGCTTTTGATTCCATTTATCCAGATTGGCATATTCCACAAAAAACTTATAAACGTTCCATAACATTAAATAAAACTGCCGCCTGACTTGATCAGCTTTTTTATACCCAAAAAGCATGTTATCAGCTGGATTTTGTCGACTATACATCCATCGCATCACATCAACACCAATCTTATCAGCTCCTTCATTAAACTCAATCGCATTGCCCCAGCTTTTGTGCATCGGCCGTCCGTCCTCACCCAATAAAGTTCCAAAACCTAAAACTATTTTAAACGGCGGTTCGTTTTCCAACACAGTTGACATCGCGATCAAAGCGTAAAACCAGTTTTTAAACTGGCCGGGAAATGACTCAGTAATGAAGTCTACCGGAAACCAGTTTCTCCACTTTTTGCTATTTTTTGTATACAATGGTTCTCCTTGATTATTTTCAGTAATTGTTGAGTAAGGAACGATTCCGGCATCAAGCCAAGGATTGCCGACGTCATCCACCCTTGAGACTGGTTTACCGCAATTTAAACATTTAATTTTCACTTCGTCAATGAATGGCTTATGGGGAGTGTGACCTTCGAATTTATCCCAACCGGAAACCGCTCTTTTTTTCAACTCTTCCTTTGACCCGATCACCTCAAACTTTCGACAGTTTTCACACTCATAAATAGGTAGGGCCAATCCCCAGTAACGATTCTTTTTAGAAATCAGCCAATCATGTATATTTTTCAACCAATCCAGTTCCCGCTCCAGTCCAAACTCCGGCATCCACCTTATCTTCTTCGCCACCCTGATCATTTTCTGTCTTAATGTCTTTTTTCCTAATTTTTGATCTTTGATCTTTGATCTTTGATCTTGCGATGGTCTATCCATCGCCACATACCATTCGTCCTCAACCTTCCAAACTAACTCTGATTTACACCGCCAGCAGGCCGGATAACGATGTTTATAATGATGAGTTTTAAAGACAACGTCTTTTTCACGTAAATAATTAAGAATTATTTCTGGGTGTTTTTTTGCATTCTTTCCAGCTAAAAATCCCATGTCAAGACGGTAATCAGCATTGTCTTCAATGACTGGAATCATCGGTAACCCATATTTTTTTCCAAGTTTAAAGTCCTCAACTCCGGCTGATACTGCCGTATGTACCATTCCTGTTCCTTCAGTCAATAATATAGGTAAGATCATTTCATCGGTGGCTACAACCGTATGAAATTTATCAGGATTTTCTTTTTTTACTTTTTTTACTGCTGGAAGATCATCAAATGGACCCTGATAGTGAAGACCGACTAACTCTTTACCTTTGACTGTCTTTATAACTTTATACGAGGGTCGGTCATGCCCGACCCCTACATTAAAAACCTTTTCAACCAATTCTTTT
Organism: uncultured Gammaproteobacteria bacterium; assembly: GCA_964543535.1. GTDB lineage: Bacteria > Patescibacteriota > Microgenomatia > UBA1406 > GWC2-37-13 > GWC2-37-13. The sequence goes on along the minus strand of CAZIYS010000012.1, from coordinate 3,475 downwards.
GCCACCCAGAACTTCTGTCCGGAGGTTTCTTCGACCAACGAATAATCAAAATCTTTATTGACGGCAACGCAAATGTTAGCTGGTATTGTCCACGGCGTCGTCGTCCAAACAAGTAGATATTCGTTTCGGTATTTAGAATTTTGAATTTTGGATTTATTTGTGATTTGTGATTTAGAATTTAGAATTTTGAGTTTAAGATACACTGATTCATGAACAAGCTCTTTATAATCTTCCGTCAACATTTCATGTTGAGAAATGGCTGTCTCACATCTCGGACACCAAGGGACTGATTCGCGTCCTTTATAGATCCAACCATGATCAAAACATTTTTTTAAAAAGTTCCAAATCATGTAGTTGTTTTCATCACTCATCGTGAAGTAAGAATGTTCCCAGTCGGCAAAATATCCTAACCTTTTTGATTGTTCTGTTTGAATTTTTGAAAACTTTGAAACTCTATCTTTACATAATTGAACAAACTTAGCGATTGATGCTTTTGGATCTCCAGGTACTAAACTTTCAATATCTTTTTTTGTTCTTAAGTTTAATTCTTTTTCTACCTCAACCTCGACCCAAAGGCCCTGGCAGTCAAAACCGTTTTGAAATCGTTGCCGGTAACCTAAAAGATTGTAAAAACGCGGCCAGAGGTCTTTGTAAGTTCGACCCCAGGCATGATGAACACCCATTGGATTATTAGCGGTAATTGGTCCGTCTAGGAAGGAAAAATATTTGTTTGATTTGGAATTTTTTTCTCGATATTTTTTATCAATTCCTTTTTCATACCAATGCTTTAGCCATTTCTTCTCCATCTCAGGAAAGTTTTCATTAGAATTTACGGATTTAAACATATTTGATTATTATAATATAAGAAGAAGAATATTTGTTTATTTCTTCCTTAGGAAAGCAGGAATATCAAATTCTGAAGAATCGTCGTCAATAAATTCATCGTCATTGTTCATCTCTTCTTTATCAATTTCTTCATCTAATTTTCTCTCCTTGCCCGCCGTAGCCTTAGCGAAGGAGGGTTCCTTTTCAACTTCCTCGGATTTTTTGAAACGGAACAGTTTTAAGCGGTTATCATCAAATTTAGTGGCAATAATAGTTACTTTAATTTGATCCATCATTTTATCATCAATAACGGCGCCAAAAATAATATCAGCATCCGGATCAACTGACTTAGCGATGATTGAAGCAGCCTCATCAACCTCGGCCATCGTCAAATCCTGTCCGCCAACCACGTTGAACAACACTCCCCGAGCTCCTTCAATTGAGATATCCAAAAGCGGTGAAGAGATCGCTTGTTTGATAGCGGCAATCGCCCGTTTATCACCACTGCCAACTCCTACTCCCATCAAGGCTGTTCCTGACCCTTTCATAATAGTTCTAATATCGGCAAAATCAACATTGATCAAACCCGGAGTGGTGATTAGCTCGGCAATTCCCTTAACTCCTTGATGAAGGACCGCGTCAATTTTCTTGAACGCTTCCAGAATCGGTGTTTTTTTATCAATAATATTTAAGACTCTCTGATTAGGAACAACGATTAAAGTATCAACTTTTTCTTTAAGCCGCATAATCCCTTCATCAGCGCAAAATTTTCTTTTGCTGCCTTCAAATTCAAACGGTTTAGTAACAACGGCAATTGTCAAAGCGCCGGTTTCTTTGGCAATTTCCGCAATTAAAGGCGAAGCGCCAGTACCAGTTCCGCCGCCTTCACCGCAAGCAAGAAAAATCATATCTGCTCCTGACAAATCTTCTTTTAGTCTTTCTCTTGACTCCTCGGCCGCTTGACGGCCAATTTCCGGATCGCCGCCAGATCCCAAACCATTGGTCAAATTTTCACCAATCTGAATTTTTATGGCTGCTTTATTATTAAGAAGCGCTTGAGCATCAGTATTAACAGCAATAAACTCAACACCATTAATTCCCCCTTCTGCCACCATAAAAGACAGAGCGTTTCCACCGCCGCCGCCCACTCCAACTACTTTTATTCGCGCCGCCTGTCCGGCTCTGGGCTTTATTAGCATAATAAAAATTAAAAATTCAAAAGTTAAAATTCAAAAGTACAAGTAAAAAGTCAAAAGTTTTAAAACTTTTTAATTTTGACTTTAATTTTTGACTTTTGCCTTTTGACTTTTAACTTTGCTTACGGAATAAATTGCTTTATAAAATCTTTTAACTTTCCAAGCGAGTTTCCTAATTTAAAATCTTTTAATATTCTACCAAAATTTTTAAAGTTATCTTTGTCAACCAGATTATTGTTTTGACCATATAAAAGCAGGCCAACCGTCGTCGCATACTGAGGATCTATAATCTCGTCAACCAGGCCGGAGACTTTTTCCGGATAGCCCAGTCTTATAGGCAGACCAACGACTCTTTTTCCCGTCTCCAACATTCCAATTGTTAATGCGCCGCCGCCGGTAATCACGAGTCCCGAAGGAATTTGCTCACCAAAACCGCTTTTTTCAATTTCTTCAAAAATTAACTTAAAAATTTCTTCCAACCGGGGAGCAATAATATCATCAACTAAGGTTTTTAAAGATACTTCAGAAATATTTTCTGGCAAATCAAGTTCATTTAAATTAATCTGGGGAGTTTTTTTCTTTCCGTTTAAACTTTTGCTTAAAAAAATCTTTATTTTTTCCGCTGAGTCCAAAGAAACTCGCAGACCAACGGCAATATCATTAGAAATATGACGGGCCCCAATCGGAATTGAAGAAGAATATGATAAAGCTCCGTCAGCATAGATTGACAAGTCAATCTTTCCGCCGCCAATATCAACTAAAACAATTCCCAATTCTTTTTCCGTATTGGTTAATACTGCTTCGGCTGAAGCCAAACCGGAAAAAACAAATCCCTGATTTTCGATTCCTAAATCACCCAAAATTCTTTCTTGATTTTTTAAATTAGTAGAGGAGGCGGTAATAATATGGGTTTCAACTTCGAGCCGCACTCCACTCATCCCAATCGGATTTTTGATTCCCGACTGGCCATCAACAATATAATCACGGGGAATTACTTCAATAATTTTTCTCGTTGAAGAAAGAGAAATTGCTTTTGCCGCCTCAATTACTCGAGTTACATCCTCTTCATTAATTTCTCCTTGCGGATTGGAAACCGCTACAATTCCATGCGAGTTTAAAGAAGAAATATGGGGTCCGCCAACCGCTACATAAACTTTATTGATTTTATGTCCAGCCATCCGTTCAGCCTTCTCGACACTATCTTCGACTGCCTCGGTTGCTTCTTTAATATCAACGACTAATCCTTTTCTCACCCCCCGGGCCGCTGTCGTATTAAAGCCAATGATCTTTAATTCATTAATCTCCTCCGAAGACATACCAACCACCGTAGCGATTTTTGAACTGCCAATGTCAATGCCACAAATTAAAATATCATTCATATAGTCTTTTAACAATTAATTGTTAAAGTCGGGTACATCGGTGACAGTTTCTGTTTCTCAAAAAACTTGTAATAA
>CAZIYS010000011.1:0-29541 GCA_964543535.1 uncultured Gammaproteobacteria bacterium | reverse complement strand
ATTTATTGATGTATTCTGATCCAGAAGTGTTACCTATGTTTCTTAACTTCTCCATTAATCTCTATCAGTTTCTATAAATCTCTATAAATTTCGGATCAGAAATTAATAGAAATTAGGAAATTTATTGAAACTTATTGTCAAATTTCAACCTCTAATATTCAATAACCGGTTTATTGAATCTCAAATCAATTTTCTTGAATTCTTTTCCCTCGATTTTAAACTGTCTGATAATCAACTCTAATTGATAATTCTGGGATTCTTTTTCTTTCCTAATACTAAAAACTATTTTTTTATCATCATTTAAATTAAATACTAACATATCTTGTCCGCTGATATCAATAGTCAATGGCATTAAATTTATTTGCCCCAATTTGTCAATAAAAAATAACGTTTGTTGGATATCTTTATAATCAATCCAGTCGCCGGTTTGAAAAGAATTGCTGTTTAATTTTTGATAATAATTGATGATTGGTAAAGATGATTGCCCGTCTTTTATTTTTGATAGGATCCGTCCATCAACCGATAGATTAAAAAAACCCTGACTGACAATTAAGGCGGCGATTGGCTCGTAAAAATATACGGTTATTTTAAGAGTGGCTGGCCAAACTTTGTCTACCACCGCCGTCTTTAATAAAGAATTTTCCTGGATGATTTTTTTGGCGATTTCATCTTGATTAATAAAAATTAAATTTTTATTTATCAATTCGTCTTTATTAGCTAATAAAAATTTTCTCTCGGAGATTAGCTCAACTTTTTTTATCAGAAAAAATTGATTAATAAAAAATAGAATAAAAAAAAATAGTAAACAAAGAAGGGAAAAAAACAGAAAAAATTTAAGCTTGTTTAAAAATTTCATCAATAAGATATTTTGAGACATTTTTTTTATATCGTCCGGATAAATGTTTAAAATTATTCTGGTAATAATCTATTTTACCGATCATTTGATAAATTAAACGCAGCAATTTTTCGCTTGGTTCAATCTGGTAAAAGATTTCACCGCAACCGGCTTTAGCAAAGACTTCCGCGTGATGCTGCTGTTCCCGGCCGGAGGACCAAGGAAGAGGAATAAATAAAGCTGGTTTTTTTAAAGCCAAAAGTTCAAAAAAAGTATTAGCGCCGGCTCGACCAACCACTAAATTTGTCAAACTATAGATATAACCGATTTCATCATCAAAAAAATGTTTAGTTAAAAAGTATCGACTTTTCTTTTCTTTAGATAAACTTTTTTTCATTAAAACTAAATCTTCAAAATCATGATATTCTTTGGTTTCACCAACTTGATGAATAATAATAAATTTTTCTAACAATTGTTCCAAGATTTTTTTAATATGAAGATTAATACTGTGGGATCCGAGTGATCCACCGGTAACATAAATTACCGGCCGGTCTTTTTCTATCTGAAAAGGTTTTTTTTCGATCTTAAAAATTGACGGTTTAACCGGATTGCCGGAAATATAAGTTTTTTCTTTTGGAAAATTATTTTTTACTTCTTCAAAAGCAACAAAGATTTTTTTGGAAAAAAAACCGATTAACCGGTTGGCTAAACCGGGTTTGATTGTCTGTTCATGAGTAAAAACTGGAATTCGAAACACATAGCCCCAAAAGACAATCGGCAGAGCTAGATAACCGCCAAAAGACATAATTAAGTTAGGCCTATGTTTGTTAATAATAAAAAAGGCTTGAAAAAATCCTAGCGGCACTTTTATTAAACTTAAAAGAGAGTTGACTGATAAAGCTCTGGTTAACCGACCCGCTTCCAAAGAAATAAAAGTAATTTTTTTTCTTTCAATTTCTTTATATTCCAAAGACAAAGTTTGCTCCCGATCAAGCGGGTATTTCCGACCAACAAAAACTATATCAACTTCCTTTTTAGTTTTTCGAAGTTCTTCGATCAAAGCCAAGGCCGGTGAGAGATGGCCGCCTGTTATAAGCAATTTCATATTTTAAGTTAAAACTCAAAATTCAAAAGTCAAAAATATAAGTCAAAATTAAAAAGTTTTTAAATACTTTTGACTTTTTACTTTAACTTTTGAATTCTAACTTTTGACCTTTGACTTATCTTATTATACTTTTACTCTCCTCTCAACATTCATCATAATCCCTATCAACGCATAAGATATTAATAAATTAGATCCTCCATAGGAAAGAAATGGCAAAGGTACGCCGGTAATCGGTAAAAGACCAACAATTCCGGCCAAATTAATAATAAACTGAAGATTGAAAAAAGCGAAAATACCAATTGTTATTAATTTTGAAAGTCTGTCAGGGGCCAATCTTATTAAGTGATAAATTTTATAAATAAAAACAAAATAAATACTGATTAAAACTAAAGCGCCGATAAAACCATATTCTTCGCCAATAATGGCAAAGATCGAGTCGGTATGGGCTTCCGGTAAAAATAAATATTTTTGTCGTGAGGCGCCAAATCCCCGGCCAAAAAGACCGCCGGAAGACAAAGAAATAAAAATCTGATTGATATGATAAGAAATTCCTAATGGGTCAATAGTCGGATTAAAAAAAGCCAGTAAACGGTCAAAACGGTACGGAGAGGTTTTTATCAGAAAATAAAAACTGACTAAAGCGCCGCCGAGAATAACAATAAAGTCTATTAAATTAGCTCCAGAAAAATAATAAATCGTCAAACTCAACAAAAAAACAATGATCGCTGTTCCCATATTCGGCTGCAGAATAATTAAAAAAACCAAAAAACTGATTAAGGCAACAAAAGGTAAAAATCTTTTTTTTTCTTTATTGGTAAACCAGGAAGACAGATAAATAATTATGGAAAACTTAGCTAATTCAGTCGGCTGTAAATTAAAAAAGCCAAAATCAATCCAGCGTCTGGCGCCGCCAGCCTTAAAACCAATTCCCGGAATTAAAACTATTACGAGTAGAATAATTGTTGCAATCAGGGAAAAAAAAGATAGCAAATATAATTTACGATAATCAGTTAATGAAAAGATAATCATTAGAATAATAGCTAAAAATATCCAAACGATTTGAGATTTTAAATAATGAAGACTGTCTCCAAACTGTCTGGCGCTATTGACTGCCGAAGCTTCAAAAATAAAAACTAAGCCGACCAAAGACAAGATTATAGGAATTGTCAATAAAGGAATAAAGAATTTATTCCGGATAAGAAGTTTGTTAAACATAAATTATTGATATTTTTTAACAAAAAACTGGAATTGATTTCCTTTTTCTTCAAAATTTTTCCAAAGACTGTAGCTTGGAGAAGCATTGGATAATAAACAAATTTTACCATGAGGGGTATATTTGTAGGCAAATTTGACTGCTTCCTCCATACTTTTTGTCTTTAATAAACGAAGTAATGGCTGTAATTTATTTAACTCAATTATCTTAAAAATCTTATTACCGCTATTGGGAAATAAAACAATATTCGGGATTTTATAGTCAACAATTACATCAACCATTTTATTAAAATCATAGCCTCTATCTTCACCACCAAGAAAAATCGTTCCAATATGTTTTAGACTTTTAATAGCAAAAATAGTTGATTCGGGAGTAGTGGAAATAGCATCATCATAAAAAATAATTTTTTTAAATTTGCCAACCATCTGTAATCTATGTGGTAAGGGTTTGAATTTTTTAATGGCTTCGACTATAACATCGTTTTCAATATTAAGTAAATGAGCTATTGTGACTGCTGCTTTTATGTTTTCTTTATTATGTTCGCCTATCAAGTGAATGTCTTCATCTTTTATTGGAATATTTTGTTCAAAAGGAATAGTCCTACATATTGTTTCTTCAGCCCAAACTTTGAGTTCTTCGAATCTAGGATTATAGACAAAATAGTCTTTAGAAGTAATAAAAGCAATGATATTTTTTTTGGCATTATAATAGTTTTTGACATCGCCATGATAGTTCATATGCTCCGGAAAAAGGTCCAAAACAACAGCAATATGAGGAGAATATTTAATATCATCTAATTGATAGCTGGAAAACTCGCAAACAAAAATATCTTCTTTACCGATTTCTTTCAACATCTCGTCCAACATTGGCCTACCGATATTACCAATCAAATGAACCGCTTTACCGGCTTGTTTTATAATTGAATAGATTAAACTGACTGTAGTGCTTTTACCCTTTGTTCCGGTTACTCCAATAACCATATTATTAGTGTTGGCTAAAAAAATATTGGTTGCTGTAATATAAGGTTTTGTGACTAATCTTTTAGGAATGCCAGGGGTTTTGATTACTAAATCGTAGTTTTTTTGCTCTTCTAGGTAATCAGGACTGAGATTTTTATCTGCAATACCAATTTCAGCTGCAGGAACATATTTTTTTAAAAATCTTTCCGTTGCCTGGCCTTCTTTGCCATAACCCAAGATCAGAATTTTATTATATTTTTTCAGTGCCTCTAATTTCATATTAGTTTTTTAATTGTTTTCATAACAATATCGTTATCAAATTCGCCTTTGCTTTTTATCATCTTGAAAGCCTGCACTGACTCTTCAAATGTTCCAACGCAGTCAAATGGCTTGATTTTACCTTTTCCGATTAGATCTTGATACATAGGAATTAGTTCGGGATCGTCAAGTAAGTTTTTATCAAAAATTGCTATCACTTCTTCTTTTGACAGATTGGCAACCAAAATTGTAAAGACAAAAGCGCACTTAGGACATTTGCCGCACCATCTTTTATTTGTTTTTTCTTTGATTCTAAAATTCCTATTGCAACTTGAGAAAACCGCAAAATATTTTTTATACTGGACAAACATTTTTGCTACTTCTAATTCTGAATAAGGCCTTAAAATAGAAAAATAGTCGACCTCAGGAGTGATAAATTTCCTGACATAGTCTTTAAAAAGATTTTCAAATTCTTCGCTCTTGCTCCATTGATGGTTAATTTCACTTCCTAAATAATTGAGGTTGCCAAAATTAGAGCTCTTTTCATTGGCGGTTATTATAGAAGAATAATCGTAAATGACAGAAACTAATAAAGCAATAAAGGCGAAAATGGCTGAAAAAGGAACATGTCCATTATAGATATTTTCTAATTCAAATAATTTATTATCTAACCGCCTTTTTACTAAAAGAAACTTTATTCCAGCAGTTCTGGCAACTTCTTTTTGAATATGAGAATGTCCTGTTTCTAATATTAAGCCAGTCACATGTTTTTTTTCTTTTTTAAGAAGTTCTATGGCAACGATTGAATCCTTACCTCCTCCTATTCCAACTAAAGATCTGTTTTTTTTAGCCTCATCCAACCTACGAGGTTGTATATTTGGCTTATCCAAGTATGGGAAATCTATTAAATTTCTAAAATCAATTTTATTTTTGTAAAAAAACTCTCCTAAACTTTTGGTATAAACGATGTTCCAAAAATCAACTTGTTTGCGAATTAATGAATAAGGGATAGTCATTTTTTTGGAACAGTGCATTTTAAAATAGCTTATCCCCAGCATTAGATGAAGACTTTCGAGAACTTTGCTCAATAGAACTGGATTAACTGAATTTGGAATTTGTTTAGGTAATAAGATTTTTTCTGTAAACTTTAAATCTTTATATTTGTATTTAAAATCAATTTCTTTTTTATTAGTCAAAACCGAGAATGAATCAAATATAAAAACGTCAGATTTTATCTCCATGGATATATTTTACCATTTAGCAAAAGCGAAGATACATATTTAATTGCTACACCCTAATGTTACGGTGTAGCAATTTATCCGGAGCCCCTTGACAAGTAGTAGTAGTAGTAGTAGTAGTAGTAAAATACTTACCATATGAATGAATGTGTGTTTAGTGCTAAAGGTCAGAGGCTAACTGCGGAAGGTACTGTTGAATTTCTTCCAAATAATTCTGAAACATTATCAAATTATTTTTGCGCCGCCCAATTGCTATTGGGCCTTACTCATGCAAATATTTGCTTTGAAACACAAAAAGAAGAATGTCGGATTTATAATAAGTTTGCAGGAAGTATTGATATAAAAAATGGAGTAAAGAGAATGTTAATAGCTTCTAAAAAGGTTTTGCCTACTTCATAAACGCAATCATCAACCCAAAGATGACGAAGATGATTGAGATCAACCACAAGCGCATGACGATCTTTGGCTCTTCCCAACCTTTAGATTGCAGATAAAGATGAAAAGGCGCCACCGGCAAAATCTTTTTGTGAAAATATTTTTTTCCGATGATTTGGATAAGCGAAGAACCAATTTCTATAATAAAAACACCTCCAATAATCGGCAGAGCAAATGCCTTACCTAAGATTAAACCAATGACGGCAAAAGTGGCTCCAAATGATAAAGATCCGGTATCACCTAAAAAAATTCTCGCTGGGTAAATATTAAAATAGAGAAAAGCCATTAACCCACCCAACCAAGCGGCAATAAATAATGATGTAGGAACATCTAAGATTGACCGGGATATCACCCAAAATCCCATTAAAGTAAAAAGCAAAATTCCGCTGGCTAATCCATCTAATCCGTCAGTGATATTAACCGCGTTGGCAAAAGCCATAATCACAAAAGAAGAAAACAAAATATAAAAATAGGAAATGTCAAAAACACCAAAGAAGGGAATATGAATAATACTTATTTTAAGATTAAAAAATAATAGGTAGGAAATGATTAAAGATAATATCAGCTGAATAATAAGCTTATGCCTTAACCTCAAACCAAAGAATTGACTTTTTTTCCAAGAAACTATTTTTTTAAAATCGTCCAAAAACCCCAAAATCCCAAATGACAGAAAAGTAAAGATAATAATTATTATTTCCGACGAGGCCGATGGATAGTTACTAAAAATATTCTTTTTAAAAATCGAGTACATAAAAATAAAAAAGAAGAAAACGAAAACTGTTGTTAAAAGAACAAGAATCCCTCCGCCCACTGGTGTTCCAATCTTATCTTTATTAAACCGGTCAAAAATTGGAGTGGGGCGATTTAAAAAATCTTTAGTCTTTTGTTCTTGACGTTGAAACTTCAGCTGATAAAGAAAGTTAATAAAAGGAACAATTAAAAAAAAGTTGAGAAGAAATGAAGAGAAAACGGCAAATAAATAGGTTGACATAATTATTAAAGTTAAAAGTTAAAACTCAAAAGTCAAAAATACAAGTCAAAATTTAAAAGTTTAAAAACTTTTGACTTTTTACTTTAACTTTTGAGTTTTGCCTTTTGACTTTTTACTTAACATTTATAATGTAATAATTTTTGGTAAAAATATCATCATCGCTATTATTGTTGCTCCAATTGCATATATTAACATCGCTGCGGCTGAGACATCCTTGCTGATTCTGATATCTTTTCTTATTTTTGTATCAATCGCGTCGGTCGTCGCCTCAATAGCCGTATTGATAGTTTCGATTACTAAGCCAACCGTAATTAAAAAAATAATCATTAAAAATTCAGCATAAGAAATTTTCAGCCAAAAACCCAAAACTAACGCTAATAAAGATAAAGATAAATGAATCCGGTAATTTGGTTGATTTACCAAAGACCAAACTAAACCATTAAAGGCATTTTTAAAAGAAATCGTGTGCTTTTTAAGCATAGATATAAAGGTCCGTCCCTTTAGGGTCGGACCTTATTAAAAATACTAACTAAGATTTTTGCTACTTTTTCCGAATCATGACGTAAAATACTTCGATATAAAACATCTGCTGTATTTTTTTCAATTTTTTTGTTGTCTACCAAATCCGTTTCTAATATTTTATATCCATTTTTGTTTAAATCATTTTTCACTCTTACTTCATTATAGCGCCGGTAACTTTCTAAAATGCCGGAGGAAATATTTCCATTGTTAATCAATGCATAATCCGGTTGACATCCTAAATAATGACTTAGATCTTTGAGATGATCGGAAGCCTTATAATTGGTGGTCTGGCCCGATTTTGTCATCAGGTTTATAATATAAACGATATTTGCTTTGCTTTTTTTTATCGCTTCCTTTACACCGTCAACAAGTAAAACAGGAATAATACTCGTATATAAATCACCTGGTCCAATAACAATAAAGTCAGAGTCTTCAATACTTTTTATCGCCTTAGGATTAGCTTTTCCTTGGGGTTCTAAGTAGGCTTTTTTTATCCGCGATTTTTCCGTATGATTTTCATCAATCAAACCCTCACCGATTACTTTATTACCATTTTCATATTTAGCTACCAGATGCAATTTATCATAGGTAACAGGAATAACTTTGCCTTTAGTCTTTAAAACATAAGAAACTGTTTCAATTGCCTCATCATAGGAACTACTGACTTTTTCTAAAGCCGCCAAAAAAATATTACCAAAATTATGCCCTTCCAGATCGCCTTTTTCAAAACGATAAAGAAACAGTTTTCTCCATAATAACGGAGCGTCTGATAAAGCCATTAAACATTGTCTCAAATCACCGGGCGGTAAAATTCCTAGTTGATCACGTAATCGACCGGTTGATCCTCCTGAATCCATCATCGAAACCACGACTGACAAATTTAATGGATAGTTTTTTAGTCCTGACAGAACCACAAATGTTCCCGTTCCTCCGCCAATAACTGTAATTTTTTTCATATTTTTTTAAAAAGCTTGATACCGAAAATTTTTTAACGGAAAACAAAAAACCGTAAAAAATTTGGTATCTTCGCTTTTTTGTTTATTTTAAAAGCGAAGCTGAGTGATTTTTGCGACTTTTTAGTTTTTCGTAAAAATTGCTCAGCGAGCTTTTATTAACGGTATCGAGCTTTTATAACTAGACTTTTAAATTTGCTTTCTCTTCTCCATTAGCTAAATATGTTTTATCCTCAACATCATATCTCACTATTTCTCCTGGCCCAATCCAGGTTTTTTTGCCAATTTTCACTCCGGGCAAGATCGTCGCATTAATACCCACTTTAGAAAGTTTTCCGACGACAGTTCCTAATTTATTCATATTAGTATCTACTTTTTCCTCATTGACCAAAGAAAAAATCTTTTCTCCGTTAAATCTCAAGTTTCCCGTTACTGCCTGAGCGCCAAACATCACGTCATTGTCTAAAACAGAATCGCCAATATAATTGCGGTGTAAAAATACGTTGTTGCCAATATATGATCGAGCCACTTCGGTATATGAGCCAACTAAACAATCCTGACCGATCTGGCTTTCCCTAATCATGGAATAATCACCAATCACGCTATTATCATCGATAAAAGTTGGCCCCACGATTTTACAAAAATCACCGATTTTGACATTATCACCAATGACAACCTGACCAACTATGATGGCTTTTTTAGAGACTATTGCGGTTGAAGAAATCTTACTTTCTTTTATTGTTAGTAAGAATTTTTTCATCATTGTTAAGATATGCCAAGGATATTTTAAAACATACCAATATGAATGATAAAGAAAATATGATTGTTTTAAATCGTCAGATAATAATTTATTAATAGCTAATTCATAAAGATCATCGTTCTTTGTTTTTATCTGGGAAAAATAATTTAACAAAAAATTAATATCGGCAAAATAATCAAAGACTAATTTAACGATTGAGGAAGGTAATCTATCTTTTGTTGGTTTTTCTACTACTTCAATAATCTTTTTTTTATCGTCAAATTTAAAATAGCCGCCGGGAAAATATTCATTGATTTTTTTACCAACCAAAATTAATTTGTTTTCCTGATTAATTAATAAATTTAATTTTGCAGTTATGGAATAATCAATCAAATCGCTACCGTTAACAATCAGGACTTCACCTTTGATATGATTTTTTGAAGAAAAAACCGCGCCGGCCATCCCCGGATAATCTTCTTTTTGAATTAAAATCTGGACAAACTTAATGTTAGCATTATCCATTAATCTTTTAATCGCCGTTGCATTAATCTTATTAGCCACAATTGTCACCAGCTCGCCATACTTTAATAGCTCCTCAACCTGAAAAAGAATTAATGGTTTACCCAAAAAACTAAAAAAAAGTTTATTTTGGAGCGGCCAAAATCGCGTGCTATCTCCGCCTGCTAAAAGCAATATATTTTTTATCTTTCTCATGTAGAAATTCTACCACATCTGGATTTAATTCGCTGTAAACTTAAGGTCCGTCCTTCTTATAAGTTCTTATAAGGACGGACCTTATGCTAAGGAGCGTCCCTAATCTAACAACAGACTCGAATGGTCCAATTCCTCTTTTTTTGCCTTTTCTTCGTAATTCTCAACAAAACTTTTATAAGTGCAAAATAAATTGAGTGTGTTTTTAATAAAATTAGCCATAATCAAATCTTTTTTTAACCATTTTACATTTATATTATTAATATAAGCCAGGTAACTGCTCCAAGGGTATGATTGTAATAATTGACCATTTGATAATAGTTCCAACGGATTAAGATGAATATAGCGACTTAAATGTAATAGATATTCGTCGCCTAGAATCAAAACGGCCTTATATCTTCCTTGAAACAGTGGTCCAACTCGTTTATATTTTTTATTAAAGTACATAGAAAACTTTGTAATCAGGCTGCGCATAAAAACTTCTATATCTTTTTTATTTGCCTGTCTTAATTCTAAATGAAAATGATTAGGCATCAGGACATAACAAATGAGATCAATTTTATTGAAGAAATTATTTAGTGTATATAATCTTGAAATTTTTATATTTTTATCAACATAATCTAAATTTTCATTGTTGTTTACACCATCAACAGATTCCTCTTTTGGAGAAAGATATATCTTTAGATAAGAAAGAAAAACTTTATAATCTTGTTCGTCTAGAAATATATTTCTTTTTTCTACTCCACGGTTGTAGATATGATAGAATCCGTTTTCGATATAAGTTTTGAGAATATTTTTAGATGGCATATTTAAGGACGGACCTTTTAATAAGGTCCGTCCTTATTAAGGTCCGTCCTTATTTAAATACATATAAAAAAACTTGTCAACCGCTTATAACCTACAAAAGTGTTAAATTAGATTGTATTAACAGGATAAATTGTTTGAATGATACCCTTAATTTGCTATTTGCGCTTGCAAAGAAGAAGAAGAAGTACAATGGTCGCATTATGTTTGAACAAGTAAAACCATCCGGAAGATTAAGAGCACCCGAAAGAATAAACCTTGGAGGTAAAAGTCTAGGTTTAATATTAAGATCGTTAGGAGATTATGGTTGGAAAACCAATCCTGAGGCACTAGAATCTGTGGACTTAAACACAATGATAATTCAAGGCAATATGCAAGGAGCTGTATTTTGGCATCAACCACCAAATGTTGTTAGTGGTAATCAAACTGTTTTTCGTGGCCCTCATAAGGACATTCTCCAATATAAAGGTTATTCATTAGTAAGAGATTGTCCTACTGAAGGTCAAAAAGAAATTTCTTCCGCTGTTGTAGAAAGCTAAACTCTTATATTTTCTTTATCTCTCCCCCCAACTTTTTTATTTTCTCCACAAAATCTTCATACCCTCGTTCTAAAATTGAGGCGCCATTGACAACTGTTTCACCACTGGCAAGCAAAGCCGCGCAGGCTAAAGCTGCCCCAGCACGTAGATCAGAAATATTTAAAATAGCGTTATGAAGTTCGTTCCCACCCTGAATTTTTATTGTCTGTTGATAATCCCGATCTTTTTCATAGTTAAAATGGTAAAAAAATTCCGGATCTGTCACTTCAATTTTGTTAAACTCAATTTTTGCTCCTAATTTTTTTAGCTCTTCAACATAAGTAAAACGGTTCTCAAAAACCCGCTCGTGAATAATCGACTCACCTTGAGCCTGAATCATCAAGATCGCCCAGCTTGGCTGCCAATCAGTCATAAATCCCGGATGAGGTGAAGTTTCAATATCAACTGACTTAATCTCTCCTTGATAAAAAAATCTAAATTTATCTTTTGCAATTTTTTCTACACCAGCTCCGGCTTTTCTCATAATTTCTAAAAATGAAGTAATTAAATCTTCTTTAATTGGACCAATAATAACATTTCCCTGACTGGCAACCGCCAACGTTGCATAAGTCACCAACTCATTACGATCTGACATGATGACAAAAGGTTCTTTTTGTTTTAATTCAAAACTTTTACCCTCCGAATCGGAGGGTTTACTGATAATAATCTTGTTTCCCTCCTCTTGTATATTGGCTCCAGCGGACGTTAAATATGAAATAAGATCATATATTTCTGGTTCATTGGCAATATTATCAATCTCTACTTTGTTATCCGTCATTAATCCAATTAACATTAAAAGTTCCGTACCTGTATGACTGGGTTTTTCGAATCGATACTTACCTTTCGGCTTATTAATTATAATAGCGTGATAATAGCCTGTTTCTGAATCGTAATCAACTTTAATTCCCAGTGAAATTAAGCCTTTTATTATCCTATCAATGGGACGGGCGCCGATTCGACATCCGCCTGGATTAGGAACAAAACATTCTCCAAAACGATGAAGCAGTGGGGCAAACAACATAAAAGAGACTCTTATTTTAGAGCCATATTGTAAATCAACTCGATTACTCTTTAAATTATCAGCATTTATTAACAATGTATTTTTATTGATAAATTCTGCTTTTGCTCCCAAAAATTTTGTTAACTCAATCAAATCTAATACATCATTAATCCTTGGAATATTTTTCAAAATTACATCTCCCTTAAACATCAAAGCGGCAATAATGGTTTTTAAAGCAACATTCTTTGCTCCGGATAGAACTACTTCACCTTTTAATGGTTTACCGCCTTTTATAAGATAAGAATCGGACATAATATTATTAAGATACTAATCTACTAATTAATCCTAATCAACGAATATTGGTAGATTCGGATCTATTCGTAGATTGGGATCATATTATAATTACTTCTTCTTCCAATTCTATTTCAAACTTGTCTTTTACCTTCTCTTTTATTATTCTAACTAATTCTAATAAATCTTTCGCTTTTCCATTGCCTCGATTAATAATAAAGTTGGCGTGGATTGGTGAAACAAAAAAATCACCAACTGCAAAACCTTTTAATCCCACCTGGTCAATTAGCTGCCCAGCTGACTTTCCGCGAACATTTTTAAAAAAACAGCCGGAAGTTTTTACCCCCATTGGTTGCGTTTTCTTTCTGTATTCAAAAGCCAACTCTGATCTCTTTTTGAGAATTTCTGGATCGGTTTTCTTTAACTGAAAAACCGCTTCCAGGAGAATTTCTTTAGTCTTTTGTAAAACACTATAATCATAAGCAAACTGAAAATAATCTCTACTGACTTTTTTATCTTGTCCACGCTTGCCCTCCGAAGTCTTGACGAAGGAGGGATCGTTGATAAGATATGCATAAATAAGATTTTCTCCAAAATAACTAATTGGTTTAGTCCATTTAGAATTCATATAAATCGCTCCGCCAACTGTACCAGGCAGTCCCTTATGATACTCAAAGCCTTCATAACCTTTTTCGACGGTTTCTGAAACTAATTTTGAAACAGGATAGCCTGAAGAAACTAATAAATTGACATAATCGTTCGTTTCTTTTATTACTTTTAATTTCAAATAATTATTTTTGACTACTAATCCTTTAATTTTATCTTTAACAATCACCAAGTTTGACCCACCGGCCAAAATAAATAAGGATAACTCGTTTTTCAAAGCAAATTTTTTACCCTCAATCAAATCCTCTCTAGTCTTTGCTTCCAAAAAGTATTCGGCAATCGTATTTGTTCTTAAAGTGTTAAATGGAAATAGATTAATATTTTTTTGAATTTTTAATTTTGAATTTTGCCTGTCCTCCGTAGTCTTGACGAAGGAGGAAATTTTATTTGTTATTTGTGATTTGTTATTTATTATTTCAATTAGCTTGTTCTTAAGCTTATAGACGTCCCCTGCTCCCATCGTAAAAACTACATCTCCACTCTTAATTACTTTGTACAATTGATTAATCAACTGTACATTTGATTCTATATAAAGACAGTCTTTATTAAGACTGTCTTCTTTAAGACTGTCTTTAATTTTAT
Source organism: uncultured Gammaproteobacteria bacterium (assembly GCA_964543535.1). Lineage (GTDB taxonomy): Bacteria > Patescibacteriota > Microgenomatia > UBA1406 > GWC2-37-13 > GWC2-37-13. The sequence goes on along the minus strand of CAZIYS010000011.1, from coordinate 15,661 downwards.
CAACAATATCCTTTGACGAAACCTTGAAGTCTTTTGCACTTTCTCTGGCGGACGCAAAAATCGGAAGGATTAAACTAACATCAGCCAAAGATAAACTTTTACCAAACTCTTTTAGCAAAAAATTTGTTCTTGAATAGGTGTGGGGCTGGAAAATCACCAATATTCTTCTATTTTTAAATCTACTTTTAGCTGCATTAATAGTGGCTGCTATTTCAGCCGGATGATGAGCATAGTCGTCAAATAAATAAATGTTATTTTTAAAATAAATTTTCTCAAACCGTCTTTCCGCGCCGGTAAAGCCTTTAATCGCTTCTTTAATTTTTTCTTGGGAAAATCCCAAATGAAGTAAAAAGGAAACTACACTACTTGCATTAGAAATATTTTTCTCGCCAAAAAGTAACGTTTTATATAAAAAATTGTTAATTGAAAACGACGAACCTTCTTCATCTATCTTCCAATTGGTAATTTGATAATTTGCCTTTTTATCAAATCCATAAGTCAAATAGCTTTTTCTCGGTAAACTTTTAGCCACCTCCATTAGATTCTTATCATCCGTGCATAAAATTAGTCTCGTTAATAACAACTCTGATGCGGCCGCACTCGAGTTGTATAGTCTATTGAAGAATTTTTTAAAGGCTTTTTTTGTTTCTTCGATATTTTTATAAACATCCGGGTGATCAAAATCTATGTTGGTGGCAATAATATAGTTTGGATTCAAAAGTTGAAATTTTGGCGTTAAATCTTGAGGTGGGTTAATTCCATATTCATCAGCTTCAATAACAAAATATTTTTTCCCTTGAAAATCTCCTCCTTGGTACCCGGTAAAAAAAGGCGCGCCAACAATATAACTGGGTTTTTCTTTTAATTTATTTAAAGCATAAACTAGTAATGATGACGTGGTGGTTTTTCCATGACACCCACAAATGGCGATTTTATTTTTAAACTGGTCCATTAATTCACCCAGTAACTTTGCCTGAGAAATAATTTTAATTTTCTTTTTTTTTGCCTCAACAATCAGTGGATTATTAGTTCCTCCATGAGCAGCTGAATAAACAATCAAGTCCGTTTGTTTGGGAAGTTTGACCGGGTCAAATCCTATCTGCCAGCTGATTTTATTATCTTTAAGAAGCTTATCAGTAATAAATTCTTCTTCTAAATCGCAGCCGTAGACGTTCTTGCCCATCTTTTTCAAAACTACCGCTAAATTAGCCATCGCCACCCCTTTTATTCCCAGAAAAAATATGTTTTTGGCTTGATTTAACATTCTAGCTATAGATTATACAATAAGGACGGACCTTAGGATAAGGTCCGTCCTTTAACGACAAAGCTCATCATCTCCCCATAATCCTCTTTTTTATCGCGCCTGAAGGAAAAAAAACGTTTTTTATCGCAGCGGGTACAAAAGGGGAAATGATCAATGTTTTTTTCCGGAATACCGATTTCTTTTAGTTGTAAATAATTTAATAGTGACAAATTAAGATGGAGTTTGCCTTGACGGCGATGAAAAATCTTCTTCGAATAGCCGTCAAATTCTTCAATAAATTGATAGTAACGTTCGTCATCAATGTCATAGCAACATTCACCAATCGATGGCCCAATTGCCACAAATATATTCTCCTTTTTTCCACCTAACTCAACAATTTTTTTGATCATTTTTTGCCCGAGTCTCTTGACACTTCCCCTCCAACCTTGGTGGGAAATTCCAATAATCCCGTATTGTTTTTCAACAAACATGATTGGCGAACAATCAGCTGTAATCACCGTTAAAACCGAATTCACATCTTTGGTAATAACACCGTCTGTTTCTGAAATTTTTTCTATATTATCAACCAAACTAGAATTAAAGACTGACACATTAGTTGAATGAATCTGTTCCGGAATCACGATTTTTTTATAAGAAATAACATTATTATTAAAAAAATTAAATATATTATCTATACGACGACCGTCGCCTAGATAGCGTGTCCCAAATCCACCGAAAAATTTTTCATTGTTAATTAAGGTAGAATAAAATATTTTAAGATTGGAATCGTAGGTAATCATATTTTTAGTGCTTTTTCAACTGCTTTATACTCATCCCACTGATATTCTTTCTTTCCCCGGCATAAACTCTTTTCATGAGCTTTACCGGTAATCACGACCACATCATTTTTTTTAGCAGTCTTAATTGCCTGATTAATTGCTTGTTGCCGATCAAGAATAATCTGATAATTCTTATTCTTTATTCCTGAGGCAATTTGCTGACAGATTTTTCTCAAATCCTCTGTTCGGTAGTCTTCTTCTGTAAGAATAATTTGATCGGAAAATTGATTGCTTGCTTCACCCATCAAAGGTCTTTTGGTAAAATCCCGCAAACCTGCCGAACCAAAAACATGAATCAGTTTTCCTGACTGTTTTAGATATTTTTTCCTAATCTCCGGAAGTAGTTGCAGTAGAGCATTTGGAGTATGAGCAAAATCAATTATTACTTTAAAATCTTTGTCATAAACCAGGTCCAATCTTCCTTTTGGCAGCTTAAACGTTCTCATCGCCTTCAAAATCATCTCATCAGACAAACCTAATTGTTGGCAAACAGTGTAGACTGCTGAATAGTTGTATTGATTAAATTTTGTTAGTTGTGTGAATTTTTCTGAACTTTTGAATTTTGAGTTGTACTTTTGACTTTTAACTTTTAACTTTTGACTTAGTAGTTTGTATGATTCATCATCTTTATTTACCACCGCTACTTTTGAATTCAATAATAACTTTAATTTAGCTTTAACGTACTCTTCGTAAGTTCCATGATAGTCCAGATGTTCATGAGTAATATTAGTAATCACGCCAATTTCATAATTTATTCCCCAAACCCGATTTTGATCCAAAGCGTGCGAAGTCGTCTCCAAAACAAAATATTCGTCACGATTATCAGCCGATTGTTTTAATAACTTTTGCAGAGCAAATGAACTAGGAGTCGTAACATGAAGGCCAGGAGCAACAACAGAGGAAATAAAAGAAACTTTTTTGCCAGCCATTTTTAATATATGAGCTATTAAATGAGTCGTCGTCGTCTTTCCATCCGTACCCGTCACACCAATCAATTTCAGTTTTCTTGACGGAAAACCATAATAAAAATTGGCCAGAATAGCCTGAAAAAGATGATATATATTCTTGAGCTTTTGTAAATTCATAGTTTTAAAATAGAAATTAGTTGTTAGTGATTCGAAATTAGTAATCGAAATTAGAAATTAGAAATTAGAAATTAGGAAATTAAGTATCTAATTTCTATTCTCTATTTTCTATCAACTATTTTCTAATAATCAGGGCTTATATTATAATATACTATAAGTTGTTTTGCGATTTCAAAAAATAAGGGTGCGGCTGTCTCCGATCCCCAAGGTGATGTCTGAGGTTCATAAAGAACTACAAGGGTGAGAAATTTAGGATCATTGGCCGGCGCAAATCCAATAAAAGAAGCAATTGTCTTAGACGGATCATAATGACCTTTGATTGGAACTTGAGCGGTTCCGGTCTTACCCCCAATTACATATCCTTTAGGACGATCCCATTTAGCTTCAGCATTTTCTACGGCTGAGATTAACATTTTTTTTATGATTTCCGAAGTTAACTGAGAGATAACTCTTTTTTCCACCTTTGGTTTAATTTCCGTCACTTTATTTTCCGAAACGATCTTTTGCACCAAATAAGGTCTCATTAAATAACCACCGTTGATAATTGAAGCAAAAGCCCTGATCATCTGAATCGGAGTAATGGCGATTCCTTGGCCAAAAGTCACTGTCGAATAATCAATCGGGTACCAATTAGACCGGGACTTTAAATATCCGGGAACCTCTCCTTGAAGATCTATGTCAGTAGGTTGACCAAAACCATATTTTTCCAGATAACTATAGATATTTTTGTTGCCTAATTTTTCTCCTATATAAACCATGCCGACGTTTGATGACTTTTCCAAAATTCTTGTCATTGAAATTTTTCCTTCATACTTATCATTCCAGGTTTTTATATTATATTCGCCGATTGATATCTGTCCGGTTTCATTATAAGTATCGTCAGGTTTAATTTTTTTTTCTTCCAACCCGGCCGCCATAATTAAAGGTTTAAAAACCGAACCCGGCTCAAAAAGATCGGAAATTGCCGAATTTTTATAATAATCTTCTGAAAATAAATAATATTTTTCCAAATCATAATCAGGCAGACAAACTAAAGCTAAGATTGCCATGGTTTTTGGATCAGCCGTAATCACACAGCCTTTTTTAGCTTTATATAAATCCAGGCCCGCCAATAATTTCTTTTTACTAATTTCCTGGACCGTCTTATCAATCGTCAGAATAAGATTGCGTCCGTTTTCCGGTTCTACTCTTTGTTGAACACCAATTAAAATCGGCCGGCCAATAATATCTCTTTCCGTTTCTACAAATCCCGGCAAACCCCTTAAATCGCGGTCATAAAACCCTTCCAGCCCGAGGTAACCGACGTCTTCGTTTTGATCATTTTTGCCCAAAAATCCTATTAAATGAGCTGATAAAGAAGCTTCCGGATAAAAACGTTTTGTCTGATAATCAAAACCAACTCCTTTTAAATTTAGCTTGTTAATCTTGTCTTTTTGTTCTTGGGTCAAACCGTTCTGAACTGCTATCCAATACTTAGACATATCAATCTTGGCGGATATTGACGCTTCGGAAATCTCCAAGCTCTCACTTAATAAATGGGTAAGCTTGTCTTTACCGTCAATTTTTTTTGGTTCCAAATAAAGTTGATAGCTGTTTTGATTTAACACCAATGGATTATTTTTTTGATCGTAAATTCTCCCTCTAATCGGATTAAGTTTATTGGTTCTTAAATAGGAACTTTTGTTTGCCGGAGAATAAATCACCTGAAGAAAAAATAACCGGACAATAATGGCCAAATAAAAAAGAATAAAAAAAAGAAAAACAAATTTAATTTTCATAGTTCGACTTCGCTCACTATAAATATTTTATGGACGGTAAGCATATCCTAATTTATCAAGAGATTGCGGCAGCGATGAGTTGATGAAATGAAGTTTTTCCGCTTGTTTTTGGGCAAATTGCAACGAACTAAGATTGGCTGATTCTTTCTCTAAAATCAGGTTGGTTTTACGTAAACTATCGGTTTTTAGTTCAAAATTGTTAATCTCGTCACTTAAAACGATTCCAGAAATAAATATAAAGAGATTGGTAATGATTAATATCAACACTATTAACCAAGTGGTTCTTAAAATAAAATTTTTCATATATGATTTTGGGTGCGCCCTAAAACTCGTAATTTAGCCGATCTTTCAAAACTTTTTCCTGATTTATTGATAATTGGTTTTTTAATTAAAAGTTTTATCCCTTGGGTTTTGGAAAAATTTTTAACGATACGGTCTTCCAAAGAGTGAAAAGTTACAACGGCTATTTTCCCGTCGGCTTTAATAATTTTTGCTGAACCAATCAGGCCGTTTTTCAAATTTTCAAACTCATCATTGACTTGGATTCGTAATGCTTGGAAAATTCGTTTATAAACGTTGTTGTCCGGTTCCCCAATCGCTTTATCAATACTATTTATTAAATTACCGACTATTTCCAATTTCCTAAATTGGCGTTTAATAATGATTTCATGAGCTATTTTCTGAGAATTTATTTCTTCAGAGTTTCTGGCAAAAACGTCAAAAAGTTCAGATTCAGACAGATGATTTAACAAATATTTTGCTGTCATTTCCGTTTTTAAACTCATTCTCATGTCCAAAGGTTCGTTTAGCTTCTTAAAACTAAAACCTCGTCCCGACTGGTTTATCTGTCTCATCGATAGACCTAAATCAAAAACTACTCCATCAACCGGAAAAAAACCATTTTCTTTAGCAATCTTTTCAATCTCGCCAAAATTCCCTTGAACTAACTTTAAACTCGTTAACTCGTTAACCCGTGAACCCGTTAACTGACCTTCGTCTAAATCAATTCCTAAAACCTTCCCCCTTTTATTCAGAATTGCTTCACTATATCCACCCTCCCCAAACGTGGCGTCAATATATAGACCGTCTTTTTTAACATCTAGTGCGTCTATTACTTGCTCTAACAAAACAGGTGTGTGCATAATTCTTATATTTAGTACGGGTCGCATAAATGCGACCCCTACATTAATTGTTCTTAATTGCTTTGCTGTATTTACTCCATTTCTCCTTATTCCAGATTTCAAAATGGTCTCCAACGCCAATAATCACCGCCTTTTCCTTTAATTGACTGTATTCAAGAAGATTTTTTGGGATTACGAACCGGCCTTGTTCATCAATCTCCAGATAAACGAGTGAAGAAAATATATAGCGCCTGTTATCCATATCATTCGGTTGAAGTAATGATGGGTTTAACAGTTCAGCCGCTCTTTTTTCCCAGTCATCCTTATCATAACCGGCCAAACAAATACCAAAACCTTTGGTTAAAATAAAAGTATTGCCTTTTAGAAGTTCTCTAACTTTTTTTGGCAATAACAAACGCCCCGAGCCTGAGAAATTAATTTGATATTCACCAAAAAACACCATATCTTCTCATTATCAACCAAATATAGCAGGTTGTCAATAGGTATTTCGCCATAATCTACCTATTATTTGTATTTACGTGTCATTCCCGTGAAGACGGGAATCCAGACTAAAATTACATTTTTATTTACAAAGCGAAAGCTCTTTTTTCTAAGGCAGAAATACGATTATCCAGTTGACGATATGATTGAGATAGAAGAAATTTTTTATTAGTTGTTTCATGAATAAAATATTACCATAAAATAAACAGTCAATCGGAAAAAACTGTGCTTCGCACTATAGTTTTTCCCGCAGACCCCGTAGACTTGCTCCTCGAACGATGGGAGGATTATCGGAAAACAGACTGGTCAACTGAGCTGGAATATCCAGAACTAACTTACAAGGAAACACGGCGATTACTTACTATCGCTTAGTAACTTTATTTCCTCAAAAAGAATTAGATAATTTTCTACAAGGCAAGCAACTCGTAGAGCTACCATAAGGTTGTGCTCTAGAGAATGCAAGAGCTTCATCGAGAGTATTAAATTCTGCCAAACTACCTTCTTCCCAAATATAATTACCACTCGTTGCTCTTTTCATAATCACGAACGGATGATGCTCATTAGCAAACTTACCATTACGACCAATACACAAATTTATAGCAATATCTGGTGCAGTTGAAACTCTTTCTTTGAAAAGTCTTGCAATATCTTTTTTAATTTGAGCCATATTTAGTCTGAATTATATCAAAATGTTGTTCGATTATCATCTCATCCACTACCTCCAATGGGAAACTCGGAGGCGAGGACCTGCCTGCCGGCAGGCAGGTGTAAACCTCACGATGAGGTAAGAGTTCTAGCGAGGTCAATGGGTGAAGTAAGAAAAAATAAAGTGGTATAATCTAATCGTGGAAAGATTTTTTAAAAAAACCCATGATTTTATCTTCGCTACAAAAATTCATTCAGCCTCACCTATCCTGTCCGGCCGTCTCAAATAGGTAAATGAAAGTAAGTTTTTAATCTGTTTTCGTATTCAATTTTATCTGCGACGATGTAGCTCAAATATTTACCACCTTCAATTATTTTTTTAATAAGGATTACTTCTTTTTCACATTCATAAGGAAAAACATAGACGCTTTGTTGATATTGATAGAAACCGATTTCTTTCAAAAAATCTCTTAGATAACGCCGTTTGTTCCTTTGTACTTCCGGTACGTCAAAGATTACTAAAAACCATTTCCCCATCCATTTATTTTTTTGTTTTAACTCAAGCAGACTTTGAATAGAATACTTAATAATCTCTGTATTCCATAGATCTTTAACTTCAACATAGACTTCGTTATTTTTTATTTCTAAATTTAAAATCTTTCTTTTTTCCAATTGTTGTAGTGTTCGCTTTACCTTTATTTTTGGTAATTTAATCCCTTTGATTTCTTCAATTAACTTAATAAATGTTCCTAAAATTATGGGGAAATTGGGTGTTATTAATACCGTTCCTCCTAAAAGTGCTCCAATTCCAAGTGTTGCTAAAATTATCTTTGCAATTTCTCCCTTTTTAAATCTTTTTGACTTAACCATAAATACACTATACCTATTTGGTCCGGCCGTCGTCAATAGGTAAAGAAACTTGATATAAATTTATCAAAAAAAGCAGTATAATCTAATCGTGGAAAGATTTTTTAACAATACCAAAAACTTCATCTTCGTCAAACAGAAAAGTATTTTTTCATCGGCGATCCTTTTGTCTTTTATGATTGTCCTGACGAGCCTTTTCGGCTTTTTGCGTTATCGAATCCTGGCCGGTTACTTCAATAAAGAAGAGTTAGATATATTTTTTGCCTCATTCCGTATTCCCGATCTAATCTTTGAAATCCTGATTACTGGAGCTCTTACTTCGACTTTTATCCCAATCTATGTAAAATATAAAAACAATAAAAAAGAATTATCAGAAAATATTTCGTCAATTATTAACCTCATTTTTATTCTCCTAACTATATTTGTTGTCATTGTTTCAATCTTTCTTGACCGTCTCATTCCGGTTTTAACCCCAGGATATGATTTAGCCAAAATGGAAAAGATCATCAACCTTTCCCGGCTTCTCCTTCTAGGCCAACTGCCTTTTTTTGTCCTGGGAAATTTTTTAACCGGCATTGGTCAAGCCAACAAAACTTTCTTTCTCTCAGCCCTGGCTCCGATTATCTATAACTTGGCGATTATTGTCACAACGATATTTTTATATCAATCTTTATTTCTTTTGGCGCCAATCTGGGGAGTCGTCATCGGCGCTTTTTTTCTTTTTGCTATCCAGCTGCCGCTTCTTTTTAACTCCGATTTTACCTATCAATTTATCTTGAAAAAAACTAAGGGACTGACGGAATTTGTTAAACTAGTTGTTCCTCGGGCTTTTACTGTCATTGCCGCCCAGATTGACGTCACCATTGATCTCATTCTAACCACTCTTTTAGGGTCAGGTGCTTATACGGTCTTTTATCTGGCCCAACATCTTCAACTTTTACCGGTTTCCGTGATTGGCATTGCTTATGCCCAAGCTTCTTTGCCTTATCTAACGGAAATATTTCAAGAAAAAAAAATCGAAGAGTTTAAAAAAATTATTACCGACTCGCTTCTCAATTTATTTTATCTGACTATTCCCATTGCTTTCTTTTTCATTTTTGCCCGCACTCCTTTGGTCCGTCTTTTTTTTGGTGGCCAGAAATTCGACTGGGAGGCAACGGTTCTAACCGCCATTACCTTGTCTTATTTTTCTATTTCTCTTCCTTTTCACAGCAGCTATTATCTTTTAACTCGTTGTTTTTACAGTATCAATGACAGTCGCACTCCTTTTTATATCAGTGTTTTTTCTATTTTGATTAACATTACCTTAAGCTTATTGTTTATTTTTATTTTTCATCTGCCGGTCTGGGCATTGGCTTTATCTTTTTCCGTCAGTATGATTATTAACTCTTCTCTCCTTTTTATCATTATTTCCTCAAGGCTGCACGGTTTAGGATTAAAAGAAATTTTTGTTGACATCGGCAAGATGTTTTTTTCCGCTTTCTTATCAGCTTTTGTTAGTTATTTTTCCATGAAGTTTTTGGATGGCTTGATCTTTGATACTAGTCGAACGATTAATGTTTTCTTTCTTCTTTTGACAGTTGCTTTGATTCATTTTGCACTATACTTATTCTTATCCTGGCTGTTTAATTTAAAAGAAGTATATTTACTGACATCATTAATCTCAAAATTAAAAGAGTATCAGAAAAAGTTTACGGAAATTTATATTCAATATGAATGATGATAAAGAAAAATTAATGGCGATTAAGGCAATCCAAAAAAAACTTTTGGGGAAAAAGTTAAATTACCGGGAAATCTATGCCATCATGGATGAGATTGCCAACGAAAAACTTTCTGATGTTTTAACCACTTATTTCGTCGCCTCATCTTTTAAAGAGGGTTATTCTCCCCAAGAGTTATTTTATTTCACCAAGGCAATGGTGGAAACCGGTAACCAGCTTAAATTCAAAGGAATTGTGGCTGATAAACATTCTGTTGGTGGCGTCGCCGGAACAAGAACCACCATGATTATTGTTCCCATTATTGCCGCGACCGGATTTAAGATCCCAAAAATTTCTTCACGGGCGATTACAACTCCGGCCGGCACGGCCGATGTGATGGAGGCAATTGCTTCGGTGGAATTTACTCCTAAACAAATAGAAAAAATTGTTAATGAAGTCGGCGGCTGTATCGCATGGAACGGACGACTGGGTATTGCTCCGGCTGACGATATTATTATCCGAGTCGAGGAACCACTTTCCTTTGAGTCTTTTGACAAAATCATTATTTCCGTCATGGCCAAAAAAGTCGCCGCCGGCACGACTCATTTGGTTTTGGACATTCCCATTGGAAAAACCGCAAAAATTCATCGATTTTCCGAAGGAGAGAATGTTGCTAAAAAATTTGAAAATTTAGCTCATCGTTTTGGCATTAAAGTTATTTGCGATGTTAACGAAATTCTTGAACCTGCTGGCCGCGGTATTGGCCCAATTCTTGAAGCCCGTGACGTTTTCTATGTTTTGGAACAGAAAACCGACCGACCTCTTCGCTTGGAAGCAAAATCTTTACGTCTGGCCGGCAAGCTTTTAGATTTGTGTTTTAAAGAAAAGAAAATGAACAAGAACGGTGAAGACGAGGCAAAAAAGATTCTTGAGTCAGGACAGGCTTTAAAAAAATTCCAGGAAATTGTTAAAGCTCAAGGTGGCGATCCTCAAATCTCTTCCGAGTCTCTGTCATTGGCAAAAAATAAATTTGAATTTCATTCATCAATATCTGGTAAGATTAAAGATATCAATAATTATAACCTTAATACCATCGCTAAAATATTAGGCTCGCCTAATGATAAAAAAGCCGGTATTTATTTATTAAAGAAATTGGATCATTCAGTTATCAAAAAAGAACCAATTTTTACTTTATATTCTGATGATAAATATAGATTAAAAGAAGCAGAGGCAACGTTAAAAAATTTGCCAATATTTAAGATTGAATGATACGTCATTCCCGCGTAGGCGGGAATCCAGACTAAATATACCCTATAAGGTAATTATCGACTGGATCCCCTCCTCCGAGGGGATGACAAAAAAATTATTATGAAAAAAGTACATATATTACTGTTTTTACTCATTTTAATTACCACTTCCTTTTACCTCTTTTATAAAGAGGGCTCTTTACCAGTGAACAAGAATAGTCAAATTTCCAAAATATTTGTGATTAAACAAGGTGAACCTCTCAATACAATCGTCAATAATCTAGTTAATGAAGGTCTTATCCGAAATAAAATTGTTTTTTATCTAATTGTTAAACAGCTGGGAATTGAAAGAAAAATTCAAGCCGGTGACTTTCGTCTATCACCAAAGATGTCAGCGATCGAACTTGCTAAAAACTTAACTCATGGGACTCTTGATGTTTGGGTGACTTTAATCGAAGGCACCCGCAAAGAAGAAATGGCTCAAATAATTTCAAAAAACTTGGATATTCCTGAAATCGAATTTATCAAATTAGCTGACGAAGGCTATCTTTTTCCTGATACCTATCTCGTACCAAGAACAGCGACGGCAGAAACTGTTTTATCAATAATAAAAAATAATTTTAAGAATAAATTTGATGAAAAATTACACACACAAGCAAAGAATAAAAAATTGACAGAAAAACAAGTATTGATCTTGGCGTCTCTCGTTGAAAGAGAGGCAAGACAACAAACCAGCCGAGAAAAAGTAGCTAGTATTATTTTAAAAAGATATCTGGCTGACTGGCCTCTTCAAATTGATGCCACTGTCCAATATGCTTTAGGTTATCAGTCTAATGAAAAATCTTGGTGGAAAAAAGAATTAACTGAAGAGGATTTAAAAATTGATTCACCTTACAATACCTATAAAAATAAAGGCTTACCGCCTGAGCCAATTTGCAACCCAAGCTTATCGTCAATCAAAGCTGTCATCAATGCCGACGAAAACACTCCATATTGGTATTACATCACCGACGATAAAAACGGAGTGATGCGCTACGCTGTTACTCTCGAGGAACACGAAGCGAATGTGCAGAAGTATTTACAATAAAAATTAGAGTTAGCTTGTTTGTCATTCCCGCGGAGGCGGGAATCCAGTTTTCGGAACTTGTTTTTTTGACCTTTCGAAGAGCTCTGGAAAGTAGATTCAAATCCTTTTGATATAATAAATCATGAGGCGTAATATTCGGCTTTTATCATTATTTAACTTCTTTACTGATTTTAATTTATATGGAGCTATTCTTGTTTTGTACTTTGCAAAAATAACAGGTTCTTATTTTTTGGCAATGAGTTTGTTTTCTATTATCATGATTTCTTCGGCCGTTTTTGAGCTTCCTACCGGTATATATTCCGATTTTATTGGAAGAAAGAAAACTATGATACTAGGAGCAATTTGCAGTGTAGTATCAGTAATATTTTATGCAATAGGATCAAATTTTTTTATTCTAGTAATTGGTGCACTTTTTGAAGGACTCCAAAGATCTTGGTATAGCGGTAATAATGATGCCTTACTTTATGAAGTTCTATCTGATGCCGATCGAAAACACGAATACGATCATTATCTTGGAAGAACTAGTTCTATGTTTCAGATTGCAGCTGCTGTTGGAATTATTATTGGTGGATTTATTGCTACGCAGTCATTTCATCTTATCATGTGGCTTTCTGTGATTCCTCAATTTATATGTCTTGTTTTTGCACTTCTTATTGTTGAACCTAAAAAAATAATAAAAAAAAGTACGAATATCTATTCACATTTACGCCTTACCGCAATAAAGCTATGGGGAAACAAAAAGTTAAGGTTATTAAGTTTGAATAGCATCATCAGTTATGCCGTAGGAGAATCAACCTATCAATTTAGAGCCGCATTTGTAAATAAGTTCTGGCCATTGTGGGCTGTTGGATTTTCTAAAGTATTTTCGAGTATAGGGGCTGCTATCAGCTACTGGTTTAGTGGTAAATTAATAAAAAAATTTGGTGCTTATCGATTATTATTATTTTCGAATATATTCAGTAAATTTATAAATATTTTTTCTGTGTTAATCGCATCAGTATTCTCACCTTTATTACTTTCTTCAACATCTTTATTATATGGTGCAACGGAAGTGGCAAAAAATAAACTTATGCAACAGGAGTTTACAGATGAACAAAGAGCAACTCTCGGTTCATTAAATTCACTTCTGGGTAATTTTGCATTTGGTATATGTGCAATCTTGATTGGTAGCATTGCAGATAAATTTGGGGTCATTATGGCTCTTTTTATCGCTTATGTTTTATCCTTACCTACTCTTTGGATAAATTGGATGTTATTTAACAAAAACAAAAATGAATAAATTTTAATCAAATTATTAAGTTTTCTTTTGTGGTTTAGATAAATAATTCTTTTTTGTCACAATGGATCGTCCAAGCTTTTTTTCGAGTTCTTTTCTGGCATTTCCGGTGATTTAAACTGTCGACAAAATGTCTACAGTCCAATTTTTCCTGACTTTTTTTATCACCTTGTTTACTCCGTCCATAAATTCTAAATTCCGGTACAATATACAATACTTTTTTCATCTACATTGTCATTCCCGCGTAGGCGGGAATCCAGACTAAATATTCCTTTTAAAGTATTTGTTCATATAAATCTTTCCACTCCGGGTTCTTTTCTTCAATTAATCTGATTTTCCATAAACGTTCCCATTTCTTTATTTGTTTTTCTCTAGTAATTGCGGATTCTGGATTATTATGTTGTTCGAAGTAAACTAAATGATGAACCTCATATTTTTTAGTAAAACCATCAACCTTTTTATTTTTATGCTCCCATATTCGTTTAACAAGATTATTAGTTATTCCAACATAAAGAGTTCCGTTCTTTTGAGAGGAGAGAATATAAACACAATATGCTTTGTCAAACATATAAGGTAATTATAGACTGGATCCCCGTCTTCACGGGGATGACATAATAAAATTTATTATTTTCAGTTGTCTACAGATTATAGACAACTTAATTTCTTAAAAATCATTCCAAAGCATCTGGTTGTAGACCTCGTGGTGATAAATGACTTCGGAATTTTTTATTTTTGTTCCCAGGTCAGATGGTGATCGGTTCGCCACTGCCTGCTTCAGATCAATAAATTTCTCTTTCATTTCTTCGCTCAAGATTTTTCCAATAAAATCACTTTGCCGAAATTGGCTAATCGCCGTATTAATGTTTCCTGGCAAAAAACGGACGCGAGGCCTTTTATCTTCAATAGTTTTTTCTACCTTAGCCTCTAAACCGGTTTTGATCAATGTTAATATCAGAAGATAAGGATTGGAATCAGGAGCAACGCTTCTAACTTCAATCCGAGCTGATCTTTCGTTAAACAGAGGCACTCTGATCATTGCCCCTCGATCAATTTCCGACACTTTTATTTCATTAGGAGCTTCGAAATGCGGATCCAAACGCCGATATGAATTAACACTACTATTAAGAACTAAGCAGATATCATTGGCTTTTGACAAAATCCTCTCTATAAACTTCCAGGCAAAATCAGACAACTGGCCTTGACCTTTTTTATCATAAAAAAGATTTTTATTTTTGCTGAAAATTGAGATGTTGGTGTGCATACCGCTGCCATTAATTCCCATCACCGGCTTGGGTAAAAACGTGGCTGTCATTCCCATGTTGTGGGCAATCTGACGGCAAACTAATTTATATATCTGGATTTGATCAGTGGCAATTAAAGCATCAGAATAAGAATAGTTTAGTTCAAACTGTGATGGCGCCACTTCCGGATGATCTTTTTCATTTTCAAATCCCATGGCTCTTTGTGCTTCAGCCGCCCTGTCAATAAAATTTCTTAAGACATCGTCAGGAAGTGAATGATAATATCCTCCCATTGATACCAATTCCAACCCTATTTTTTCATTAAAAGTTTTTTCGGCATCTATACCTTTAACTAAAAAGCCTTCGACTTCATTGGCAATATAAACTTTATATTTGAATTGATCGTAAAGATAGTCTAAATAAAATTTAAGAACGCCTCTGGTATCCATTCTATAAGATTTTCCATCTTGACCATTAATTCTTCCCATTACTAAAACTTTACCCGGGCCGAAAACATCGGTCGGTAACCACCAAAAAGCCCCCCAATCAACATCTAATCTGAGATCAGATTCGGCCTGACGCGAATAACCACGAATTGAAGATCCGTCAAAAGTCATGTTATTATATGATCCAAGAAAAAAATTTTTGTCATAATCAATCATGTGAAACCGACCCTCCAGATCAGAAAAACCCATTGTCACTGCTTTTAGTCTCTTTTCTTTTTTTAAATAATCAAAGTAATATTCTTTAATTTCTTTTTCATTGACATTGTCTTTTCTTCTTTTTTTTGCCTGAAGATTCATCTCTTCCAATTGGTTATAAGGGATCTCGAGAAAGGTCCTCAAAGGTTTATTATCCATAAAATTATATTAAATTAATTAATAATTAAGATAAAAATACAATAAATTAATATGAATGTCAAGAAGAATAAGTCAAAAGTTAAAAGTCAAAAGTCAAAAATACAAGTCAAAATTAAAAAGTTTTAAGACTTTTAACTTTTTACTTTAAATTTTGAATTTTTACTTTTGACC
>CAZIYS010000010.1:0-41838 GCA_964543535.1 uncultured Gammaproteobacteria bacterium | reverse complement strand
TGTTTGAAAACTAAAGCAAACAGCTTCATAAGAGCCTGTAATTGAAAACTATTTTGAGTTGTAAAAAGATACTTTTCAAACAGGCTCTAAGGAGATTTAACTATGCCAATGCAGTCGGATATGATGATACCGGCAACAAAAGTTCGTTTTGAGTTAACTAAGATTTTACCTTTAATCAAAGGCAGTCGTTATTTTACTTTGACTTACAAAGGTTATCCTAAAGTGGCTTTGGTCGATCTTCAATATTTAGAACAGCTTGAAGATAAAAAGCTTTTTGAGAAAGCTTTTGCTGAAACCTCAGAGATGTTTGCTGAATATCTCAAAAAAATCGGTAAAGATATTAATAAAATTTCCGAAAAAGAAGCTAATGAAATTATCTGGCGTCTGGCGGGTAGTGCTTGATTGCTCAACATTTCTCTCTGGTGTTTTTTACCCTTTGGGGAAGCCTAATCAGGTCTTGAGAGTGTGGGTTGATAAGAAATTTGATTTATATCTCAGTGAAGAGATTTACAAAGAATATGAACTGAAGATTGAAGAGATTGCTAAAAGATTAAAAAAAGAGCCGACTAAAGGAAAGCTGTGGTTTAAATTAATCGACCGGCGGGCCATCTTTATCAAACCGCGACCTCTGCCTAAAGATTATTGTCGAGACCCAAACGACTTAAAATATTTAGAAGCGGCTGCGGACAGCGGGGCTGATTTTCTTATCTCTTCTGACAAAGATCTTCTCGTATTAAAAAAATTTGAGAAAACAAAAATCGTCTCTCCTGATCAGTTTTTAAAGATAAATCCTAAAAATCATATCACCTTCAACACCCTAAACATTAAAAAGCTTAGGAAATAAAATAATACTACCTGAAAAATCGGCAAATATAAACTTAAAAATATCGTCACAATCCCTAAGATAAAAAACGCTTCGTTGTGGATTGACGGCAGAAGGCCTTTGGTAAAAAGCATTAAAATAACTAAAGTTAATAAGGACCGCTTGTCAAACCACCACAACGGCCAGCCGAAAAACGAAGCTAAACCCAATAAAATCGCAGCTAAGACGAGAAACAGTTCTTTGGTATCGAAATAGAATGGACCTATGTACATATTATTTTTTTATAAAAAGCTTATAAATTAGTGGCGCCGCCAAAACTGTCTTTTGATTTAAATTAAAGTTCATAATTTTCTAGTTTCAATTAATTCCTACTAATTTCTTTACCCTGTTAAATAAAATTTTATTTATATAGTTCCTCCACTACTTGCTGAGATGGTGGTTCCAATCCTTTTGGAACTTTTATCTTTATTTCTTTACCTTTGATGTTGAAAATATATTCAAGATATTCAATTTCTCCTGTTTTAAATTCAAAAACTTTATAGTCATTTTTTTCTCCAGCATAAATACCCTTGCTGACTTTTGAAAGTGGAGTATTTAGAGCTTCCTTAATCTCAACTGACAAACTGTTTATTTTAATAATATCTGATTTTTGAGCTACCGGTTGAGTTGTTGGTATTACTTGCTTCTTAAAAGCAAAAAAATTAGATGTTTTTGACCAATAAAAGTTAATATTGGTTATTAAATTCTGAGCAAAATGAGGATTTATCTTTGGCGATGAAGCAAGAAAAATATTTTTAATAGCTATAACACTAACGATGTAGGCTATTACTATCAATGTAATGATTTTTATATTTGTTTTCATATTCTAATCTTCAATAATAATCAAGATTTTTGCACCACCCCCACAGTCATCTCTTCCTGAAGCGATAATTGTATCTCCTCTATATACATCAACCTTAATATTGTGCGTAAAAATCTGACAAAATCCCGTGAGATCAATTTTGTTTTCATCATAATGAAGAGAGTCATTTGGTCCAAGCGTTATGTCTTTTTTAATAATCTTAATAATCTCATCAGCGCCAGCACTTTCTTGAATAAAGGTTATTTTATTTATTATCTGATCGACCTCGGATTTATTAGTTATATGTACAGAAAGTTTATGTGAATCCTTTGCTCCAACACAATTGTATTTCTTTTCATTGTGATAACATTCATATTTACATTCAGATTTAGGGTTACTATCTTCTGAACAAATTCTAAAAAGATGACAATTATCGCCAAAGTCTATAGAAGATTGTCCACTACAATTTTGTTCTATTTTTTCTTCAAGAAATTCACATTTTCCGTAATCAAAACTAATCACTTTTCCTGGACCTGTACATCTTCCTTCAACGGCGTAAGTGGGAGTTGGAGCGGTGGTGGCGGTTGGGATGGGAGTAATGGTCGAGATAGGTGGTGTGACAGTTGGCGTCGTAGTTAATGAGCCTGTTGGAGTTGGCGTCGTAGTTAATGAGCCTGTTGGAGTTGGCGTTTGAGTTGGAGCCGGGGTTAGGGTTGGCCCACCGGGCGTAACCGTAGGATTAGGTGTTGGAGTTTGTGTTGGAGTTGACGGAGTCGAGGTTGGTTGGACCGGTTGAGAAAAAACAACCGCTGTCTTCCCCGAATTCAATGGAAAATATTTGCCTTCATAACTACCTTGATAACCAGCACAACCTACCAAGTGTCCCAAAGCATTACGTATCCCAGTATTTTTACAATACTGACCGGTGCAGCCGTACCACCTGATTCTATATGTTCCATCTCCTTGAAGTTGATCAGCCACACAACAAGCAAACTCAAGATTTGGTTTTGATAAACAAGAGTGCCCACCATCACCATATCCCTCATTAGGATTACAGTTGTAAGTATTCCCGCTTCCACAACCGCCAGCTGCCTTAGTACTAGTTGTTTTTTGTTGTGATAAAAAAACAGATGACCCAATCGCCAGAACTCCACCTAAGATGACCAGCCCTAAAGTCAACAAAGTCGCGATTTCGCCCCTTCTTTTCTTTAACATTTAATATTTAAGATTTAATATTTAATCTTATATATAATGTATATTAATAGTAAAAAGAAATCAAGAAGATAATTATTAAAGATTAAAGGTTAAATATTAAAAAAATCTCAAATATTAAACTATTAAACATTTTTTGTTTTTGTTTTAAATTTAATCTTTAATATTTCTTTAACCTTTAGTATTTAAGATTTAACATTTTTATTATGATTGTTTCCAACCGTCGTATATTTTTAGCTATTTTTTTATCTTTGGTGATTTTTTTTGGCATTAAATATCTTTATTCTAATCTTCAAATTCTTAGTCCTGATAATATCTACGCCAGTATTAGTCAAAAAACCGCCGAATTAAAAACAAAAATTTCCTCAATAAAAATTCCCAATCTTTCTAACTTTTTTTCTCTCAAATTCAATCCCTCAATTAACAATCAACCATCAATAATTAACAATTCAGATTTTTCTTTCTCCCTCCCAACCGTTACTCAACCTTCCCCAACTGATTTTAACCAATTATATCCAACTCCAACTAACAAACCCTCCCCCACTCGCCGACCAACCGCTACTCCCCGGCCAACCGCAATTCCACCCACTTCTACTCCCGCTCCTGAGCCAATTGCTTCAGACTCCCGGCCGGGAACAAGTTTGACGGAAATTTTTGAGGAAGTAAACAAACGAGAATGCATTCCCGTCGCCTTATTAATGGCTTTTCAAACTGAAGAAAGTGGCGCTTTTTTTGACAAAAATAACCCCCCATCAATAATTAAAATTTACAACACTTATGGTTGGTGGCAGACTGGTGCTGGGGATCCGTGTTTTGGACTTGGGTATCACAGCCAAACAGGCATAGTTCCCCAAGACAGTGTCAAAGCAGGAATTAGATGTAGGAATGCGGTTGGAAATTTAGCTGACCAAAGAATAATGGGAATTCTTCAAATTGGCCAGTGGGAGCAGGAAGTCAGTCGTAAAAATACAATATCAACATTACCAAAAAACATTGATAGACGGGTATTGTTTGATAACGCAATTATTTTTGCCAGTATTACTAAAAACCGCGTTGGTAATCTTGCTCCAGACAGCTGCGACGACTGGCCTGATGATGTGATCCGATTAGCCGCAGAAAAACACTATGGAAGCTGCGGTGATAATTATTGTACCGATATTCTTAAATACTACAAACAATATAAATAAGTCTTTGACATTTGACTTCTTCCTTTTGAATTTATATAATACAAACCATGTCTTTAAAGAACAAATCAACTACCAAAGTATCACTGTCCGATTTACCGGATTTAATGACCATCCGCGAAGTGGCTGATCTTTTAAGAATTTCTCCTTTAACAATAAAACGCTGGGGCAAAAAAGGAAAACTCCCTGCTATCCGGATCAACTCCCGCGGCGACCGAAGATACCGCAAAGAAGTCGTCCTTAGATTACTGGGTGTTGAGGAAGAAAAATAACCCTCTTTACACATTATTCAAACTATCAATTCAGATACTTTTAATGCTATTATTATCTCTAAAGCGATCGTTGTTAAGATAATATTTTGATTCATATACAGGAATCTTTTTCTATCTACTGAACGACCGCATCATAGATAATATTTATTTCAAATTAAAAAAAGTTTTAATTGAGCTTTCATCTTCTATTTTTTCGGCAATAATATATTTCATATACTTGGCTCCTTCAACTATTTTCTTTATTAAGGTTACTTCTTTCTCACACTCGTACGGAAATATGTAAACACTTTTTTGATATTGATAAAATCCTATTTTTATCAAGAAATTTCTCAGATAGTTTCTTTTATTTTTTTGAATTTCCGGTACATCAAAAAAAACCAAAAACCATTTGCCATTCCACTTCTTTTCTTTTTTCTTGAAATCTAGAAGTGCTTTAATCGAATATTTCATTACTGTTGGATTATTTTTATCTTTAAGTTGAACAAAAACTTGATCATCTTTTTCTTCTAAATTAATAATCTCTTTTCTTTCTAAACTCTTAAGGCTTTTTTTGATCTTTTCTTCTTCAACATTAAGTCTTTTTACTTCTTTTAATATTTTTATTATCTCTCTGACTGATAAGGATAAAGTCGGCCGAAGCGGATTTCCACCAGCAATTAAAGTCAAACCAATAATTTCTAAAATATACCAGTAAAGCTGTCCTCTTTTTAATTTAATTTCTTTCTCATTCATAGTTTTATAACTCTATTATTATCTTATCGACGATCGTTGTCAAGATAATAATAAAAAGGAAGAAAAATAAATTTTATGTCATCCTGAGCGAAATCGAAAGATCTACCTAAATAAATTCCTAAAAAAATTCTTAATCGCTTCTTTTATTTTCGCCCAAAATCCTTGCGGTTTTTTTGTTTTAACTTGTGGCAAAACTTCCGCTTGTTCTTTACCTTTTACCGCTTCCGCTTGAATTTGTTCCATCACCTTTTTTAATTCAGGCGGCATACCAGGCGGAATTGCCATTGATTGCTCTCCATATTTTGGCGGCTCAGTAATATCTGATTTTCCAAAATCCGGTAAAGGAGTAAAATTTCTTTGTTCTGATACTTCAGGCGCCATTTTAAAATCCGCCGGTTTTGTCATTACATCAGCCCCTCCTTCTCCTATCATATAACTTTATCTTACCAAAAAAAATACTTTTATGAAGTTTTTCCGGTGAGATTTTTGCGAAACCTTCATGGGTAGTTTTCTCAGTTTTTACGCCTGAAGAGGCGGAAAGAGATGAAAATAAATTATTTAATTAATGTCCACCAAAACCTTTTATTCCAAGGAATACCAATATTAATAGAAGCAAACCCCATAAAGCCGGCTTAGCTAATTTCGCGCCAATCTCTTTCCAAGTTCCACCTTTTAATCCGGCACCAGCCAATTTTCCTTTTAGATCTTTTAATTTCTGAGCATCCCCGACTGCTTGTTCAGCTGCTGTAGCAAAATCTGGAGAACCAATTAAGGTTCTCATATCAGTTTCTGTTAAATAATTTTCTAAATGAGCTTTTCTGACAACTGTTTTAAAAACCGTCGTTTTTGCAGTTTCAATAAACTTTGCGTAAGCTTTAGGATTATCTTTAAAATATTGAATTTGTTCTGGACTCAGACCTGCGCCTTTCCCTGCTACTATTGCTGCATCAACATCAGCTTTTAATAAATCTGCTGCTCCTCTTGCGTCATTAGCCAAAACTGTATTTAAATCTGTTCTCAATAATACAGTATTTGTTTCTTTAACTCCAACTCTTTTAAAAAAATCTCGCAGTCTGGAACTTACTCTTTGTTCTGTTTTTACATATTTAAATTGATAATATAATTCAACGTTCGCATCCGCACCTTTAATTATATCGCCTGCTTTCGCCGCTTCTTCAGCCTTCTCTTTAGCTAATGTTTCGTTTGCACTATCAATACTGCTTTTAAAATTATTTAAGGCTTCTTTTGCAGCTTCAGGCAAAACAACATTAAAAGTTTTCATTAATTCATTAAGTTTGCTTGTAAATGCAGTCCTTGCTGTGATTACCTCACCTTCAGCAGTTGCTAATTGTAGACCTAAATTCCCAATTTCTGTTGTTAAAACATCAAGTCTTTCAAAAGATTGAAATAATTTATCGGCTTTTAAAACACTTTCATTAGCCTTTCTTATTTGTTCATCTATGGATTCTTCTCCTCCAGTCCCGTTAATTTTATCTTCAATTTTTATTAATTGATCATTATACTTTTTATATTCGGGGTCTTTATCACGTTCCGTTTTATTAAATTTAACAGCGCCTGTCTTTGGATTAACTTCTCGATAATTATTACTCAATTCATCCACTTTTCTTTCCAAAGATTCTCTTCTTTCTAATAAGTTAATTTTTTTGCCTTTTAAAGATTCTAATTCTGATGTTTTTGCCTCCTTTTCCGCTACCGCCTTTGCCTTATTTTTTCCTTTTGTTTGGCCATCAAGAATATCCTTCTCTTCATTTTTTTTAGCCAACTGGCTTTCAATTTCATTTTGTTTTCTTTGTGCTGCTGCATATTCACCACTTTCCTGCGAAATAACAATTTTTTCAAGTAGAAGTCTTCTTCCAGCAGATACAGCTCCTTTCTCTCTAATAGTTTTGACTAATTCTTTTTGCTTAGCATTATCAAGTAAATTGTAAGCATCTTTCCATCCTTGATTCGATTGAATTGTTGCAATTATCGCAGCATCCATATCAGCTGTAGTTACATTTGCTTCCCCATGTACTTTTAGATTATTTTCAACTTTGATTAACAAATTGTTCAAATCGGAGGCTAATGCTTTAACAACTGGATCTTTTATTTTGTTTATATTTTTTTCGCCAAATAATGCTACATTTAAATTGTCATTCACTCCCTCGGGAACAGTTCCTCCAGCAGCAACATCAACTGTGATTAAAGATAAATTATCAACTGCACCCGCTAACTTTTTTGCTTCAGCGCCTTTGGGGACATCAGTACCAGCCTCAACCGCAACTTTCCCTGATACTGGTTTTATCTCACTCGGTGTTACTGGTGATGTTACTCCTTCTACCATTTTTTAATTAGCTGACAAATTTTTAAAATAACTTTCTAATTTACCAATCACCTGTTGTTCTTTGATCTCGTTTAATTCGGCGTTCATTAACTGAGCTTCAGATTTTAAATAAGGATAAAAGTTAGGTAATTCGTTTACCAGAATAATCAATTGCTCTTTTGTTTTAATAAAACTTAACGTATCTGTCAAATCAACCGCCATTTCTTGAATTTGTTTAAAAGGAAGTTCTTTTTTGACAAGCATATCAACGATTTTTCGAGAAACAAGATCTTTGAGTTTGATTTTTAACAAGTCAACTTTGATAGAATTCTGATCCATACTTATTAATATATCAATAATAAAAACATAAAATCAAGGGAAAATTGAAGTTAGTCAATTTTCCAGGAAACTAAGTAGAAATTTACTTCGTGAAATTAATAGATATTTATTGTCCAAACAACTTAATTTCTACCTAATTTCCACTTAATTTTTCTTTAATTTCCACTTAATCTCTATTAATTTCTACTTAATTTCCACCTAATTCCTCTGCTGCATTTTCCGGAGAAACTGAATTAACCATTATCCCTGTTGACAGTTCAAATTCTGCTTTTGACGTAAGAAATAACTGCCTTATTGATATAAGACTTTATCTCTAAATCCGTATATTTTTCTCTCAAAAATACTGTTGGAACAATTTTAATATCATCAAAATAAGTTAATTGCCCTAAGAAAAGCTTTTCACTAAATTCTCCGCCAAATTTTCTCTCCGCTAATTTAATCAAATCTTTTATAGAATATTTTTTTCTTTTAAGAAAAAAGAAAATATCAACATAATCTCTCCAAACCCCTCGTCTACCTATTGTAAAAACTTTATTGGCCGCTAAATCATCTAAAACAAATATGGGAATAGAATTTGTTTTAATAGGTTTTTGTAAGGGTTTATAAGGATGAAAAACAAAACTAATATCCACATCTTTTTTTGTTTTAATCAATATCATATCTGAAGTTTCTATTTGCAAAAAAATACCTACTCCGAAGATTTTTTTAACCTTTGCTAATAGATTTTTAGAGATTTCCGTTTCAGAAAAACAATCAAAATCATAAGATATTCTATCACCCATTTGAAGCATGATGGCGGTGCCTCCTGCTAAAATAAAATTAGAAAAAAATTTAAGTTTAGTGAAAGCCAGACGGCGTTCTTTGCTTAACCGGTCCAGATATAGAGGTAACATAAGCATCTTCATTAAGCTGTTTATCTTGACAGTTTAATAGATAATTTTTAACAAAATAAAAAATAAATCTCGGATAATCTTTATATGGTTGAAGAAAAACTTCGATTATTTCTTTTTTGGAATAATTTTTAAACAGCCAGTGAATATCTTCCATCCTTCCATAAATTAATATCTGATGAATAATATAATATTTATCTTTTTCTCGATCAAGTAAATCAATATTAGTTGACCACAAAACCGAAGCCAATTTCTTTGGAAGTTTCATAGTTTAATTATATCAATTTTCTTAACTCTTGACTTGCTTTGGTTGCCTCCACCGAATTGACCATAATCCCTGTTGACAGCTCAAATCCCGCCCGCTCCATAAACCGGGGAATAATGCGTAGATACCAGCTATTACTTGGGTTCTGGATTCCCGCCTTCGCGGGAATGACGTTTTGTGGAACATAGATATAGAAGTTGTAACCGAACGGTTTCTTTGCGTAATGATCAGACGAATGGTGAACTTTTTTTAGTCTAATTAACATTGATTGTAAAATAAGAGCCAGGTCTTTTATCTGTTGATCAGAAATATTCCCAAAACCAGCCTCATCCAACCTACGAGGTTGTATGGCTGACTCATAAGGCCACTCGGAGAAATCAGGACAATAAGATACAAAACTACTATTTCGTTCAACTATATTGACTATCGGTTGGACTGCTAAAGTCTCGGTTTTGATTTCCTTAGGAACAACCGTAATCTGCGAGTGCGGATGGATTAACGAAGCCCCGCTTATTAAAGAATAGTTGTGGAAGATAAAAACTTTACCTTTGTCTCTCAGAAAATTAAAACGATTGATATAAGTTTTTATAATATTTTCTACTTGCTCTCTTGAAAAATCCTCGATGTTTTTTTCGTGGTCTGGCGAATGAACAATCACTTCATGAATGTCAGTAATGGGAAACATGTTGGGAACGACACGAATTTTCCAACCTGGTTTATCAGCTTCTCCTTCCCCTATCCGGTAAACTTCCGGTGGTGTGTCAGCTTCATTTCCCGGACAAAACGGGCAACGGAAAGGCTTACCGTCCATACCGGTGCGACTCAAACGGTCAGGATTGCTGACCATCCAGTGGGTTTTTGAAAAGTCGGAAATATAATTTGACATATTGAAATTAATAGAAATTTATAGAAATTAAGAAATTGATTGTTATACTATATATTAAACAACTAATTTCAATAAGTTTCAATTAGTTTCTATCAATTTCTATGTTATTACTCGTCGGCCTCGGCAATCCTGAAAAGAAATATGAAAACAATCGGCACAACGTCGGACACTTGTTTGTTGACTATCTATTGGAAAGTCAAAAATCAAAAGTCAAAAGTCAAAATTACAATTCAAAAGTCAAAATTATTAAAACTGACTGTTATATGAATCAATCGGGAGTTTTTGTCAAAAAACTAACTACTAATTACCAACTACTAACTACTAACTTAATTATCGTTCATGACGACCTTGATATTCCTTTAGGTAAATTCCATATCCAATTTGCTCTTGGTCCCCAACTCCATAACGGTTTAGAGTCAATTGAAAATCATCTTAAAACAAAAGACTTCTGGCGAGTTCGAATCGGGGTTGACGCGAGAGATCAAAATAGATGGATCCACGGTGAAACCTATGTTTTAAAGAATTTTTTGCCTGAAGAAAAAAAATCATTGAACGAAGAAATTTTTCCAAAAATCTTTTCGCAACTTAAATTAAATTTTAAAATGTTATAATAATCCAAAATATGACCCTTCGATGTTACTCAGGGTCATAGTGAGTTTATCGAATCTATGAAAGTCTTATATCTTTACATGTTTCCTCTTTGGGGCAATGGATCAGGTAATTGGCTTCGACGTCTCGCTGCTAGTTTAAAGGAGAAGTACGGTGATGATTATCAAGCCGCAATAGTTGCCCCGGATTCTCGTTTTCTGAAAAAAAAACAGGCGAGGTTATTTCGACTTAAACCACCAATTCCCGGAGTTTTCGTCGGCAATCCTGAACTGCCAAACGCAAAAAAATATTCAAAATTTACCCAGCAAGAAATGATTCTCACTTATAATTATTATTTACTGCGAAGCGCCAAAGCTATTGAAAAATTTCGTCCCAATGTCATTCATTGTTTTCACACTGCTTTTCTTCCTCCGATTGCCAGACAGTTGGCTAATCTATATCGAATCCCTTATCTAATCACTACTCACGGCAGCGACCTTTATTATTTTAAAGAGGATAATCGTTGGAAAACATTAGTCCGAGATGCGTCTACACGATCTAAATTTATCACTGCCAATAGTAACTTTACCCGCCAATGGTATCTCGATATGTTTGGCCATGATTTGGCGCGGAAAACAAAAACTATTCCGGCTGGCATTAGTAATAAGATTGACTTTAACCGCGATGTCTCCTGGATCGATAAAAAATATAATTTTAGGTACGATAAATTGGTTCTTTTTACCGGAAGATTAACTGAGCACAAAGGAGTCGAATATTTGATTAAGGCGGCTCGACAGATAAAAGCCGAAGTCATCATTGCCGGCGATGGGCCGGAAAGAAAATATTTAGAAAGTTTAATTTTGAAATACAAACTGACCAATGTCCATATGGTCGGTTATTTTTCTCATAAACTCGACACGATTAACGACTTTTATTTAAGAGCTGACGTTTACGTTGCTCCTTCTGTCTGGAATGAACCATTGGGCTTAGTCATTCTCGAAGCCATGGTTAATAAAACTCCGGTGGTTGTTTCCCGCAAAGGCGGAGTTACCACCCTTGTCAAAGACGGTTATAATGGTTTTCTGATACGACCTAGGTCACCAAAATTAATTGTTGAAAAAGTCAATCTTCTTTTACAAGATGAAGATCTCGCTAAAAAAATGGGCGAACGCGCCTATAAAACCGTCACGGAAAAATTCAGTTGGGACAAAATCGCCACTAAATTTTACAATCTTTATGACAAATGCTTACAAAAACCTCCCCCAAACAATAAAAAATAATATAGAATAAATTTATGCTTAATGTTTCTTTGATTGTTCCTTCTTATGAAAGAATCGATCAAACTATACAAACTGTCAATTTTATCTTAAACTCCAATGGACTAAACAAAGATTTTTTACTGGAAATAATAATTTCCGATAGTTCACCTGATGATAAATTAGAAATTGTTGTTAAAGAAAAATTTTCTGATAAAGTTGTTTACATAAAACCAGAAAGACCAGGAATTGCTGCCAATAAAAATACTGGTGCAAAAATTGCTTCACATCCTATCTTGATCTTTTGCGACTCAGACATGGAAGTTGAACTTGATACGATAATAAACACAATCAATTCACTTCGACACCACAAAACTGCCGGAGCCATCGGTGGACAAGTTCTCTGGAAAGGCGGAACGCAGGACGGCAAAAATGACAGACCCAGGAAAGAAGACAGAATATTGACCATTGATAACACAAACTATGTTGAGGCTCTTTACTCCAGATATATAGCTACTTATAAGGACGTTTTTTGGGAAATCGGCGGTTATGACGAAGAAGTATTCAATATGCGCGGTGAAGGGTCAGATCTTTCTATTCGTTACTGGCGAGCAGGTTATCCTTTAGCTTATGACTCATCAATAATCGTCCATCATGTTTTTGACACAGAAGGTGGGATAATCCGCGGCGTTCCCCACCCAGAATGGGGAATTGCTAAAGATTTGCTTTTATTGGCATATAAATACGACCTATCAAGTGAAGACAAAAACTTTATCAATGTTGTTAAAGATAATTTTGAAAAATATCATGAAGATGGTTATTTTCAAATTATTCAAGGTATTATAAAAAATCTTCAATTTATTATTGACAAAAAATCTATAATTGATGAACAAAAAAAGATTATAAAAGCAAAATATAATTTTAAATTCTTAGAGATTTTTTCAGAAAAAATTCTCTTTGAAGATTGCGTTAACAAAGCTGAAAACCAACTGTTAAAAATCAGGGAGAAAATTTTCCATGACTAAAAAACTAAAAATCGCCATCGGGGCTACTCTCCATAAAAAAGTTCATCAACGCTCAACCGGCGGAACCGAGGTCTTTGCTTATTTATTAGCCAAAGAACTCACCAAAAGAGGTCATTTAGTCACTGTTTTTGCCTCCGGAGACAGTCAGGTTGACGGCCGTCTTCAAGGAATTGCCAACGAGGAGGAAATTAATAAAACCGACCAGTCTCAAAGATTATTTTATGGTTATCAGCTTTTAGAGTCGCAACTTTTAGTCTTAAAACAAAAAGAGTTTGACACTATTCATATAAACTACTTTGAGTCTTTTCTGTTTACTCCTTTTTCTAAATTGATTGAAAAACCAGTCGTTTATACTGTTCACTCGGATCTTTTTACCTCGCTCTTATGGCAAAAACTTACTAAAGAAATGGTTAAAGCAAGCGATCGATTTGTTTTTGTTTCTAAAAATGCCCTTAACAAAGCTTCTCTTTTAACTAATAAAACTTTCATTTATAATGGAGTTGATATTGCAAACTACTCTTTTTCCAAAAATCATAAGAATTATTTGCTTTGGCTTGGACGGGTGAGAAAAAAGAAAGGAGTCAAAGAGGCGGTTGAAACCGCCATAAGATCTGGCGAGAATCTGATTATTTCCGGTGTTATTGATAATCCTGAAGAAAAAATATTTTTTGAAAATGAAGTTGAACCGTTAATCAAAAAAAATCAGAATATAAAATTTATCGGCCCGGTAAATTTTTCAGAAAAGGTAAAGCTGTATCAGGAAGCCAAAGCATTTTTATTTCCTATACTCTGGGAAGAGCCTTTTGGACTAACAATGATTGAGGCGATGGCAACCGGCACACCGGTAATTGGTTTTAATAGAGGCGCTGTCTCTGAGATAATTAAAGATAACAGCACCGGATTTATAGTAGACAACGTTGATGAAATGGTAGAAAAAATAAAACAGCTTGATAAAATCGATCGTTACGCTTGTAGAAAAAGAGTTGAGGAAAACTTTACGATTAAACAGATGGTTGACAACTATGAATCATTGTATTATTCATTAATTTCAAAATAAAATGAAAATTGCTCAAGTAGCTAACATTTGGCAATCAGTCCCTCCCAAAGGTTATGGCGGAACTGAGCGGGTTATTTATGAATTATGTCAAGGACTCTCAAAAAAAGGTCACCAAGTTACTCTTTTTGCCAGTGGCGACTCCAAAATTGACGGCTATCTCTCTTTTATTTTTAAGGAAAAATTATTAGATAAAAATATTTCCTGGTCTCACTATCTTAATCCTCTGCTTCATTTTACCTTCGCTTATGAAGAAATAAAAAAAGCTGGTGATTTTGACATTATTCATGGCCACTACTCTTTAGCCTCTGATTTGATTTCCTTATCATTTGCCCATTTAAACGAACTGCCAACTTTATTTACTGCCCATTGTCCTTTAGCGATTGACCAAAAATATGATGATAGAAAAAAACTGTTTGAATACTGTAATCGCGTTTACTATGTCTCTATCAGCAACAAACAAAGAACCTTACCGTTAAAATACATTGCTACTATTTATCACGGCATTAATATTCAACAAAGTCCTTTTACCGATTGGCCAACTGATGAATATATCCTTTGGTTGGGTAGAATCGTTCCTGAAAAAGGAATAGATTACGCTATTAACCTTGCTGCTCAACTTAAGAAAAAACTTATGGTAGTTGGTAGAGTTGATAGGGAAAATGAGGCTAGCTATCAATATTTTCAAACAAAAATTAAAAATCAATTAGATAACCCGCAAATAACATATTTTGAAACGGTTGATACCGAAAAAAGAAATAAATTATTGCTTCAAAGTAAATGTTTTCTCTTCCCTATCCAATGGGAAGAACCCTTTGGTTTAGTGATGATTGAAGCGATGGCTTGCGGCACACCGGTAGTCGCTTTTGCCCGCGGGTCTGTCCCAGAAATTGTTAAAGACGGTGAAACGGGATTTATTGTCAATCCGTCGAATGATGATATAAGAGGTGACTTTATTATTAAAAAAACTGGTATCGAAGGATTGAAAGAAGCAGTGGAAAAAATTTATTCGATGCCAGAAGAACAATACAAACAAATGCGAAGAAACTGCAGGAGTCATGTAGAAAAATATTTTACAGTCGAACGGATGGTCGATGATTATGAAAAAGTTTATTATAAAATACTAAATATAAAATGAGAGTCGCTATTTTGGCTTCTAATTTTATTCGCTTGCCGCCAGAACCTAAGTTTGTTCCCTTTGGCTATTCTGGTGCCCCGGAAAAAATCATGCATATTATCACGGAAAAACTTGTGAAAAAAGGATATTCCGTCTATCTTTTTGCTTCTGGTGATTCACTTACTTCTGCCAACCTCATATCAATCACGAAAGCGTCAACATCATTAGATCCATCTATTGGTATTGGTCCTCATATTGAATTTGAACGACTTTTGATATCCAAATGCTATCAAATGGCTAAAGAAAATAAATTTGATATTATTCATTCCATTTTTGATACTAGAAGCGCTTTTTATGCTCCTCTTGTTGACATTCCAACTGTTTCAACGCTCCATAGCCCATTAAATATCATAAACTACCAAATCCTATCCAAAATTAAAAAAAATCAATATTTTGTATCAATAAGTAATTCTCAACGAAAAGGATATCCTGATCTAAATTATTGCGCCACCATATATCATGGTCTTGAATTAGAAAATAACGCATTCCAATATGGAGAAGGGGTTGGAAATTATATTATATTTGTCGGCCGGTTAGTGGCAGAAAAAGGAATTGAGACAATCATCTCTTTATCTAAAAAATTACAGAAACAGGTATATTTATTAGGAACCAATGTCAAAAATTCTAATTACTGGAACAATATTATAAAACCAAATATTGATGATAATTTTATCCACCATTTTGGCTATTTAAACAAAGATAAGTTGCAAATTCATTATAAGAATGCCAAACTATTTCTTTTTCCTATAAAATGGGAAGAACCGTTTGGATTAGTGATGATTGAAGCGATGGCTTGCGGCACACCGGTAGTCGCTTTTGCCCGCGGGTCTGTCCCAGAAATTGTTAAAGACGGTGAAACGGGATTTATTGTTAATTCTTCTAAAGAAGATATAAGAGGCAACTGGATTATCAAAAAAACCGGTGTTGAGGGGCTTGAAGAAGCTATTAATAAAATTTATTCTATGCCGGCAGTTGAATATAAAAAAATGCGTCTAAATTGTCGAGCTCATGTCGAAAAAAATTTCACTGCTGAGAGAATGGTTAATGATTATGAGAAAGTTTATCAGGAAATAATTGATAAAAATAAAAAATGACTCCAGATGCACAGTCCATCAAAGACATTTTAAAAAAATTCAATCCTCTTGAGGATAAATATGTTTCCCGGGAGTTTCAGGCGTTTGGCGTCCATTTGGCAAAAAAACTTCAAGATGAAAGACGAAAAAGTCTTTACATCAGACTGTCAAAAACCATTCACCGGCCGATTCTCGAAGAAGCTCTAAGATTTGTCATCGATTCATCGGCCCGAAACCGTGCAGCTTTATTCATGTGGAAATTAAAAGAATTAAACGCGTTTAAAAGTAAACAGATAAAATCAGATAAAATCGGACAGAGTCGGATATAATTAGTTTCAAAATCTATGTTTGAAATCAAAAACTTAAGAATCTATCAAAAAGCTTTGGAATTAGTAAAAGAGATTTATAATCTAATTGAAAGAAGTCCAAGATTATCAAAAGATTATTCTCTTTGCGATCAAATAAAAAGAGCTTCTGTTTCAGTTCCCGCTAATATCTCAGAAGGATTTTTCAGATCTAAAAAACAGACTAAGAATTATCTTGAAATTTCTTCCGGATCATCTAATGAAGTAGTGACTATTCTTAAGATTATTTTCCTTGTTTTTGAGATAAATACCGAAAAATTACAAGAAGAATACACAGTTTTAGGAAAACAAATTAATTCTTTCTCCTCAAAATTCTAACTGATTTCATCTGATTCCATCCGATTAAATCCGATTCTATCTATTCTTGCTATTGACAAATAATTTTTAGTTATCCATAATAAAATTTAGTTATGAAGATTACAATATATACTATTACCGATTGTCAGTTTTCCAAAGCGGAAAAAGAATATCTTGCTTCCCATTCTCTTCAATATGAAGAAAAGAATCTGGAGACTAATAAAGATTTTTTGACGGAAATGTTGGCGGTTTCGAACAATTTTGCCGGCACGCCGGTAACGAGAGTGGAAAAAGACGACGGCACGATTGCCGTCTTGAAAGGCTTTACCAAAGAAGAGTTTGATACCACTTTTGGATTTGCCGCAGAAACTAAGCCAGTTGAAGAACCTGCTAAAGTCACGGAAACCCCACTGCCGCCTCCGCCAGTTACCGAAACTCAACCCCCAATTACCCAAGCTCCTCCGGCTGCCCCAACCGAAAAGAAACCAGATGAGTTAAATGCAGTGTTAGACAAACTCGAAGAAAAAACCGCTTCCGAAACTCCCCCACCAACCAATGTTCCTACTATCCCCGACTTTCCCGCCGACGGAAAAACTTCGGTTTAATTTGTTAAAATAATCCAGGTCATTAAAATTATCTACACGCCCAATCCTTTAAGGGTTGATGTTGTTTCATATTATATAGAAAGTGGGTTATTTAAATTAAATCTATAGAGGTGTCAGTTTAAAAATTACCTGACCTAAACCTTTATACATCTTTCCAGGATGGGGGCAGCCCCAATAAAGAGTTTCTCCTTTTGGAAGCCAGGGAAATTTTCCCTTATGAAGTAGAACATTTACTGCCGGCAGAACTGCTTCAAGTGCATAACCACACATTTTTTTATCTGGGCCAAATTGATCAAAGATAAATTTTTCGCCTACTTTATGGTCTTCAATAGCTCCTTGTAAATCTTTTGGTTCTCCAATGACGTTATAATTTCTGTTTTGTTCAAGTCCATATTCGTTTTTTAAGCGGTACTTCATTAAATTTATGGCCAAATGGGTTAAATCTATTCCTAACCATTTGAGGTTATATCCCAAACTTTGATTAAGATACTCACAAGCAGATAAGGTTGTTCCACAACCACAAAAAGGGTCTAAAACCATTCCGTTTTTAGGGGTTGATGCTTTAATAATTCGCTCAAGTAGTCTACGAGGTTTTTGGGTGGGATAACCTAATCGTTCTGTTTTATCTCTCTCTGGAATTTGAGGGACAATCCAGACATCATCGGGATTTTTTGGTTCATCCATATAGTACTTATAGACCTTACCTGCTTTTCTAACCTCTCGATACTTTCGTCCCTGTTCATTGGTACCAAAATAGCCACCAAAAGTTCCTTCATTTTGTTCTCTTAAATCTCCAACTGCTTTTCCATCATAAAAATAATTTTCTGTTTTCGAATAAACAAGTAGAATATCATGTCTTTTATTAAAAGAGGTTCTTCCTATTCCCCCACTATTTTTATACCAAACGACCTCATTGATAAAATTAGTCGCTTTGAAAATCGTATCCATAACTACTTTTAGATAGTGACTGGCGGTTGGATCACAATGAAGATAGATTGATCCGGTTGGTTTTAAAACTCGATGTAGTTCAAGTAACCTAATCGTCATCATGGTTAAATAAGCTAACATGTTATTTTTCTTAATAAATTTCTTAAAAGCCAAAATCATATCAACTACTTCTGCGGGAGCTGAATCAATAATCATTTGGAAAGTTTTTTCTGCCTCATCTGTCCAATGCCAAGTATCGTCAAATGCTTCTATCTGGGCTTTTGACTGTTCTCCTGATAGCTCACTAAATAAAATGTTGTAAGTGGCTTTTGAATTAAAAGGTGGATCTAAATAGATTAGATCAATGGATTCTGTAGGAATGTAATCCTTTAAGATTTGTAGATTGTCACCAAAATATAGATTTTTTTCTAGCATATCCTTGGTCGGTTTTTATAAATATGCTGTTTGGGGAGTATGCAAAACTCCCCGCCAGCGATGGCTTGCGCCACCCGTAATCCTTTCGGACTACGACCGACCAAGGTATCTGACGAGGAGCTCTCGCCCTTGGTCGGTATTTTTTTACCATGTCCCGGTTAAATCGGGATTTAGGCAACTAATTGTCAAGAATAATTATAACTAATATGAAGAAAAAAAGCTTTCAAATAATTAAAGAGGCATGGACACCCTTAGGGTGTCCAAATCCAAATAAAAATAGCAATTAAGATGATTAATATTTCCGTAAAAACTAAAAATTTGTTTTTGAAATAATATTTCATAAACTCATGATATTCTTTTATATTCTTTTTGTTGGGAAATACTGAAACCGCCCCCTTTTTGGATTTAAGAGGAAATAAACTATATTGTTTATTTGAAAACGGATAAAAAATCCTTATCCCAGCAGTCCTACCACTAAACCAGTCTAAAAATAAATGGAAAAAAATTCCAGACCCAAAAGCGGCAACAGAAACAACTATCAATACATTATTGATAAAAAAACCAACAAGACCTATTATCAAAATAAATAAACACCAAAATATTGGAGTATGAAAAACTGTTTTATGATGATCTTTGATTTGCAGTCCAAACAACCCATCAATATCAGGGGCAAGCGAACCTGTCATTGTTAATGTCGTAATTAATAAATTGTCAGCTCCTTGCAAATTAAAGTTGTTTATAAAAACTTCCGAAAGTATATATCCAGTGGCAATATGGGAAGGTGTCAGCATGAAATTAGTATATCAAGAAGACTATACGAGTTCTTATCAAAGTACACTTCAGATGTGTACTTTATGACTTATATTGTATTTTATTTTCTGTAGCTATATAATTATAGGCCTAATGAACAGTAAAGAAGGATTACGTGAAAATTTAAGACCTACGCTTCTTGAAAGCCTAGCGGTTACTAACATGCTTGTAAGAAGTGGAATAATTTATTTAAAAGAGTCCCATAAGCTTTCAAGAGAAGGGGTCGTCTGGTATCCACTTGGATCTTTATGTCTACCAATAATGTATAGATTAACGGGAAGAAATCTTTCCAATGCCATGTTGCCTCTTATTACT
This sequence comes from uncultured Gammaproteobacteria bacterium, assembly GCA_964543535.1. Lineage (GTDB taxonomy): Bacteria > Patescibacteriota > Microgenomatia > UBA1406 > GWC2-37-13 > GWC2-37-13. The sequence goes on along the minus strand of CAZIYS010000010.1, from coordinate 22,144 downwards.
TATACAAGCGAATATGTTAGACAAGCCGATGATCTTTTTGATACGGGAGGAAAATTTCCAAGCTGGAAAGAATACCAGGATGGCACAATACAAACTAAAACAAGATTATCAAATGCTGTTGAAAAATCAAGCCTTGATCCAATAAAGAAACAAGAGATGTTAAAAAGATTTGAAGCGCTGGAAAGAAAAGCATATCAGGGTTTCCAACAAAAAGAAGAATGGGAAAACGATCCTTCCTTTGAACAAGCTTATAAATACAGGCTGGATACAGTCGGAACAATGTGGGAAGCCGTCGCTGTATGCTGGAACATTGCCACAGATATCCCAGAAGAAAAACAAGAAGCTGTACGAGAAGCAACGATAAAAATTGGCATGGTTTCTCAATATCTTGATGATTTAATGGATATGAGTGATGACACACCGAGCGATGGAAACTTAGTGTGGGCGATTTTAAATGAAAACCCAGAAGAAAAAAAAGTAATGGAGAAAGTACTAAAAAATATTGAAAATAAACCAAAAATAATGGACTTGCTTTCTCAATATGCACCGCAATCTGCTGACCGTTTTTTAAAAGAGATAGATGTTGAATTGGCAGGAATAAAAAATATTTCTCCGACTGCCGAACGCCTAGGTAGAGGCATCGTAAAGATTGCATTACCGCATATAGTTATTTCCAAGGGTGGTTTTTATAATAAACTTACTCTCCCACCATATTTGCAAAAATTTTTGGCGCGCAGAGATCTAATCCGAAGCTAACGAGAATAATTTCGTGCCTAGACACCCTTAGGGTGTCCAATTTTGATTTCAAATCTTTAGTATTAAATTGTCAGTTGCGGCGATCGTATTTGGGAAAATTTCTTTGGCTTTTTTTTCCGCTTCTTTTCGCATTTCCAAAGTCTCATAAAGATGAGCCCCAAAATGAGTTAAAACAAGTTTTTTTACACCGGCGTCTTTGGCAAACTGAGCTGTCTGTATTGGATCGGTATGCCCCCAAACATCTTGTTCGGGAGAGACGATATTTGAACATTCGTGAATCAATAGGTCTACGTTTTCGGCAATTAACAAACCGTTTGGCCCTCTTTTGGTGTCACCTGAATAAGCAATAGATTTTCCCTCGAGATTAATACGAAACCCGTGATCATCATATGCATGATAAAGTTTTTTCATCATGACCGGAAACCCTATATTATTATCCCCTTCTTCAAGTTCGTGAAGTCTAATTTCCGTTCGTAGCGTAAGAATATTTATTTCATTTTTAGTAATTCCAATTGTGTATGGAAGATTGACTAACAAATCAAAATCTTTTTTTCTTCCTTTGGCCAAATAAATATCTATACCCTGTTTAAAATTAAATTTCATTAATATATGAAATCCAGAGACATGATCAATATGAAAATGACTAATGAACAAAGAGATCGGTTTGCTTTCCTTAATATATTTATCGATTTTATAAATTCCATTTCCGGCATCAAAGATGATATAACGGTCCTTGCTGTCAATAAGAATACAAGGAGTATCACCTGTTGGAGTCGTATACCAGCCATTCGTTCCTAAAAAATATATTTTCATAAAATGAGTATAACAAAATTTGTGATAAAATATGGATAAGCTCCTGTAGTTTAACGGATAGAATAGAGGTTTGCGGAACCTCTGATGGCAGTTCAATTCTGCCCGGGAGCACAATCAAGAAATATCAAAAATCAAATATCAAAGATCAAAAAATAGTTAAAAGATAAAATCTGTTAGACTAAAATTAGTTTTGATATTTAAACTTTGAAATTTGAGATTGACAAAGGGGGCGTGGTGAAATGGTATCATAAATGTCTCCAAAACATTTGTTTCCTGTTCGAGTCAGGACGCCCCTGCAAGAATAAATTTTTACCAGCTCCCTCCACCTCCGCCTCCCCCGCCTCTGTTAGAAACTCTTAACGAGCTTGCGAGTTTTAGAGTTTCTTACATCCTCCAAATTTCGCTCCTCAAAACGTCGAGCGAATAGCGATGAGTTCAGTTTTGAGGTAAAGAAATGGAGGACGCCGCTACCATGAGCCACCGCCACCGCCGCCCCCTCCTCCACCACTAAATCCTCCACCGCCAAAACCCGATGAAAATCCGCTTGAAGAACGTGTTGGCGTTGCGGCTGTATTGATTGATCTGAAAGAAGAATTCAAACTGTTGACCAATAAATAGCTACTAAAGCTAATTGAAGAATAACTATGATACCACGAAGGTTGAGTAATATTCAAACTTTCAAATCGTTTGGCCCAGATCTTTTCCACTCCAAAAGCGACCGCATAAGGCAATAATTTTTCAAACATCATCTGTTTGTCCGCTTGAAATTCTAACTGTCTTTTTTGACTGGTTAAAAAATTTTTTAAGGAAAAAGCGATGTTTTTTGCTTCAACCCCAAAGACGGTTTTTCTCGGCATCACCAGGCCAAAAACAAAAGATACAATTGCCAGGAAAAAATTACCGGTAAACAAGGCAATTGCCGCCAAACCATAGTAATCATTTCTTATTGTTTTAGGATTTTCTGAAAAAAGGCCGTCTGTGACACTTTGCTCATAAAGACTACTTTTAACCTTTTCTACTTCTTCATAGAGTTTTTCGTCCTTTAACCTAATTTCTTTTTTCGTTTTAAAAAACCCGTCGAGAAGTAATCTCTCAAAAGGAACAAGTGGTTTACTGTTTTCTAAATTAATAAGGTAAAAGTCGCCTTTTTTTCTTTCATCAATTATTAAGTATCCCCGCTTTGCCAGATCAATTATCGTTGCCGAAATATCTTTCATATCAACTGTTTCGTCACCCAATGTCCCGACTTCTCCAGGAGTCAGAAATCTTTTACCGTCTTGAGTTTTGGGCGGGTCAAACCAGGCAGTCGTTACTCTAATCGTGCCTTTAGGATCCCGCCCAGTCTTAAACCATTTATAAACTATGAAAAACGGCAACCCAACATACCAAGTTAATGCCAGCAAACTAAGTAACAAAATAACCAATTTACCTGCTAAAGTATTCCAAAAACTGATAAATTCTTTTGGTTCCAAAACCGCCACAATATTTTTCGGAAAACCAACAACAATAGTAAAACCTTCATTTGCTAACAAAATTCGATTTGATTTAATATTATCTTGAATGCGGTCGTCTATAAGATAACTACAGTTGGAAGTACTTCTACTAAAGATACCCGTGTAACAAGTTGTTTTTATATCTTCTTTTTTTAAATCTTCCGGCCATACAACTGACGCAGTTGTATTGGCAATTGGGACATTCCATTCATTTCCCGTCACGTTCCAGTAAAGTTCGTCATGATCGGAAAAATAAGTCAAGGCACCGGAAACCGTGTAGCTGATTAAATAAGTATGTTCTCCGGTTATTGTCCGGTTCGGATCGCCAATTTTAATTGTTAATTGTTGTTTGTTAATTGTTTGTGAATAAATATATGGCTCATTTTTTTCATCAACAACAGAAATATTATTTATTTCCAGTCGATACTTTTTTCCATCCTGATTGGTTTTTATGAAAGGAATTTCCCGGTAGATTCCGTGTTTTTGAAGGTCGCCAAAATCATACACGATCGTCTCTTTTACGTTTATCGTCCCATCTTTATTAATTATAATTTCTGACTGAAAAGTTTTTATATGCTCTCCCCCAATGTCATTGCGAGGGAACGAAGTGACCGAAGCAATCCCGTTTAAATTAACTTCGTCCTTTTGAATATCATCAATCTGAGCAAAAACCGGGAATACAAAAAACAAAAAAGCAGTAATTAGAAGTAAAATCTTTTTCATTATAAAAATGATATCATGAATAAAGAAGATTTACACTGATTATTAGCAGATTTTCACGGATATGAACTATAAACTCGCTCCGGAGATAAAAAGACAGATAAGGATTTTGATAAAAGAATTGAATTTTAAACACATAAAACCAAACCAAGTTTACTGCATCCGTTCATTTGATGCGAAAACCAGAGCAGTTGCCAGGATTTGGGGGATGGCGAAACTATTTCATGAAGTAGTTGGGATTAAACCAAACTATATTATTGAAGTTAATGCGAAGCGTTTTGACAAAATGAACGATCGTGAGAAAATCAAAACCTTAATTCATGAACTGATGCATATCCCAAAAACTTTTTCCGGCGCTCTTCTTTCCCACCGAGGCCGCTATCACGAAATCTCCGACCGCGAAGTGGAAAAGATCATCAAAACTCTTACTTAAGTTATTTGCTTAATTTTTTTCATTACTTGGTTAATATTTCCATAAACAGTCGCCCCGGCCGCATTTTTATGACCGCCGCCGCCGAGTTTTTTCGCAACAATGGAAACGTCCGTGTCTTTTTTTGAGCGAAAACTAATAGAGAATTTGCCTTTTTCTTCTTCAAGGACAATAAATCCGAAATTATAACCCTTAATACTTCGGGCAAATAGATCAGCTACTAATTCTCTTGCTGCTTTTGGTTTACCATATTTTTTATAAGTTTTATAGTCCATAATTGAGTAAACAAATTCGCCAGCTGGTGAACTACCTTTTTTCATTTTGGCTAAAAATTCACCCATTAGTTTTACCAGATCAAAATCAAAACTGTCAAAAACTTCATCAACTAATTGGTCTTTATTTGCTCCTTTATCAAGTAGGTCTTTGATTATCTGAAATGTTAATTGAGTATTCCCGCTATATTTGAAAAAAACCGTGTCACCGGCAATGCCGGAAAAAAGAGCTGTTGCCATATCAGAATTAATCCTTAATCCCCAGTCTTGAAAGAGTCGATAAACAATTTCAGCTGTTGCACTGGCTTTTTTGTCTAACAATCTAATATTTACGTCAGTAAAGTTATTGGTTTTATGATGATCAATAACGATTTTTTTAATATTAGGTAGTTTGATTTCTTTACGTCCGGTGACAATGTCATAGCTTCCCGAGTCAACAATGATGAACAAGTCAAAAGAGTTCATAAAGTTTGTAAAGTTTTTAAAGTTCGTAAAGTCGAATGTTTGGACTTTTTCGGCGCCTTTGAGGAATTTAAAATTCTCGGGAATCTCGTGAGGACAAACTAAGGTTACTTTCTTTCCTAATTTCTTCAAAGCTTGATATAAAGCCGTTGCCGACCCAATCGAATCCAGATCAGGATTGCGATGGACGTTGATTAAGATTTTGTTGGCTTTCTTGATTTCTTCAAGAATAGAGTTACTTAAAGAATAATTTAATTTCATAAGTTTTTAATTCAAAAATCAAAATAGATTCTCTTCTTTGAGAATAAATTCTATTCCATCTGATTCAATTATAAGATACCCTGCGTTTTTCATTGGACGATCTGAATATTCAGGAATTTTATAACTAACGTAACTTAAAAATGCTCTTAACAATCCTCCGTGTGTCACCATTAATATATTTTTTCCACAATAACGCCGTGCTGTCTTTTTCATAAACGGAATCAATCTGGAAACAATGTTTTGATCACTTTCCACATCATAAATTTCCAGTTTTTTTTGTTTTTCTTTTGTAACAAGCATTGTCTCTCCCAAAATTCTTCTCAGTTCGTTCAGAGAACTTCCTTCAAATCGACCGAAAAATCTTTCCCTTAAAACTTTTGTTGTTGCGACGGTTAGTTTTTTTTCCAAAATAATAATTTCCGCAGAATTTTTGGCCCGCAGTAAATCAGAAGAAAAAACAGCATCAAAATAGATATTGTTAAATTCTTGGCCTAATTGTTTTGCTTGTAACTCCCCTTTTTTGTTTAAAGGAATATCCGAATACCCCTGAATTAATTTTTTCTCATTCCACTCAGTTTCTCCATGACGGACAAGATAGATGGTGCAGTAGTTTTGCATAATTAAAATACAGTATATATTAGCAGATTATTTTGTTACTAAGAATTTTTATTTAAAATTTTTCATTTTCAGGGTGAATATCGCGGGTTCGAATTCCGCATGCATCACTCGATTGCGACTTGTCGGGCGGCGCGATAGCGCCGCCCACTGTTCCGGAAGGTCACAATCGACTATTCTGTCTTTAAGCGTTAGGTTCGAGCCAGTCTTTTTTAGGAACTCTCTTTTTTGAAAAAGATTTATATTGTCCGATGCGATTTTATCTGCTTCTAAAGCGTCATTGAAGAATTCTCTCATAGGTTCGAGCCACTTATTTGGTGATTGTTCAAGAGAAGAGATTCTCTGCTCAATTGTCTTCTTCTCACTCATAAACTTTTCCTTTCTATTAAGGTAATCTTCACGACTTACAACATTATCTAAATAGGAGTCTAAAAGTTTATTGAGCTTCTCATTAATATTGAGCAGATCTTTCTTAAATTCTTGAACAATCACCAACACTTCTGACCGCTGTTGGTGTTCATCATTAGCCAGCTTATTCATAAACCATTGGTGGTCAGAAGTGGACAAAGAAACTTTTTGGATATGGTCGTTCAGTTGCGGAATGATGGCCGATTCGGAAATAAACCTTTGACCACACTTTACCAACTTATTTTTCTTTGAACACCTGTAATATACAAATCGTTGACCAATATCTGAAGTCTTGTAATACTTAAGATGTTGCTCGGCCGAAATCATCATTCCGCACTCACCGCACTTAATTAGACCGGTGAAGGGGAAGTTAAGGGGCTCACTGGGGTGAGAACGACCACGACCTTCCATAACTGCCCGAATTTGATCAAAAAGTTTCTTTGTAATAAGCGGCTCGTGGATTCCTTGATGAACCTCACCTTTATAGCGAAAATATCCATAGTAAAAGGGGTTTGAGAGGATAGAGGCAACTCGACTTTTATGAATGGCTATTCCACCTCTTGAGACAACCCCTTTACTTTTAAGAAATAGGCTCAAGCTCTTACAAGTCGAGTTGCCTTTAAGATAAGTATCAAAAAGTTCCTTGACGACTAAAGAGATTTTAGGATCTATAATTATCTTTCTATTCACTCGGTCATTAAGATAACCTAAGGGAGCAACTCCGGGAAATTCACCTCTTCTGACTTTTTGCCGAAAACCCCTTTTAGTATTTTCACTCAAGGAATCCACGTAGTATTTGCTTTGACCAAAAGCGATTGATAACATGAAAAGTCCCTGAGGGGTGTTTTGAAACCAGAAAGTCGGAAACTTGAGGTCGTCTAAAATGTTTCGATCAAGCAGATATACGATACGACCGGCATCAACCGCATTACGAGCTAATCTATCTGGATGCCAGGCAAGAATACCTTGAGCTTCGCCCTTTTCTATACGATCCAACATCTGATTAAATAACTCCCGACCTGGGACCTTGGCAGTTTTACTTTCAATAACTGTATCAACTATATTTAAGCCCTCTTTCTCTGCAAATGTGCGAAGCTCATCAATCTGGGCAGGAATAGACAATAGTTGATGCTGATCGTCATCAGTCGACTTTCTGGCATAGATAAAGTAGGCAAGACTTTTCATGTTATCAAAATTTAAAAAAATGTCTAATCCTAAAATAATGGTACACCTCTAGAAAACAATTTCAATATCAATAGCAATCTCGTTGCCATAATAGTACGGATTAAGTATTGACTAGGTAACGGAGAGACTGTTATTAGACATTTTTTTAAATAAAATTTCCTATTTTTATTGCTTTTGGTCAAACCCCCGCTACTGCGGGGGAAAAGAGATAAAATCGCATTCTCCCGCCTTAAGCGGGAGAAAATACAGGGATGAGAATTTGAGGACAATATAAATCTTTTTGAAAAAACCTAAAAAAGACTGTGCCAGAATAGTGGATTGTGACCTTCCGGATCAGTGGGCGGCGCTATCGCGCCGCCCGACAAGTCGCAATCGAGTGCAATTATACAACTTCTTAAGAACCTATTTTATCAAAAATAATTAAACTGAACAATTTCAATTTTTCAATCGAAGATTGCGACACTTCGCTATCAATTTTGCGACATGACGAGCTTCAAAACTGGGGGCTGGGGACTTCCACAGCACTGACGACCAGAGCCGACCATTAAGGAGGTTTGCCACCTTTGGGGTAAGGGCTTGACCGTCTGGGGGTTGAGGAACTTCCGGCGTTTAGTCAGACAACCCAACCTACCAGTCAGCCAATCTGTCAGCCGGCTAAACTTTCAACACCACACGCCCTCGCTCAGTCGCTCGGGCATCTCCGCCTCCCTTAGTCGGTCGGCGGATTTCGACTTCATCTTTAACTTCCCTTGTTGAGCCCTCCCTCCGGTCGGGCTTCCCGCCTCCTCCCGACTGATGAGTCCAGGTCGGGATACGGCGGATACTAATGTATTATCTTAGTTGTTCGCCCTGTCCGACTTCTTTCAAGTCCAGCCCTCGCTCAGTCGCTCGGGCTTCTTTACCTCCTCCGCCTTTCGGCTACGGAGGTCTTGTCCGCCTCCGCTTCGGGACGTCGGACGCCCCTTCGCTCCGGTGGTTTTTACCCCCTCCCGATTTTTGGAACCGGAAAAAAAATTAAAATACGCTAAATTTTAAGAAAAAATAAACTTTTATGAAAGCAATTTTAACTTCAAGAAGTAGGAATTAATTCTCTCTCAAATTGTTGAAGCACTTCAGAAGGTTGAAAGTTTTTTTGTATGTATGATTTAGCTTTTTCTGGATCGCGCTCATCGTAAACAGGCACAAGTTCCGTAGTCATTACATTTCTGGCATTTTCAAAAAATGTTTTGAGTTTAGTTTCACCATCATCGTAATGCCACCCTTGTTTGTCATGAAAAACCATTCCAGCTTCTATCATCTGATTAATAATAAATACGGCAGAATTATAGTAAGGTTTTCTGGACTCATCATTCTTTAAGGAAAGGCTTCTTACTTCCCCAGCAAATACTGCTTTTAGAAATGTTCTTTGCTCGTTTAAATTAAGCCATTCAGGAGCTGCGGTAAGGATTGTTGTATCAGCTTTATGTTCTTCAATTTGAGCATATTGACCAGTTCCAATAAGATCTCTTGTATCTTCTTGGACAAATGCATTATGGGCAACTTCATGACCGGCAACGTGAATACCTGCGGCAAATTTAATAAGGTCAGGCTCACTATCAAATTGTTTTTTTACGACATCCTCTCCAAACATCTTAATTAATATCTCACGTTGAACAAGCCAACGTTGATGCATAGTCTCCGAGTCAAGAAAAATTTTTACACCATCCTTTATTCTTACATCTGATCTATTTGGAATATTTTGACCTGCTGGTCTAAAATCCAACCTTCTTCCTGCAAGTTGGGATGTAAAGACTCCGGCAATTGATGCCTGCATAGGACCAACTGATGTCTGTAAAGATTTTTTATTGTCATATTTTTCTGATAGATATCCAATCATATTTCGTTTTGTGACTTCGGTAAGTTCGTTTATAGCTGATGCCTCGGCCCTGTCATCGCGGAAGGTAAGTGCTAAATCAGGTTCTACTAATAAACCATTGGGGTCAACATAAGATTCCATTGGGTGAATCGGCTGCATTCGACCGGATACTTTCATCCATTTTTGATCAACTACTTTCCATAGTTCTTCATGTTCAGTTGGTGTTGGCGAAGTAATCGCCGTGCCAAAAGCCTCATAATAATTAGCCAGCGCAACTGATTCGCCGTCTTTTAATTTACGAAGTTCCTCAATCATAAGAGAGATCGTAGTTCCGATTTGATTAATTTGCTCGAGAAAAGCTTCAGCGTATGAAGTGATAGTAATGTTGTCAACATTTCCTTTTAAAATTGAATATACAAAACCGTCAGCTTTACCTTCTAATCCACACCTCGCTAGGACTTGATCCTTAGCCTTTGAATTTTGATTCAATTCGGTTAACAATTCATTTCCAACAACTTCTTTTCGCCATTTACGATATAGCCCATCAAACTGATCGCCTAAATCACAGTGACCTAAGAGAACGATTTTTTCAGCTTGAGATAGACCAAGTTTATTCTCGCTCCGTACAATATCATGTACCATTTCACGTTCAATTTGTTTTTCAAAAGAAGTAGTTGCCAGTAAATTATCATATTCAGGGGAAGCAGGATCTACTTTCCCAAAGTCCTGGTTTCTGACTGCTTTTTCAATCAGATGAGGGTTTATTTCCCCTTCAATATTTCTCCTGTGTTCTAGAACATAAGGCTCCTTAGACTGAAAATATGTATCTTTGGCAATTGTAGAAACCGAGTCGAAAAAAGTAGCAATACTTGTAATGCTTTTGAGCGAATCAATACTTGGAGCAATTTCAGCAGATTTTAAACTTCGTCTTATAGCAACCCTCATTTCTATTTGTGCCATAGTTTCAAAGAGATTATAACAACGACATTTTCCTATTGCAAGGGTATTAATGTCATTAGCAACCTCACGATAATTTTAAATATAAAAAATCAACTATTAGATAAACTAGTCATCAAAGCCTTTACAAATCTATATGTTCTTTCATTTGAATCAACGTATGTTGTTTCAACAGTTTTATGCGCACCATCAATTGTTGAACCCAAAGAAATAGTTGATGCTAAAAGATTAGGATATTTATTTCCTATTAAGCCGCACTCCAAACCTCCATGAGTGACTTCAGTTTTAAGATCTTTTCCTGTTAACTCTTTGTAAACCCGTTTTGCAGTCTCAAGAAGTTTTGTGTTCTCTCTTGGCTCCCAACCAGGAAACGGTTTAATTTGTTCAACACTAATTCCAGGATATTTTTCAGAATTAGCAGCTACCTCAATATCTTTTCTTTGTTCATTCAAGTTTTCGACGATTGCACTTCTACTCATCATGCTTATTCTTAAATCAGTTTGACCGGTTTCAATTCTTGCTAAATTAGTTGAAGTTAAAACACTATCGCCGGTCATTTCTTTAACACCATGTGGCAGATCTGCAATTAATTGCAAAACCTTCGATGAAGAATCAGACGATAACATCATATCTGACGTATCTTCGGAAGGTTCAAGTTTTGTATTAAAATTTTCTTTTTCTTTTTCTAAATTAAATTTACTTCTAATCTTTGCCTTTGCCTGTTCAATTAATTCATTCAGTTTTTCTAACTTGATCTTCTCTGACTGCAATAGTGGCTTTTGATACTTTTGGGATTGCATTTAACACGTCTCCACCATTAATTGATACAAGGTTAATATCTAAATCTATTAAAGCTTCAGATAAAATCTGAGCTAATACTTTAATGCTATTTCCGCCATTTAGATTGATTTCTAATCCTGAATGACCACCTTCCAAACCAGAAATATCTAATGAATAAAGTTTTTTGTCTCCGCGAGAAACCCTTTCCAAAGGCATTGTTATATGAGAATAACCACCACCGGCTGAACCAATAGTAACTTCGCCTTCTTTTTCACTGTCTAAATTCAACATATAATCAAAGTTATTTATTGATTCAAAATTGAGTTCTTCTGCACCACCTAAACCATCTTCTTCGGTAGCTGTAACTAATATGCCAATTTCACCATGTTGAATTCCAGGATCGGCAACGGCGGTCAAAGCCATAGTTACACCAATACCGTTGTCAGCGCCCAATGTGGTTTTATCAGCAGTTATTGAATCGTCAGGATGAACGATTGCGTGTACTCCGTCTTTGGAGGGATCATACTCGGCATCTTTTTCCCGCTGAGGAACCATGTCCGAGTGACATTGCAATATTATTTTTGGAGCTTTTTCATAACCGGACGTTGCTGGAACATGAATAAAAATATTATTATGAGGATCCCGTTCATATTGTAAATCAGAATTAACTGCTAGTAATTCTAAGTAGTCGACCATTGGACCTTCCGAATGAGAAGGTCTGGGGATAGTGGTTATTTCAGCAAAAGTCGCCCACAACCGTGGAGTAATTCCTGGACGTTTATGAATTTCTTTTAAAAACTCAATTTGTCTTGCCCTTGCGTCTATGACTGCCATAATATTTAAACAATCATTAACTTCTGAGCCATTGTAACAAACTAATTCGTAACTGTCAATATTTTTTAACTAACTCTTTTAATTCATTACTAATTCTCCATCGTTTTTGATACTTAATTTTAAAGTCAATATGGTTTGATAAGACAGCCGCACGGCTTCCGGTGATTCCCATTATTTTTCCAATATCCTTGAAGATCAATCCTTGTTGACGAAGTTCCCAGGCCTGATAATATCTTTTCAGATTTCTTCTTGGTCATATCTTTATAACAAACAAAGCTCCCCGCTATTTTGATTTAATCTTTCGAAAAAATCCATAAACCTTTCGATTTATGACCTACAGAAGGTTAATAGACGAGGAGCTCTCGTTTCTTCTGTAGGTTTATTACCATGCTCTGATTTTCATCAAAGTTTAGGCAAACAAATTGTAAATTAATTATAACACCAATATGACAGGTTTTAATTTAAGAAAGGTGCTAAAATATTATAAATATGGGCGATGATATTACTAAATTGAAGAAAGAGATTGAACGGTTAAAAAAAGCTGTCAAAAAGCAAAAATATGGTTTAGTTTGGATGGATGTACCGGAAGCGTTTGAAGACGATGTTGAAAATAAATTACCCATACTCAAAGAGGTGCCAGGACTTGCTATAAAAAATGAGGATGGAAAACCTACACACATATTAATTGAGGGAGACAATTATCATGCACTAACTTGTCTTAATTACACTCACAAAGGAAAGATTGACGTAATTTATATTGATCCTCCGTACAATACAGGATCAGACGGATTTAAATATAAAGATAAAAGAATTTTAGATAAATTCCCCGACGGGACAGAAGTTCCTAAAGACCACCCTTTCCGCCACAGCTATTGGCTTTCATTTATGAATAAAAGACTCGAATTAGCAAAGACATTACTGAAAAACGATGGAATTATTCTTATTTCAATAGACGATAATGAAACAGCGCAATTAAAATTGCTATGTGATGAAATCTTTGGAGAAGAAAATAGACTTTCGACACACCATATTCAAGTTAGATATGCAGATAAAACATTGAATGAAAAGAATGACTGGCAACCAGTAATGGAATATGTCTTTATTTATGCTAAAAAAAGCAGTTCTTTTAAGGCAAACAAGCCATCCTTTGAGTACTCATTAGATAAGTTCGTTTACGAGATAAAGGAGTTAACTCAAGGATCCAAAATCTCAGTTAAAAATAGAAGTGTTAATATTTTTAAGAAAGGCGAATGGGAAATAGTCAAACATAAAAAACCAGCTGATAATTTATTAAAAGAAATATGGGTTTCAGGGAGTATATATTCTGGTACCGGAAATGGGGCAATGGTTAGAAGCATAATTGAACCACGGATAGACGTTGATGGGTATGGAAGCCTATATAAGATTGAGGGTCTTGGCGAAGACGGTTTGGGATATCGATATTTTACAGGACCGCAAAAGATCGGAGCAAGTAGAAGCAAAATGTATATGGGTGTCCCTACTGTAAAGCTTGAAGAGATGAATAATGGAAATGGCGCTGTGAAATTTAAATCTATCCCTAACATTTACGATTTTAGTCCGGATTTTGGAAATATAAGACATGAGGGCGGAATAGGATTTAACAGCGGAAAAAAGCCAGTGAAAATGTTAAAACAATTAATAAACTATCATCATAATAAAAATGTTATCGTATTAGATTTTTTTGCTGGTTCTGGATCCACGGCACAAGCGGTCTTAGAGTTGAATGAAGAAGACGGTGGAAAAAGACAAATAATAATTAATACAGATAATGAAGGCAAAATTATGACAGACTTTTGTTATCCAAGAATTCAAAACGTAATAAGGGGGTATAATAATACAAAAGCATTAGGTAATTCAATAAAGTATTACAAGACAGCTTTTATTGGCAAAAATAATATTTTAGACGCAACCGATGAAGATAAAATAGAATTAGCTCACAATGCTGGAGAATTATTAGCGATAGCCGAAAATACCTTAGAATTGATTAAACAAAATAAATATTTTCAATTGTTTGAGGATCGGAATAATGAAAGAAATACTGCGGTGTATTTTAGAGAAGAACAAGATGAATTTGATAAATTTATAGAAATGGTTAAAAAATTAAACAAAGAAACTATTGTGTATGTTTTTAGTTGGGGAGATGAGGAAAAGATTGAGGATTTTGCTGAAATGAAAGAAGTAAAAGTCAAAACAATTCCTCTACCTATACTAGAAATATATAAACAGATTTACAATTTAAGTACGCAATAAAAATGTTTAATCCTCTACCATTTCAAAGAGAAACAATAGAAAAATTACTAATAACTTTAACGGAACTTTGGAAAAAAGATAATAAACAATTACCTCTCGTTTTTAAAGCTCCAACCGGAAGTGGGAAAACTTTTATGGTTGCCCATTTTTTACGAGGGCTCAATAAACTACCTTATTGGGATGAAGATAAGGCTTTTGTTTGGATTACTTTTAGTGATGACTTAGCAATGCAAAGCAAAAATAAGTTTGAAGAATACTTTGAAAATACGTTAGAAAATAATCTCTTAACCATAAGCGATATTAATCGAGGAAAAATGTTGAAAAATGATATTTTATTTTTAAACTGGCAAAAGGTTGTCTCACGAGCGGCAGAAAATAGAAATTTAAGAAGACCTGATGATGAGCGAATGAGAAAGGAAAGCGGTAAATACTTTGAAGATTTTATTGATGGAACTAAAAAAGATCAACGATCAATTATTTTAGTAATAGATGAAGCACACACTAACGTAACCACCGATTTAGCACAGGAAATCATTGATTATATTGATCCAAAAATAGTTGTCCATATCAGCGCTACACCTAAACCGGAAATCGTAGCAAAGGCTGCCGATTTGAATAGTTATGTAACAGTTGATAGAAAAAGAGTGGTTGAGGAAGGATTAATAAAAGAAAAAGTAATAACGCAAACAGAAGAAGATCTGCAAAAATTTAACAAGAAAGATTTAGACGAAGTTTTGCTAGATTTAGGACTGGAGAAAAGAAATTTACTAAAATCAGAATATGAAAAGCTTGGGAAAAAAATTAATCCGTTACTTTTGATACAGTTACCTAACGATGATAAGGAACGAGTTCAAACAGGTGAAAAAACAAAAGAACAAATAGCCAGCGATTACTTGAAAAAAATGAGGATAAAAGAAAATAAGATAGCCCGTTGGTTTGATAATTATCCAAAACCTGAAGGGATTGAAGATAATGAAGATGACAATGAAGTATTGCTTTTTAAATTAGCTGCCGGTACCGGTTGGGATTGTCCACGTGCACATATATTGGTAATGTTTAGAAATATTAAAGTTGAGCAAAGATATATTCAAACTGTAGGAAGAATACTAAGAATGCCCGAACCAAACCTAAAAGAAGATTACAAAAATAATCCAGGTTTAAGAGTCGGATATTTATATACAAATTACAATAGAAAAGATATTGTTGATAACTGGATTGATAAAACACAAAATAAACCATTCGTTCACGTTTCCGAAAGAAAGAAAAATTTAGAGGTAGATGATATCAAACTTCAATCAGCCTACGTTCCTCGAGTTGATTACGGAGATTTAAGTAATTCCTCTAAATTTCAAATGAGCTTTATCACTTCAATGAATAATTATTTTGGAATTAGTAAAAATGATATTATAGGAATGGCACAAAAAAAGCTAGAAAAGAAAGGCGTTGATTTAGATTCTTCAATAACCAACCAAATAATTGTTGATGCACAATTTGAAGACTATGACAGAATTAATTTTGAGTTTCAAAAAAAAGGTCACGATAAAACTTTAGAGATGTCACAAAATGACGTGGAAAAAACCTTTAATTATTTATGCTTTCAGTTATTAAAAGAACAAACAGAAGATAAAGCAAAAGTTAGTAATATTGCCCGATCTTGGAGCCCCCTAAAATCTGGTTTGAGAGTATGGATGAAAAATATCATTGACCCAGATAGCAATTATTACTACAGAGTTTTTATTAAAGATATACAAAAAGGGGCAAGTAGTATTTTTAGACCGGCAATCACTCAAGCATTAAAAGAATACCGACCAATTTTGGAAAAAATTTTACTTGAACGAGCAAAACAAAACGAAGAGAAAGAAGCTTCTATTTTTACGATTAAAGAATTTTATAGTTATACAGATGACTATGAAATTTTACCGGTTCAACTAAATGTATTGAAAGATTTTTATATAAGAAAAGATTATGACGGAAAAATAAATGAGGTAGATTTTATTAATTATATTGATAGCAAGAAAAATAATATTGAATGGTGGTTTAAACAAGAAATAGGGCAAGACTATTATGCTATCAAATATTTTAATACAACCGATCAAAAATATTCTCTTTTTTACCCTGACTGGATTATAAAATTTAAAGATGGAAGGGTTGGAATTTTTGATACAAAAAGTGGAAGAACAGCAACAGATACAGAGGGCAGGGCAACAGCTTTGGCTAAAAAATTAAAAGGACTAGGAAAAAAATATATTGGTGGAATTGCTATAAGGGAAAATGGAGTTTGGTATTGCAACGATTCAGAAGATTATAAATACGTTCCTGGGAAGTTGGATAAGAATTGGAAAAAGATTGAAGATTTATTTAAAAAATAATTTATCTAAATGCTCAAACTAACAAGAGCTTTGGTAAAAAAAAGCCGCGAAGCATTTTTGTTGGCTCTAGAAATCTTTAATAAACCCACAGTTGGTTATAGAGCAGAATCATTTAGTATATTTTTTTCTAACGCTTGGGAACTTCTCTTAAAAGCTACTTTATATGAACAAGCCAAAGGTAAAAAATTAAGCATCTTTCTTAAAAAAGAAAGGAACAAAAAAAGATTAACGATTACACTTGATAATTGTCTGGAAAAAATATTTTTAAATAAAAATGAAAGAATTCGAAAAAACATTGAATATATTTCCGAGATAAGAAATGAAGCCGCTCACTTAGTTATTCAGGAGCTTGACCCATATTTTTCGAGAGCTTTTCAATCGGGAGTAATAAACTATGTCAATTATCTCAAAAACACATTTAATATTGACATTAATCAATATCTTAATCCAGGATTGATCAGTTTGATATCAGACAAAGATAGGATAGTGGATATGAAAATATTAAGGAAAAAATATAATAAAGAAGACTTTAAATCTATTATTAATTGGATACAAAAATTTAGTGAGTTAGAAAAATTAGGAACAGAGGGAGCCATATCAATAAACCACACTATAGCAATTGTTAGGAATACAAATAAAGCAGATTTTATAATTTCAGCAGGTGGAAAGGGAGATAATAAAGCAATTATAATAGAGAAACTTAAGGATCCAAATATTACACATATATTTAATAGAAGTGAAGCAATAAAAGAAATTATTCAAAGAATTCAAAAAGGATTGCGTTTTACAGAATACGACTTTGAAGCCTATGTTTTTACTAAAGGATATAAAAAAACAAATAACGAATATTACTGGAAATCTAAATATGGAAACTCACCGCAATATTCTCAAAAATTTGTTGATGAATTTATAGGAGAAATAAATACTAAATCATTAATTCAACGGAGAAAACAATATCAGCAACATTTAAAAGTAGTGAAAAAGTAATTAATATTAACTTATTTAAAATAACTTTTTATTTATTTAGATTTTTGATTATCAAGAACTAAAATATAAAAAAGAGGAATCATAAAAAAGTCTATTATCCATATAGATTGAAAAGTATTTGGAACATAATTTACTCCATAAGCAAAAGTGTCCTCTTTAATAACATTCCACTTTAGAGTTTTTGCTGTCTCTATAAGTTTTAAATTCTTTTCAATCAACGGAGTTATCCAAATTATTTTTATTTCCCAATCTTCCGGAAGAACCTGTTTGAATTCATTAAAAAATAGACCTTTAATTATTTTTGTAACTACGCCATTTATCCTTTTTTTATCTAAACCACTCATGCGATACATTGTTTTTTTCCCTACATATATACCTGATTTTGTATAGGCATCAACAAGTTGCATTTGATTGAACATTTGATATCCCAATGCTGGTGTTCTTTTTATTGATCGTGTGATTTCACTATTCATTAATTTTTTTGCAACTTTCGAACGATCCATCAACATTGATACCCAAAATTGTCTAAAAAAGACTTCATCCTTTTGAAATCCTTTATTACAAGAATTACAGGAAGGAACGGTAATTAGATTTTTATCTGAAATACCTTTAAAAAATTGCTTTGCTGGAATATGTTCTTTTGTATTTGCAGTTTTTTTACAAAATACACAAACATTTATTTTTTGCATTATATTATTTAGAGAGAAAATCAAGGAGGAATGAAAGCATAAATTTTTATTTTTTCCAAATTCCTAACTTCTTTTCTCTCGCCTCTTTTTCCGCAGACAACAATTCACTCTGATATTTTATCTTGAAAGTATTAAGTTGTCTGAAAAAACTAATGATTTTTCCCAGGCTTCTTTTGCTTGATTAAATTTATTTAGATCATAAGAAGGTTTTCCATCTCTGTCATTTATTACTTCATTTTTAGCAACCTCATTAAAAGCCTCTGTAATTAATTGCTTATTGCTTTCTAATATTTCTCGAACATAGCTATAACTATTTTGTAAGTTTAACAACTGGACAATTTGATTTGAAAGTACATTTCCGACTAAACCATACCAATTTGAAATTCTTTCTCCATTAAAACCAGAAAATGCTCTTAAGCCAGTACCTAGATATCCGATTCTTTCAATAGCATTAAATATTTTGCCCAACTTTGAGTCTTTATCCTGAACAACTTCTTTATAGGCACCTGTTATATATTTTCTATCTGATAAATCTGCAACTCTGCCAATAATCCTTTCAAATATTGTTTCCTCGACTTTTTCATGATCTTGAGTATGATGCTCAAAAGAAATATCTCCATGTCCAAGACCGTCGATTTTTAATTCACCTAAATCATGAACTAATGAAGCAGTTAAAATAATATCCGTCTCATCATTATTGATTTTTTTAGGATTGTCATTTTTGTTTTGAGATTCAATAAACTTTTTTGCAATATTTTGAGTAACTCCAGGGTGTGACGCAAACTTGATATCGGGACCAAGTAAAAGCACAAATTTTTCAGGTGATTCGATTGTCCGAAATCTGTTATACCGAATATTTTCTGGATTAACAAGTTGGCTTCTGATATCTTTTTCATGAAAGATGAACGTGATACTTTTTAGAGGGATGTGTGATTCGTAGTTCGGCATATTCTTTATTATAAAATAAAACATATCTATTCACAAGGCTCTATTATTGACTTTTAATTTTAACGATAGTATAATCTCACCAAATATGCCAGAAGCAATAATTCATCTCGGTCAACAAGGGCTAAGAAAGGAATTGATTGATTACTCCAGAAATATTGAACTTAAAACAAAATTATTTCGCGGTTTCAATCCACGGGAAATGATAAGAAATACCAGAGAAGGAAAACCGCTTTCACAAAATGAAATTTTAAATTGGGTAAATGGAGTCGCAAATAATGTAATTCCTGACTACCAAACATCAGCCTGGCTTATGGCAGTCTGTATGAGGCAACCTCCTCTGACAATGGAAGAAACAACCAATCTAACTTTGGCAATGGCCGCGTCCGGTGATATTTTGGACCTTGATGAATTTGGAATTGTAGCCGATAAACATTCATCAGGCGGAGTTGGAGATAAAACCACTTTGGTCGTTGCTCCAATTGTTGCGGCAGTTGGAATAACCGTTGGGAAAATGTCCGGTCGTGGTTTAGGCCATACCGGTGGAACTTTGGATAAATTGGAATCAATCCCCGGATTTAGAGTTGACCTAACAAAGGATGAATTTTTAAAGCAAACAAAAAATGTAGGTATTGTAGTTACCGGACAAACCGGTGAACTCGCTCCTGCTGACGGAAAACTTTATGCACTCCGTGACGTAACAGAAACTGTTGATAGTATTCCACTGATTGCGGCATCAATCATGAGTAAAAAAATTGCCAGTGGAGCAAACCATTTGGTACTTGATGTAAAAGTTGGAGCCGGTGCTTTCATGAAAACAATAGAAGAGGCAAGAGAACTGGCAAAGACGATGGTTGAAATCGGAAAAATGGTTGGGATGACGGTAGTTGCTGAAATTACCAATATGAATCAACCACTTGGTGAGGCAGTTGGAAATGCACTTGAAGTACTTGAGGCAGTTGAAACATTAAAAGGACACGGACCGGATGATTTTTATGAACATTGTATTGAAACTGCAGCCAGAATGATATTGATTTCAGAAAAAGCTGAAAGTATGGAGGAAGCAACAATCATGGCCAAAAGAACAATTGAAGAAGGCGGAGCTTTAGCAAAATTTAAAGAAATGGTAAAGGCACAGGGCGGAGATGAAAGAGTAGCTGATAACCCTCGATTAGTTTTAAAAATAGCTAAACAAACACCTGTATATTATGAAGGTGACGTTCCTTTCGTAAGCAATGTTGACCCTATGATAGTCGGAGTAGCCGCAATGAATCTTGGCGGAGGAAGAAAAAAGAAAGGCGATGAGATAGATCATTCGGTAGGAATTAATGTTAGAGCCAAAGTTAGAATGTCTCTTCAAAAAGGAGATTTAATTGGCTATGTTTATTCTGATAATCCGGAAAAAGTAGAAGAGGCAAAACTCGAACTTCAAAAAGCAGTGACGACCAGTGCAGAACCCGTTAGTAGACTTCCTGTAACTCTCGAAACGTATCCTGAGGTAATATAATTTCCGAATCAATTTTTCCAAACCCCAACCTTTAATTTTTTAGCATTTTGCTCCGCTTGAATTAATTCATCCTGATATTTTATCTTTGCTCTTTTCTCATAAAGAACAACTCGAGCAAGACCATTTTTTACCAACTCAATATTAAGATTAACTCCGTCTACAAATACATAGCCTAGTTCTCTCCCAAATTTATCAATCTTGTAATTTTCTTCCTGTTCAAAAGAAATTTCTTTTCCTAAAACCAAATTTTCAGTAAACGCTTTTGCTTCTTCAAAGAAAGGTTCCTTAACTTCTGGAGCATTGACACCATATAGTCTAAAAGTTTTTCCGTCACTTAACTTTAAAGTGTCTCCATCGGTAACTTCGGCAACCGAAAGATTTTGATTTGAGGGAATTGTGGGAGTTGAGGGATATGGGGAAGATTTAATTTTTTGTTTCTCAAAGTAGCTCCCACCAAAAAAAGAACCAGCCATTAAAATCAAAACAGCAAATCCCAAAATGATTTTACTTTTCATTTATCTTTGGCATCACGAATAATAATCTTCTTTCCTTTCTCGTCTAATTCAAATACAAGATTCTGGTTTTGTCTCCAACTTAAGGCTTTAAGAAATTCACGAGGGATAGTGATAACTTTAGAGTATTTACCTGATGAAGTTATTTTACGAATAGTCTTCATACTAATTTTATTTTACACCTTGCTATTTTTAAAATCCAACGAGCTAAACATTTACCGGTCGGGGCAATTACTAAAAAGCAAAATGAAGATTAACCGACCGGAACAGAAAACCATTAACAAGTAAGTTTCCCTCTCCGCCTGCCGGAGGAGGAGAGGGGAAAAGGGGTGAGAAGATTAAAATTGGTCGATTTGAAAATGCCGCTTGATTGCGGGTATGGTTTGACTCGAGGATTAACAACCCGCAATGGAGCGAGTCCCGATAACTATATTTCTACCCAACTACAGAAACGATACTCAACCATATCTCTCTGAGTTGATTTGGGATTTTGATTTACCTTTTTGATTTGATATCCCAAATCAATTCAGAGAGAAAGATAGAACCAAACTTTTTCAAGTATTCCCCCAAGGTTACTAAGATTTAGGGACGGACATTTTCTTTCGACCAGATTCCTTTTTCCCCAGTTTGCATCTCACCTTAGTTTTATAAAGGGAGTCTTTCGACAGAGAGAGGTGAACGAAAGGAAGCGGAGGGAGTGAAGCGAGCGAAACTTTTCATTGACTTTCCCAAGTTGAGTGAACAAACGACCGAAGCGACTGGAGTGAACCGAACGACAGAGAAAGACGACCGAAATTAAAATTTCTGGAGGATTGACCGGTTGAGTAACTTCCGGTCAAAGGGCGACTGCTTGCCAGTCGCCCAATTCTTTCTATCTTTCCACTCTCCCTGTCTTCCTGCCGGTCTCCCCCAAAACGGAAGGGGGGGTGATTGGAAAACCGCCGGAGCGGAGCGGAGGCGGAAAAGATGCCCGAGCGACTGAGCGAGGGCTGGACTTGAAAGAAGTCGGACAGGGCGAACAAC
>CAZIYS010000009.1:0-42059 GCA_964543535.1 uncultured Gammaproteobacteria bacterium | reverse complement strand
TTATTGATGTATTCTGATCCAGAAGTGTTACCTATGTTTCTTAACTTCTCCAGATCAACGTTGACAAACATATCCATATGTTATAACATTGTTATAACATTAAAAGTTAATTTTGATATGAAAACGCAAAAAATTATTAAGGTAGGCAATTCATTAGCCGTTACCTTACCTGTTGCTTTTGTCCGTGATGGAAATATGAAAGTAGGCGATGAAGTGGTAGTGGAAACAATGGCAACCTATCATACAGCAATGATTAAGCCCAAAAAAATTGCCAGTAAAAAACTTCTAACTCCGGAATTTTTTCAATGGTTAGAAAAAACCACGAAAAAATATGAGGACGTTATTAAAGAATTAGCTCATCGATAATGGAAATAAAATATCTTGATATTGTTGAGATCTATTTTATTCATGAAAAGATGTTGGAAATAGGTGGAGGTCGATCAGGTATTCGTGATTTTACTTTAATTCACTCTGCTGTTGAAAGGCCAAAAGCTAGTTTTGGAGAAAAGATGCTTTATTCTAATGTCTGGTTTCAGGCAGCTGCTTTAATTCAATCTTTAATAAAAAATCATGCTTTTAATGATGGTAATAAACGAACTGGATTTTTTTCAACATTAAGATTTTTAAATATAAATAATTATGATATTAAAGTAACAAAGCAAGAAATAATTGAATTTACCCTAAAAATCGATGCAGAAAATCTTAATCTCGAAACAATCGCCCATTGGCTCAAATTCCATTCCAAAAAAATCAGACAATGAAAATTTTTGTCAAAGAAAAGATTATTGAGTTCATATAATAGAATCATAGAATTATGAATATAATTTCTAATCGTCATAAATTGCAACAAATTTTCACTGAGCTGTCTAAAAATGGTAAAACGATTGGATTTGTCCCAACTATGGGAGCTCTTCATGAAGGACATTTGAAACTCGTAAGAGAATCAAAAGCTAAAAACAATGTGACAATTGTTTCAATATTTGTCAATCCGGCCCAATTCTCCCCCAATGAAGATCTGGCTAAATATCCCCGACCTTTTGAAAAGGATAAAAAATTATTGAATAAAGAAAAAATCGATTATTTATTTTATCCTAATGCAAAAACAATCTATCCATCAGGTTTCCAAACATATGTCACTGCCAAAAAACTTTCAAATATTCTTGAGGGGAAAAGTCGGCCGGGACATTTTACCGGTGTTGCCACCGTGGTTTTAAAATTATTTAATCTCATAAAACCTACCAATGCTTATTTTGGTCAAAAGGATTTTCAACAGTGTGTCGTTATTAAACAAATGGTTAGAGATTTGAATTTACCAATAAATATTAATATTGTTCCAACTGTCCGGGACAAAGATGGATTAGCTCTTTCTTCAAGGAATATTTTTTTAAATAGTCAGGAAAGATCTGAAGCTTTAGCTCTTTACCAATCTCTATTATTAGCAAAAAAATTAATCGTCGGAAGAAATAAAAGCGCCGAATTTATAAAGACTAAAATGAACAATTATCTAGGAAAATATAAATTAGTCCGTCTTGATTATATTAAAATCTGTAATCCTGAAAATTTATTCCCTATTAAAATTGTCTCAAAAAAAGCCGTTATTCTTATTGCTGCCTATGTGGGAAAAACAAGACTGATTGATAATGTAGTCGTTTAACTAAAATTATGAATAATCGTTTTAAAAACAAAGTTTATCAACTAACTCGTTTTATCCCTAAAGGTAAAGTTGCCACTTACGGACAACTGGCTAGGTTGACAGGAAAACCTAAAGCTGCCCGTGCCGTTGGTTCGTTCATGAAAAACAATCCCGATGCTCCAACTACCCCCTGCCATCGTGTGGTTGCCATCGATGGAAAACTAACCGGATACTCCGGTGTTGGAGAAATTCCTCAAAAGAAAAAAATGCTACTCGATGAAGGGGTATGTTTCAAAAACTCCCGCGTCGACCTCTCTCTTTCGAGGTGGAAGAAATAATAATAACTTTTTACTTTCGTTTAATATTTGTCTATAATATGTCTAATGTTTAAACCAAATTATACTATTACAAATAAACTTCTAGTAAATATTAAGAGAATCAACCAACTTGTCCATGAACTTAATTTGCACCATTTTCCCCACGTAGTTTTAGTAGAACTACAAAAAAATGCTGAGGAAGTCTCAACCTATGCTTCAACCAGTATTGAAGGTAATCCGCTCCCGCTAACTGATGTTAAAGAGATATTAAAAACAAGACCTCAAAACATCCGTGAGAGTGAGCAGGAAGTATTAAACTACAACGAAATATTAAAAGAAATTAATATAAAGCTTGAAAAAGAAACTATTATTTTTAATCTTGATTTTATCTTAACAATTCAAGAAAAAGTAACCCATAAACTTCTCCCAACATTTCAGTCCGGACAATTTCGTCAAAACGCTGTTTTTATCAATGATCCACGATTGCATAAAACTATTTATTGGCCACCTGATCATAAAGATGTCCAAAAACTCGTTACAGATCTTGTTGATTTTGTAAAATCAAGCAAAAATATTATTGATCCATTGATACTCGCTGGTATTTTTCATAAGCAAATGGTTATCATTCATCCTTTTATGGATGGAAACGGAAGAACAACTCGATTAGCCACTAAAATACTTCTTGCCGAAATGGGATTAAATACTTTTAATCTTTTTAGTTTTGAAAATTACTATAACAAAAACGTCAGTAAATATTTTGAGATGGTCGGAATCAGGGGAAATTATTATGACATATATTCAACAGTTGATTTTACTTTATGGCTTGAATATTTTACTGATGGAATTATCGATGAATTGTTACGAGTTGAAAAATTGCTTCCTCAACAAGCAATAAGTCCTCAAACTCAATTACAACCATACCACTTAAAGATCTTGGAATCTATAAAACAAAAAGGGTTTATTACTGATCGTCAGTATTCAAAATTAGTTAAAAGAGCACGGGCAACAAGACATCTTGATTTTAAAAAACTAATAAGACTTGGTTTAATTGTGATGAAAGGAAAAAGTAAAGGGTCGTATTATATTTTAAACAAAAAATAAGTTTTGTCATGAAAAATAATTTTTTCACATCATTAATACTCTAACCTGCGCTCCAGGGGTAGAAGTATAATTTACGTATGACTATTCTTATCTTCACCGAGGGAACGGTTTTAATGCACGGTTCTGCAAAAGGGAGAACTCGTGAAGAAATCGTCCAACAAAACAAAGAGTTTGGAATTCAGATGGAAGAGAAATCCTTGGCTTTTCAAGACACTGCAAGTTATAGAATCAATCCGGGCGGTATTCATGATTATCAGGGTTATGTTCCTGTTTATAATGCTGTAGAGAAAATTAAAAAATGGAAAAAACAAGGAGCGACTATTTTTTACCTTTCTTCACGACGAGTTAAAGGAGAAATTGAAGCAATCAGGAATGTTTTACAAAAATACAGTTTCCCAGACTCCCAAAATTTATTGTATCGCCAACAAGGCAAGGACTATAAAGATGTTACCGAAGGACTAATGCCAAATATTCTCATCGAGGACGATTGTGAAAGTATTGGCGGAGAACAAGAAATGACATATACTCATATGAGTCACTATGATAAAAGAAAAATACATTCGGTAACAGTTAAAGAATTCAGCGGAATAGACTATTTACCAGATAATTTGGGTCAATTAAAAACATATTGATGTAAAATTATTTATATTTTATAAAATCTATGACACTTAATACTAAAAAACCAATTCTTGATGAAGACGGTTTTTATCAAGGTATAAATAAAGCGATTCAGGAAAATCGTCATGTTGATTATCTTAAAAACGTGATTGAAGATTATGAGGCATATAAAAAAGCATTTGCTACCGTTTTCGCTGAAGAAAATCCAGATGATTTTGTGTACCGATTCCACGTTACTTATTTAAATAAAAAAGCAGTTTAGAGGGAAATTTTGATTTTAGGAAATCAAACTTATGAAGATTTAGCAGTCACTATTATCTCCACAATGGGATGGAATAACGATCATCTGCATGGATTTAGTTTACCACAAAAACATCAGTCCAAAAATTATCCATCATTTATTCCATATACTTTTTTTGCTGATGGCTGGGAAGACGATCCTCATCCAACATATAAATCATATCAAATATTCATTTGTGCTATTAATTACAACTTTTGTCCAAAGTTGGAATTTGAATTTGATTTTGGTGATAGTCATATTTTTACTGTCGAATTTAAGGAAATGAGAAAACTAATCAAAGGAGAATCAAAAAAAATACTACCAAAACTTATTGATCAACGTGGCATTGCTCCAGAACAATATCCTAAATACAATTAAGTCATTGGAAAAATCAAATAATCTATCTATACGACGGCCGTCTTTAAGATAGAGTTTAGATTATTTAAAAAGCTCAAACACTATCTATACTACGACCGTGGGGAAGATAATATTTATAGAGAGATTACCTCACAACTGAGTTGAGAGGTATCATAAGTGAAAAGAATTGGAAAATAAATTCCATTTCCTCACTTTACTTTCGTCTAATATTCGTCTAATTTATGTCTAAGGGCTCGTTCGTAAATAACATGTACTGTTATTTACGATTACGGCCCTTTGTGCCGCATCATCATCTGGAATAGAGATTATATTATTAATGGATGCGGCCTAATTATTATTAGCTATTATCTTAAAGACGATCGTCTACTAAAAGCGGAAAGTTGGGCAAAGCAAAATCACGACGGAGTTTGGCTGGATGAGTGGATTATTAAAGAATGAAATTGGTAGATTGGATTCCCGCCTTCGCGGGAATGACAGAGAAAACAGGAATGGCAAACGATATAAATATAAATGAATCATAAATCTGCTACCATATAAGCATGGATTACACAAAAGTACCGAATAACGAAACAATAGAGAAAACTATTGGCGCACTTAAAAATCATGGGGTTGACGTCATTCTTGTTGATACCAAAGAACAGGCTCTTGAGAAAATATTAGAGAACATTCCTGAGGGATCAAAGATAATGAATGGATCTTCAACGACGCTGATACAAGTTGGATTTTCCGAGATGTTAAAATCCGGAAATCATAAATGGAAAAATTTGCATGAAGATATTCTTAAGGAACAGGACTATGCCAAACAGTCTGATTTAAGAAGAAAATCTTTAACCGAAGCTGATTATTTTTTGTGCAGTGTTAATGCTATTACTGAAGATGGCAAACTGGTTGCAGTTGACGCCTCAGGTAGTCGAGTCGGCGCTCTTCCCTTTGCTGCTAAAAAGGTTTTGATTGTTGCCGGTGCTAATAAAATCGTTCCAAACATTGAAGGGGCTTTTGATCGAATACAAAATTATGTAATTAATTTGGAAAATGAAAGAGCAATGAAGGTATACGGAATGAAAAGTAGTTTAAATAAATGGATTATTATTGAAAAGGAGTCAATCCCAAATAGAATTAAATTGATTTTGGTCAAAGAAACACTTGGATTTTAGAAAGTATTTTTTTCACGTCATCAACACTTTTTACCTGCATCAATTGATTTCTAACCTCAGCTGCATGAGGAAAATCTTTCACATACCAAGCCAGATGTTTTCTCATAATACTGAAGTCGCTTTCCGGAAAAAATTCAGTAAATTTTTTACAGTGTTCAAGAAGTACTTTAAATCTTTCTTCGGTGGTTGGAATTACTCCTTTAAATATCCAAGGATTACCTAAAGCAGCCCGACCAATCAAAACTCCCCCCAAATTATATTCTCTAATTTTTTCCAATGCCTGGTCCCGACTTTTTATATCGCCATTGCCAAATATTTTTGTCTTTGTTTTTCTCGCTAAATCAGCCGCAATCCCAATCTGCTCCCAATCAGCTCGGCCTGAATACTTTTGTGCAAAAGTCCTGGCATGAAGGCAGATAACGTCGGGCTCTACCTTCAGTAGATGGCTTATCCATTTTTTTGTCTGGGGAATTTTATAACCGGTTCTGGTCTTAACGGAAACAGGAATATATTTTTTAATATTAAATTTTTCCGCTCCATCTTTGACGGCTTTTTTAACCGATAAAATAATTTCCTTAGCTAGTTTTGGTTGCAAAATTAATCCCGCTCCGGCCCCCCGATGAAAAACACTTTTGTCCGGACAGCCCATGTTGATATCAACGCCATCGTATCCTTTTTCAAGAGCAACTAAGCTGCTTGATAAAAATACTCCGGTTCATTGCCAAAAAATTGAGCGACTGTGAAGGTGTCGGTTTTATGACGCAGTAACATTCTCTGTATAGCCGGTTTACCTAAAATCAACCCTTTAACCGAAACAAATTCCGTATAAATAATGTCCGGCTGTAAAGGTCGGTGATATAACGAAACGGGGCATCGGTCACTCCGTCCATCGGCGCCAGCCCAATTATTGGATATTTCATCTATATTTTTTTTGTAATATCCGTCTTTTTGATATGCTGTTGCGAATCTTTTTTTAAATAAATTTCTTCGATATTTGAATAGTCACCGATTTTACCTAAGGCAATAACAATAAAAGGCTTATGGTCTTTATTAAAATTTAATAATTCTTTTAACTTTTTTGTGTCGCAGTTTCCAATCTGTCTGGCATAATATCCTAAAGATTGCGCCTGTAATAATAAAGATATAACTGCTGCTCCCAAATCATAGAGGGCAAAAGGATTATCTTCACCTTCATTTTTGGGCAGATAACAAGCGACGATAAAAACAGCTGCGGTTTTTGCCCAATAATTTGACTGAGGAAAACAAGAAACAATTTTTTCAAAAGTTTTGTCAGTATTTTTTGTCCAGTAAAAATACCAGGGTTGATAGTTGTGACCTGATGGAGCTAAACGGGCGGCTTCAAAAATCGAATTAATAACTTTTATTGGAATTTTTTCACTGGAAAAATGCCGCGGGCTAAATCGATCTGCGATTGGTTGAATAACAGGAAAACGAACTTGCGGTTTTCTGATTTTAATAATTTCATCCGCTGTTGTCATATTTAAAATGGCAATGTTAACGGCATATTATTTGTCCCTTCATCCTCTAAATATTTTCCCCAATCAACATTAATACCAACTTTTCCATTTTCATTTAAATAATAGATTTTTTTATTACTAACTCCATAATCAAAAAGTTCTTTGGTCAACATGACATCATCCAAGCAATATTTTTTCAACTCCTCCCATTTACCCTCTTTATAAAAATCAATTGCTTGCAGTCCATGGCCGGTTTTTTTCTTACCCAAGGTCGCTTGAATCGTATCATTTAAAGACAGTCTTCTTCTTAAAATTCTTTTTATATCATCTAAAATGTCAAAAGTTTTGAAATGATTAATATTCCCGGGATAATAAGGTTGCAGGACCGGCAAATCAAAACTATTGATATTAAATCCAATTATGTAAGAACAATTCTCCAAGATTGGAAAAAGATTATTGAGCTCTTTTTCCGTAAAAATATTTTGTTGATTGTTTTTATAATCAAAAACAGCAATTACTGTTACTCCTAATTTTTTTGGGTCGTTATATTCACGAAACGTATATTTTGTCTCCAAATCAATCACTACTGGAAATTTTTTCATACTAATTAACTTTTTTTCTCAATTTTCCTTCTTTAAAAATTTCCAATTCCAACAATCCGGTTTTTGTTACTGTCATCTTTGCCGGCTGAAGATTAATCTGATTAAGTTGTTGTTGATATTTAAAATATAAATTATCAAAAAATCTTAAAAAAATTTCCTGTTCTTTTTTTGACAAGTGAGGAAATTCTTTATGAAAAAACTCGTCTAATTTTCCCAAACTCCATAAACTTTCAATAAACTTCTCATTCTTAAGATTGAAAGCCGAAACGTCACCTTGAATTGGCTTAATTTTAAACTTCATCATCCGCACCTCCTCAAACATCTGGTTAGTATTTGGTTTGGTGGAAATTATTTTTTGAATATTATTAATCAGTGACAAAATATCTTTACTTGTTTTTTTTCCCATAGAGATTATAATTATGTAATGTTAAGGCGAAAACTTCAAGATGATCAGATCATCGCTCTTAAAAGCGGTGATAAAACTAAATTGGAAATTCTTCGCTTTATTTTAGCACAGATTAAAAATAAAGAGATAGATAAAAATCCGCAAGCTGGCGGAGAGTTAAATGATGAAGAGACTTTAGTGGTATTAAAAAAAGTCGCCAAAGAGTTAAAAGAATCAATTGAGGCTTTTGAAAAAGGCGGAAGAAAAGACCTAAGTGATGGTAGTAAAAAACAATTAGAAATCGTTTCTGTTTATTTACCGGCCGAAATCAGTGATGAAGAACTAAAAAAAGAAGTCAAAAAAGTCATTAAAGAAAATCAAGCTGTATTTGATAATAACAAAAAGGCCATTATTGGAATTTGTATGAAACAATTTAAATCAAAGGCTGACCCGGGAAGAATTGTGAAAACTCTCCAACAATATCTTTCTAAATAATTTTTCCACTACACACGTGTCATTCCCGCGTAGGCGGGAATCCAAGCTCAATATACTTTATAATGTGATTATAGACTGGATCCCCTCCTTCGAGGGGATGACAAATAGTTAATATTAAACATGAAACTAATTAAGAATATAGTTTTTATCTTTCTACTTATCTTTCTCTTCTCATCCTTACTCAAAAATCTTTTTAGTTATAAAGGCAAGCTCCAGTTCTATCAACAGTTTAAACAAGACTTTGATAAAGAAAAAAAACGTAATATTGAGTTAAAAACCGAAGTCGTCCGGAAAAAAAGTCAGGAAGAAATAGAAAAAACTATCCGTAATGATCTTAATCTTTTGAAAGATAACGAAGTTGCTTTAATAATCCCTGTCCCAACTAAAACCCCTATTTCAATTACTCCGATTCCCTTACCAAACTGGCGGCAGTGGTGGGAGTTGTATTTTAAAAGAAATTGAGTTAGATAGGAAATTTGTTATACTCTTTTTATGAATGAAAACGCAATAACAATTTACGAAACTCCCGATAAAAAAGCCCGATTCTATTTTTCCCATTCAGACAGTAATTTAACCACCGGCATTTTGGTTTTGCAGCCCGGGGGCGCCTTGCCAAAACATAATAGACCTCATGCAATTGAAAATCTTACTCAAATTTATGGAAAGTGCATAATGACTTTATTTGATGAAAAGGGTGAATTAAAAGAAATCGAACTAGTGGTCGGTGAAGGTATCAGGATGCCTAAAGCACAATGGCACATTCACGCTAACCCCCTTAACAAAATATCGATTACTCTTTTTATCGCGCAAGGAAATATTCTAGATATTATGGAACATTTGAAAAAAATAAATACAAAAATAGAAACTAATAAACCTAAGAATTTATGATTTTCTATTAAGTCGTATTTAGACTCATGCCTTCAATATACCCAAATATTTTTCTTAACAAATCAATACTTCGTCTCACCCTTATTCTCAATACTCCATGATAATTATTCTTTTTTTCATATTCTTTTTTCCATACGGTATTTTGAAAAAAAGGTTTTGAAAATTGTCTTACTGGTATTTTTAACTCTCTCGACCAATACTTCCCTAATTCATTAATTTGATTTTTATAAGAAATATTAGCAGTTATTCTTAATATAAGATCCTTAGTTGTAATACCAAATGACTTATTTAACCAAAAAATAAAAAACTTAGCAATATTTATGTCAAGTGTTGCTAAACCGACCAAGCTGTCTTTCTTAAATCCTTCACCCCAATATAATGCTATACCAATTATAAATATCTCTCTTTTAGTTAATTTGCCTATTGAGCTTATTCCTTCATTTTTTAGATTTAGAAGTTTTAGATTAAATTCTTTTTTCTTTTTCAGATAATAATCTAATCTTTTTCCATAAAAAGGATCGGTTTGTCTTTTACGAAGATTTTCTATTTGTTTATCTGTAAGCTCTATATCACGACACCATAAACTTGCAGTGCTAACCGAAACTTTGACAAGTTTTGATATCTTCTTAATACTTTCCCCTTTTCTTCTTAATTTTCTTGCTTTTAGTTTTTCTTTTGACTTGGCCATAGAGATATATATTACATTATAGCATATTCGATTTTTATCAACATAAATATTAAAATTAATGTATAATTTATACGTAATTTAACAATACGGGGTAGTGTACGGCTGCACAGGAGGCTTAAAATAATGGGCTCATGCGAAAGTAATTTTGTATGATAATTGGCTTATAACGGCGAACTCCTAATTAAATAGGAAAACGCCGCGGGAATCCTGATAAAATCAGGAGCCTGTAGAGACTGAACGCCAACCCCCGCCACGGCGGGGTGAAGACACAGTCCGACACTCCAAGTAATTGGAGAATACAGTTTGCATAATCTCCTAGACCGCGGTTCGACTCCCGGCCCCGTAACCAGATACCATTCGGTATCTGGCTCCGCCAGGTTCAGAATTGATACTTGGCTTCGCATTAAATAGAATGGTATCTGAGGGAGGTATCGTATGGTACCTCCCCTATCAAAAATGAAATTATACTACGTCTATAATTCTTTATAATAAAAAAAGGGATTTTCTTTATATTGGATTTACTGAAGATTTAATAAGACGATATAAAGAACATAATAAAGGCTTTTCAAAATCAACAAAATCATTTATTCCGTTAGAGCTTATTCACTATGAAGCTTATAAAAATATAAAAGACGCAAAACGAAGAGAATCCTACCTAAAAACTAATAAGGGTAAAACTACAATAAAGATCATGTTAAAAGAATTTTTTAATATAATATAAGTTATGAACAATTTCTTACTCTCCATCATCGTCCCGGTTTTTAATGAAGAACAAAATATTGATCCTTTGATAAAACGTCTTATTCCTGTTTTAAAAAATTATCAGTATGAAATAATTTTTGTTGACGATGGTTCAAAAGATAAAACTCCACAAATAGTTAAAAAACAAATTAACAAAAATAACCGGATTAAATTAATTTCTTTCTTTAGAAATTTCGGCCATCAAATGGCCTTAACGGCCGGATATGAAATCGCTAAAGGTGACTGTGTGATTACGATTGACGCCGACCTTCAAGATCCACCGGAGATCATTCCTCAAATGATTGCCAAATGGCAAAAGGGAGCACAAATAGTTTATGCTAAAAGGAATGAGAGACAGGGAGAAAATTTCTTCAAAAAATTTACGGCAACAGTTTTTTATCAACTGATTAATTTTTTATCCGATACACCCATTCCCCAGGAAGTTGGAGACTTTCGCCTCCTTGATAAACAGGTGGTTAATTTTTTAAATAATCTTCAGGAAAAACCAAGTTTTTTACGGGGTTTAGTTTCCTGGGGCGGATTTCCAACCGAGTTTGTTTATTTTAAAAGAGACAAAAGATTTTCCGGCCAAACTCATTATGGATTTTTTAAGATGCTGAACTTTGCTGTTGATGGAATCACTTCTTTTTCAATCAAACCTTTGAGACTGGCTATTTATTTTGGATTTTTATCTGGAATTCTTGGTTTTATGGGAATAATTTATAAATTAATCGAAAAGATTATTTATCCTCAACAATTTATTGTTGGTTGGGCAGGTCTTTTTACCGCAGTGATGTTTCTCGGAGGTATTCAATTAATCACAATTGGAATTATTGGTGAATATATTGGTAAAATATATCAAGAGGTGCAGAAGAGACCAA
This sequence comes from uncultured Gammaproteobacteria bacterium, assembly GCA_964543535.1. Taxonomy (GTDB): domain Bacteria; phylum Patescibacteriota; class Microgenomatia; order UBA1406; family GWC2-37-13; genus GWC2-37-13. The sequence continues at coordinate 30,420 of CAZIYS010000009.1, read as the reverse complement.
AATATTTAGTTAAAGAGCAAATTAATATTTAGAAATTTGTTGAAACTGATTGAAACTAATAGAAATTAGTTGTAAAAAAACAATAAATCTCTATTAATTTCTATAAATTTCTATTAATCTCATGAAAGGTTTTGGTATTGTCTTAATCGCCATTGGAATCGCTCTATTAATGTTTGTCTTTTATAACTTTATTAAAGAGAAAAATAAAATGGCTTCACCGATTCCGGAAGATAAAGGAGTTAAGGTCATCTTCGTAACACCTTCTAAATGATACGAATGCAACGAATAAAGAAATGCGAATGACACGAATATACGAATATTTATATTATGTTTTACGGAGGTGTTTCCAAATTAAACTTAAAGATATTTTTTTGATCTCCCAAAAATAGAGTGTCGACGATTGTCAATATTAAAAACGCGCTGACAAATAAAATAAATCCGATTAAAGCAAATTTTAATGTTCCTTGGGCTTTTTTGATTCTCTCGGCATTGCCAAATGAAGTCAAATAACGGAATGAACCAACCACAAACATAATAAAAAGCACTAAGATAATAAAAAATGAAGATATATAAAGAATATTGCCAAAGACTACTTCTAAACATTTTAGGGTAGGAACGCCGTCAACGACGCAACAATCAGGATCACCGGGAGTAGTACACCATTCTTTAATTGGACCAGCTGCATAGACTGCCGTAAAAAGAGGTAAAAATAGATTAAACACAGTTGAAAGATAATTAATTGGGTGTAACTAAACCAGGGAACACGAGTGGTTTACTTATTCCTAATCCTTGACCTGGAATAAAGAAAATATTTTCTATAAGCACAATCACTGCTAAAACTACAAATAAAAGAATGATTCCAACTATTGCAGCTTGAATTTTTTCTCTGGCTTTATCAACTGACTCTTTATTTCCTCCTGATGTAATCCAAGCTAAAGCTCCTAAAATCAAATAAAGAATTGCTATTAAACCAGCAATAATAAAGAAAAATCTAATAATAAAAGTTAATACAATATTAAATTCAGGAATCTTAAACCCAAGCTCTACTTTAGGATAAACAACATCTGCTGCCAAAATCGTTAAGAAAGTTAACATATGTAAAAAAGTATAGAGAATCTTTTTTTCCTTGTCAATGCCTATATTTTTTACTCATCATGTGATCTAAATTGTAAAGCTTCAGCCACATAAGAAACATCAATTATTTCTTTTCCATTTAAGTCAGCAATCGTCTGACTAATTTTAATTGTCTTAAAATAACTGCGGGCTGATAAAGACAACTTGGAAATCGCCTGTTTTAAAAGATTGATTGCCTCAGGACTTAGTTGGCAAAACTTTTTTATTTGAGCCGATGACATTTCTCCATTGGTAAAGATTTTTAATCCTTTGAGTCTTTTCTTTTGAATCTCTCTGGCTTTAATAACCCGCCCTCTTACCTTTTGACTTGACTCGCTTAAAATATTGCTTGTTAGTTTTTCTTCGCTGACCGACGGAACATCAATGTGTAAATCTATCCTATCCAAAAGCGGACCGGAAAGTCTTTTTCGATATTTAAGAATCGTACCGGGCAGACAATGACAGGGTTTTTTTTCATGACCCAGATATCCACACGGGCAAGGATTTGAGGCCGCTAAAAGAAGAAAGCGGGAAGGAAAAATCAAAGTCCCGGAGGCCCGTGAAATGGTGATAAAGCCGTCTTCTAAGGGCTGACGTAACGACTCTAAAGTCGATCGGGGAAATTCCGGTATCTCATCCAGAAATAAAACTCCTCGATGGGCTAAAGAAATTTCACCCGGACTAGGACTTGAGCCACCACCAACTAGACCAATCCGGGAGGTCGTATGATGAGGAGAACGGAATGGCCGACTAGCGATAAAATTATGATTCTGCAGTAGTCCTGCCACCGAATAGATTTTAGTGACTTCAAGAACTTCCTCTTTTTCCATCGCCGGCAAAATCGAAGGAAAAGCCCGCGATAAAAGAGTCTTCCCTGTCCCCGGCGGACCTTTTAGAATAATATTATGAAAACCGGCCGCTGCCATTTCCAAAGCCCGCTTGGCCGTCTCTTGACCTTTAATATCTTCAAATAAATAATCGTACTTTTCTTCTTTGATAAGACTGATAAAATCCTGATGAGGAAAAGGAGTAATTAATTTATCCCCATTCAAATGCAAAATTAAATCGATTAAACTATCAACCGGATAAACTTCTATTCCGTCTACTAAAATCACTTCGGAAATATTTTCTCTGGAGACAAAAATTTTCTTAATTTTTTTTGACTTGGCTAAAAGAGCAATTGAAATTGCTCCTGGTACTCGACGGACATCACCTCTTAAAGATAGTTCTCCTATGAAAAGACTGTCATTCAAGATCTCTTTTTTAATCATGCCGCCGGCCGATAGAATTCCGACCGCCATCGGCAGATCAAAGGCCGAACCGACCTTGGGAATATCAGCCGGAGCTAAGTTGACGGTAATTCGAGTATCGGGAACTTTAAAGAAAGCGTTAACAATCGCCGCCCTAACTCTTTCTTTTGCCTCAGCCACTGATTTATCCGGCAGACCAACAATGGTAAAGCCGGGAAAACCTTTAGCCGCCACATCGACCTCAACCTCAATTAAAATTCCATCCAAGCCTATGACCGTGCCGGAAAATATTTTTGCCAACATAGTTAATTTATAAAGTTCATAAAGTTTGTAAAGTATCTTTATGAACCTTATAACTTTATAAACTTTTTAACTCTTTTTGTCAGTCGCTTATAACCTACAAAAACAGATTGTTAGATTGTTACACAGCTATATTTTTAATGATAGATGCTTTCTTTATTACTTTTCCGTTTGACATTAAAAATAACTCGTACTAACATTGAAGTTGCTTTTTTCGTCCAAAGGACGATCGGCCCCTGGCCGAAATATTATGATTATTTCTATAGACAAAAATAATTTTGAAGTTGAGGTTTTAAAAAATAAAGGAATTGTTCTGGTTGACTTTTATGCGCAGTGGTGCGGCCCTTGTAAAATGACCGGACCGATTATTGAACAATTGGCTGAAGAAGTAAAGAATGTAAAATTTGTTAAGATTGATGTTGATCAAAATCAAGAACTAATTTCTCAATATCAAGTTTTTTCTATACCAACTTTCTTGGTCTTTAAAGACGGCCAAGTCGTCAATCAATTCGTTGGCGCAATGAGTAAGGAAGGCTTCCTAGCGGAAATAAATAAGACTGTTTAATCAGTTGAATCGGTTGAATCGGCTTTACCTGATTTAACCGACTTGACTGACTCGACTGATTTAACTGATTACCGTTGTTTTAATACTCGAATCACATGCCCGTGAATTACTTTTAACCCCAAATGAGCTTGACCAAGAATATATAAAGCAAGAGTCGCTAACCAACGAAGAGAAGATGTTATTGGTGCTTTTTGGCCAACTATAATCTTTTCATCACTTAATGGTAATTTAATATTTTTGTAACCGGGAAATTTAAAGGTAGACACCGCCTGTAAACCTAATTTTTTTAAATCCGGTGGTAATTCTATAATTTCTGCCCTTGGGGAAATAAATTTCTCAATCTCTTCATCCGGTTCATGCTCTACCACTTCTTTTATCTCAAACTTTTCCGTTGCAATCGGCTCTACCTCTTTTGGTAAACTAACTTTATCTCTATTTTTATTTTTTTCTACTAAATCATCAATTGAAGTATAGTTTTTATCGGCCATAATTTGATTATAATACACTATGATCACTTGTACTTTTGAAAATAACAATAAAGCCTCACTTCGTCATATTACAGTTAATGCGATTGTTGTAAAAAATAATCAAGTTCTTCTCGGAAAAAGAGGAACTTTTAATGGCAAACCCATTCTGGAATCAGGGAAATGGGGTCTGCTCGGCGGGTTCTTTGGAAGAAATGAAAATTTAATTGAAGCGGTTAAGCGGGAAGTAATGGAAGAAAGTGGCTGGGAAATAGATAGTTTGCAACTTTTTCGGATTAATGATAATCCGAACCGACCTAAAGAAGATCGACAAAATGTTGACATTATTTTTATTGCGAACGCTGTCAAACAAACAAAAACTTCCGATGAAGAAGTTTCTAAATTACAATGGTTTGACCTGGATAAACTACCGGCAAAAGAAGAAATCGCCTTCGACCACGGAGATGCCGTTGAGTTATATAAAAAATATTTAAAAGAAAAATTTCTTCTGCCGGTTTTGGGATAAAATTGTTATTTTTTTAATGGATTTCCTTCAATATCTCTTCCGCTTAACCAATCGTATCTTTCAACAAATCGTAGATAAAAACCAAATGGATCAACCATTCTAAAATCCAATTTGTTAAATCTTTTTATTAAAGGTTCAACTATTTGATTCTTATATTTCTGCTGAATTTTTTCATAAAGTCCTTTTATGTCATTACATGGTAGAATAATTTCAACGGCGTACCCTCTCTTTGTTTCCTTTGGAAATCTTTTAAAATATGTTTGATTATAAACCTCTTCATTACCACAATAAAAATTTAAAATACTATCGCCATCTACAGATTTCATCACCAAATAGCCTTTCCTACCTTCGGGTTTCTTTTCCCAAACTACTCCAAATCCTAAATCGCCATAAAATTTTTTAGTCAATTCAAAATCGGGCACATGTAACTCTATTATCACGTCAGAGGTAAGTTTATTCATAAAAAAATTATATCACTTTATTTAAATATTAATTTTAATACACTACAATTAATTAATTAATTGTAGTGATCAGATTCCTTTTGCTTTTTTTCGTTCGTAGTCTATTTTTTCCTGCCAGGCATTTTTCCAATTAACACCATATTTCCCCGGCCTTCTAAGTTCTAAAATTAATTCTTCAAAAAAATTAATAATTTTTTCATTCCTAACTGTTCCTTTTAACGCATTGACTATCCCGCGACTATTCTCTTTAACTAAGTTAAATTTTGCAATGGTTGATGGAGATACCTTTAAAGACTTCGAAATATTATAATAATCAAGTTTTTTCATTAGCATATAGAAAATAGCAACTCTTTTTGCAATCATTATTCTTTCTACCGGTGATAATAGATCGTGAATAATATTTCGAAACTCTTCTTCATTTTTATCTTTTCCAATTACTTCAAAAAATAAGGAAAATAGTTTTTCTAATATATCGTTGTCAACTTGTAGTCGAGATATTCTTGTCATATTTTAATTAATTAATTAAATGTATTACGATTGTCAATCGCTTATAACCTACAAAAACATATTCTCAGATTGTTGTGACGATTTATTATTGAGATTAGATATGCAGTTTGCTAAGAAGTTTTTTAAAGTTAAAGTTCGACAAAAATCTATATCCATAAAAGAAGGAAAAAGTATAGAAAAAGTCTGACAGGATTGTGTTGCGGAAAAATGGTAAACCCATGATATAACTTTGATATAAACCGCCGATAGTTTTTGGATACATTGAGCCGGTCATCCAAACACCGAAATTGGTAATCAAAAAAAATAAAACCGAAGATAAAAGACTGGCGGAAATTAGATTAATAACCTTGGGATTTTCTTTTAAATATTTACCAATAATCGTTATTAATATAAAACTCACATAAACATAAGGAATGGTTTTGTGAAATCCTAAAAAAATATCGGAGAAAAACATTGCTGCTAAAGGAATCAATAAAGCTGATTTTTTTTTAAAGTTAGCCCCAGAAAAAAGCGCCAGTCCTCCAATTGGAGCAAAATTTGGTGCGTGAGGAATCAAACGGGCAACAACTGCTAATAAGATAATAGCAACATAAGAAATTAATCTTTGAAAATTGAAAATTGAAAATTGAAAATTTTTTAGTACTTTTCTATCTTCCATTCTATCTTATCCCCATTCTTTAATTTATAACTGCCTGATCCTACTTCTGCCATTTTTCCATTAACATAAAAAGCCCAGTATTCCTTTTTAGAATTCAGCGCTTCCTGACCGTTAATTTCCGTAACATAAGCATTTACTCCTTCTCCTTTTGTTTTAATATTGGTTTTTTCTTTTGTAAGGTCTAAGGCTGTTTTACCAACTACAACTTCTGATTTGGAAAAATTTTCTTCACCCGCTAACTTTAAATAAACACTAAGATTTTGTTTGATAACGAATTTTTTAGTTAGTTGAGATTTTGATTGATAAAAAAAATAGCCGGCAAAAATTGCTAAAATAACTAAAACGAGAATAAAAATCTTATAAAACCACTTCTTTGTTTTTTCCATAATTTCGCGCCATAACAAATAATAAATCCGAAAGGCGATTCAGATATTTTACAATAATTATATTGTTGTTGAATCTTACCACATTTCTTTCCGCTCTTCGGCAGATGACACGCAAAATCTGAAACCAAGATGAAATTTCCGTTCCACCCGGTAAAATAAACCTGTTAAGTTTTGATAGTTTTTTTTCTAATTCATCAATTTTATTTTCAAAAGTTAGCACTTTTTTTTCTAAAAATTTTAAATCAAGTTTTGCCCCTGATAAAAATCCCATGATTTGATAAAGATCTTTTTGAAGAGAGATCAAAAAAAGTTTATCGTTTTTATCTTTAATTTTGTCTTTAACCAATCCGATAAAACTAGTCAGTTCATCAATACTTCCGTACGCCTCAACCTGAAGGTTAGATTTTAACAATCTTTTACCACCATAAAGAGATGTAGTTCCATCATCGCCGGTTTTAGTATAAATAGACATGTCAACATTCTGAATATCCGCATCCATAACATTTTTTACAGCCTTCTTCATGGACTAAAGTCGCTTCTCCACAACTTGGGCAGAAATCAAAAGATCCATTGTGATAAGCGGAAACTTGAGGTTGAATAAGAGATGGTTGAGTCGTCGCTGTCACTAATTTTGGAACTTCTTTAACAACTCCACTCGTTTCTTTCTCACCATTCAATCCATAATGCATTGATAATACTTTTGCTACCGCGTCTGGTAAACTTCTTATTCTATCTTTACCAAAACCCATAGTTCTGGCACCACCTATTCCCTGCAACTGGGTAATAATTTCATTTACTCTATCAAAAACCGAAATATGTGAAGAAAAACGTAAAGCCACTGAAATCATTCTTCCTAATCCCTCAGCCATAGCATAAACATCGCTACCGGCTTTACCAACATTAATAAAGACTTCCAAAGGCTCCGGAGGATTTCCTCCATTGGTATTTATTGTGATAAAAGCGATGCCAACTGGCGTCTGAATACGGTAGGTTGAACCGTGAACAACCATTGGTCGGGGTTTGATTGTATATTGAGCTTTAGCGGAGACAGATTCTTTGCGTTCGAGAACGCCGGGCCGTGATCCATCTCTCATATAAGCGATTCCCTTACAACCAAGTTTGTAAGCTAAGTTATAAAGTTTTTTAACATCTTCAACTGTATGAGTAGTCGGAGCATTAACCGTCTTTGAGATTGAAGCATCAACATATTTTTGAATGGCCGCCTGAACTTTAACATGATCTTCCGGAGTCAATTCATTAGCAGACACAAACCAATCGGGTTTTTGCACCTTTCCTTCCTTGATTTCCTTCTCGTGTTTTTTATACCAAACATCATAAAGACTATGACGAATAATATGAGTTCCCAGTCGATCTTTTCTGATGAATTCAAACTCATAAACCGGTTCAATTCCCGATGTTGTATCAGCCATTAAAGAAGTTGATCCGGTCGGCGCCTGCATTAAAAGCAATGAGTTTCTTATCCCGTTTTTTTTAATTGATTTTTTGACATCATCAGTTAATTCACTGATAAATTTTCCTTCAAGATAAAGTTTCCGATCATATTTGGTAAAACTACCTTTTTCATGGGCAAAGACTGAAGATGTCAGGTAAGCTTCATCTCTAATTAATTTATAAACTTTATCAATGAGCTCAATTGACTCTAGTGAACCATAACGAAGATGTAATTTAATTAAAACGTCGCCCAGTCCCATTGTCCCCAGTCCAATTCTCCGTTCTCCCTCAAGCTGAGTCTTGCGGATGCCGTCAAAAATATAAGGATCCATATCAACTACATTGTCCTGAAAACGAACTGCGGTTCTGACGATCTTTTTCAAAGCCCCAAAATCAAACTGACCTTTTTTATCAATATCTTTTCCTTTAACCAAAGCCGATAGATTTATTGACCCTAAGTTACAGACACCCCAAGCTGGCAAGCCTTCTTCGCCACAATTAGAAACCAATAGTCCGTTAGCGGAAAAGCCGTGAATTCCTTCAACAGTAATGTCAAAAACTTCCTCAATTTCTTCTTTTTCTAATTTCAAGAAAGTCGCCTCCGGCTTTTCTTTATAAGGGCCGCGACGGTATAAAGAAAGAAAAGATTGCAGTTTGTTTTGTTTTTCCTGTTGTAAAAATCCCACTAATCCGGAAAACTTTATTAAGTTTTCTTTGGAAATTACCAGTTCATGGTAGGCTTGGCAATTATATAATTTTAGTCCTCCTCGACCATCAGGTAAGAACCTTTTTCCTTCTTGACGACGATTTTCATAGATTTTACTAAAAATGCCAAAATTTAAAAGTAATCTTTGGACACTAATAAGAAGAGATTTTTTTATTGATGTTAATCTAACACTAACTCCTTTTTCTATCGTCCCAATTACTGTTCCATCACTAGAAAATATTCCCTGTAAAAATCCTCTCTGAATGCCTTCCGAACCGGCAAAAATCGCTTCCGGTACTTGATATTTATTTTCATGAGATAAACCGTATCGGTAAGCAATTCGCCATAATCTTACCGACTCAATCACAGCCTTATTCTCTTTTTCAATATACTGGGGAGCAATATGATAAGGCCGGGCAACGACCTGTTCTCCTTCAACCATTTTTTCTACCATCAAAGCAAATCTGGGAGCCAGTTCTTGTTTTTCTTTTTGATAAAAATATAAAGTAACGACATCTTTTTTTATTGATCCGTCACCGACCAACCAACCTAAAACTCTGCCTTCATCCAATGTTCCTTTTGTTCCAAAATATCCGCCTGTTGCCAAAATAATTTTTTCGCCTTTTTTAAGTTCGCCTGCCGACTTTTTCCCAGAAGGAGTAAAAACCTTATGATCTGCTGTTAATCTTAACTGATATCCTTCTTTAGTAATTAGACGGTAAACCTGTTTTTTTCCGGTCAACTTAACGGCAGTTGAAAGATAGTCTTTTCCGTTCACTACGACTCTAAAAGGCAAGTGCTTTTCATAAAGTTTTTTCATCGTAATCAATCCGTTAGTGGTATTGATTAAAGTGTCTCCGGTGACGCAAGGGTTGACACAAATAATTTTATTCCAGTAATAATTATTATAAAGTTTATTATATCTTTCCATAAAAACCACCCCAGGCTCGGCCGATTTCCAGGCGGCAGTCGCCACTAAATCCCAAATCTTTCTCGCTTTAACGATTTTATGAACAATAATCTTCTTTCCTAATTTCTTCCAGATTTCAAGATCGCCGGTCCATTTTTCATCATATTCCGGATCTTTGATATCCGGGAATACCAATGGCCAATCCTTATCTTTTTCAACCGCTTCCATAAAAGTATCGGAGATACAAAGAGAAAGATTGGCCCCGTTAATTTTATGCAAGTCCTGTTTAACGGTAATAAACTCTTCAATGTCAGGATGCCAGTCCCAAAGCATAAGCATTAGGGCTCCCCGTCTCGTTCCTCCTTGTTGAATAATATCTTTAGTAGCAACAGAAAAAAGTTCGGCCCAGTTTATAGGACCTGATGAAAAACCATTAACTTTATTGACTCTAGCACCTCGAGGACGAAGAGAAGAAAGATTGATGCCAACGCCGCCACCGCGGGCCATAATCTCTACCATCTGTCCTAAAGTCTCAAGAATTCCTCCTCTTGAGTCCTTTGGAGACGGGATAACAAAACAGTTATAAAAAGAAACCGCAAAATCAGTGCCGGCTCCGGATAAAATTCTCCCTCCAGGCACATATTTAAAGTCTTTTAAAACTGAATAAAATTCTTTTTCCCATTTTTTTTGCTTTGATTTTTTTTCCACTAGAGAAACAGCTTTGGCAATCCGTAACCACATTTCCTCAGGCCGCTTTTCCATTGACTTACCTGATTTATCTTTTAACGAATAACGATCCAAAAAAACTTTTTCCGAGATTCCGGTTAATTTCATATTATTTGGTTTTTTTTAACTCTTCCTCAAAGTCATCCAGATCAACAAACCGTCTAAAAACTGAGGAAAATCTAATATAAGCGACTTTATTAATTTTTTTCAACCGTTTGGCCGCTAAATTTCCAATAGTTTTACTTTCTATTTCTGTCGTGTCTTTTTCTTTTAACTCTCTTTCTACTTCGCTGATTATTTTATCAATTTTTTCTGCGGTTACTGTTGTTTTTTCGCATGACTTAAAAAGACCACTTCGTAATTTCTCCCTATCAAACCTTTCTCTGGTTCCATCTCTTTTAATAACTATTATTGGCAATTCTTCTACCCGCTCATAAGTGGTAAATCTTTTATCACACTTTAAACAAGATCTTCTTCTTCTAACCGTTAAGCCATCTTCAGATACTCTGGTTTCAATTACCTCAGTGTCATGATTCTGGCAAAAAATACAAAACATATAGTGTGATATAAAATTTAAAACACTACCTGGCAGTTTTCAAGAGGTCTAAATATATCAAAATACTATCAATCCGCCGGCTGGTGAATTTTTAGCCTCAAAATTATTTTTTGGTTAAACTAATAGAAAAGTCTTCTTAAATTTGTGAACAAAATATCAGGGTTATTGTTGTTATAATCGTTATAAGCTCTATGTTTCTCAAAGATCTCCTTTTCCCAAAATTCTGTCTTGGCTGTGGCTACATTGGTGTCTATCTTTGCGTCTCCTGTCAAAATAAATTAAGACCGATTAAACAAGATGTTTGTCTATACTGTAAAAAGTCCTCTTTTTTCGGCCTAACTCATCCAAGTTGTAGAAGAAAGTTCAACATTGATGGGTTAATTGCTTTATACTATTACAGTCCAATATTGAAAAAAATTATCAAAAATATTAAATATCGATTGGCGACTGAAGTCTGGCAAGAGTTCTACCGTATTATCAAACCTGAAGCAATTGAAAAGTTAGACTTCTACAAGAAGCTATATTCTGATTTTATTATTCAACCGATTCCGCTGACAAAAAATAAATATAATGAACGGGGCTTTAATCAGGCAAAAATTATTAGTGTATTTTTTCAGAAATTTCTTAATTACCCAATCGTAGATTTATTAGTTAGAAAAAAAGAAACGCTTGCTCAAGCCCAACTAGAGTCTTTGGGGAAAAGATATCAGAATCTAAAAGGGGCATTTGTCATTAACGACAAATGTAGAGACGCACGATCGTGCGTCTCTACCAACATAATATTAATTGATGATGTTGTCACTAGCGGTTCAACAGTTAAAGAAGCGGCTAGGGTTCTAAAAGAGGCTGGAGCGAAAAAGGTTTATGTTTTAGCCTTGGCAAAGTGATAACGTTCCGTTATAATTAAACACATATGCCTCAGAAAATTGAGATCTCTTCAAAAACAATTATTTTTACGATTGGTTTTATTTTGCTATTGGGTGTTATTTGGTTGATAAAAGATTTGATCTTTTCTCTTTTTATTGCTTTTATTATTGCCGGGGCTTTGCGCCAGCCGGTTGACTTTTTGGAAAAGAAAAAGATTCCCCGATCTATTAGTTCTTTTATTGTTTATTTTATCTTTGTTTTTACTATTTTTTATTTATTTGCCTTGATTATCCCCCCTTTAGCCGGCGAAATTATTATTCTTTTTAAGAATTTACCTAATATTATTACTAAAGTATTACCGACTTTGTCTTCTAACTTTAATCTAAACTTTCTTTCCAATAATATTCCCAGTTTAGCTAATGAAACTATTAATCTCATTAAAACTGCTTTTTCCAATGTTATCTTTGTCACTTCAACTTTATTTTTTGGTTTCTATTTTCTTTTAGAAAAGAATCTGGCTCAAAGATTATTAGGAAATTTTTTTGATGATATGGAATTAAATAAAATTAATTTAATATCAGAACGGGCTCAAAAAAGAATGAGTGGTTGGTTTTGGGGAGAAATAATTTTAATGATTGTAGTTGGACTATTAACTTATGTTGGGCTAAGTTTAATGGGAATGAAATATGCATTGGCTTTAGCGGTTTTATCCGGTCTGCTTGAAGTTGTTCCTAATCTCGGTCCAATTGCGGCCACTATCCCGGCTTTTTTTATCGGCTTATCTCAATCTTATGTTTCAGGATTATCGATGATTACCCTTTATTTTGTTGTTCAGCAGTTGGAAAATAATTTAATTGTTCCTATTGTCATGAAAAAAGCCGTTGGCTTACATCCAATTATCACTCTTATTGCTTTAATTATTGGTGGAAAAATCGCCGGGATAATGGGGGTAATTTTAGCTGTACCAACAACGATATTTATCGAAACTGTTCTTATAGAATGGCAAAAAAGAGCAAAATAACACTCTATGCGTTTTTTACTCGGTAAAACTGCGGTAATTATTTTAATATGAAAATTGCTATTTTAGGAGGTGGATTTACCGGCTTAACTGCCGCCTACTATTTAACAAAAAAAAATCATCAGGTGACTGTTTTTGAAAAAGAAAAAGTGCTTGGTGGATTGGCGGCTGGATTTAAGTCAGTAAATTGGGATTGGTATTTGGAACGGACTTATCACCATTTGTTTGCTAATGATTATGATATTCTAAATTTTGCTAAAGAAATTGAATCCAACAAAATATTCTTCAAAGCACCGGAGACAGCATCATTATATTCAATATCAAAGATCAAAGATCAAAGATCAAAAATACAGATTAAAAATCAAAAATATTTAATACATCCTCTTGACAATTCAGTAGACCTACTCACTTTCCCCTTTTTGCCTTTATTCGATAAACTTCGTGCGGGAATTGTTATTGCTTTTCTCAAACTTTCCCCTTTTCTAACTATCTTCGAACAACAAACCGCTGAAGAGTTTTTAAAAAAAACCATGGGAGAAAAAGTCTGGAATATCTTATGGCAACAGCTCTTTCGGGAAAAATACGGAGATTATGCGGGAAATATTTTAGCATCATTTATCTGGGCCAGGGTTAAAAAAAGAACAAAGAATTTAGGATATGTTGAAGGCGGATTTCAAATATTAATAAACTATTTAGTTAATCTGTTAAAAGAGTTGCGGGTTAACGTGTTAACGAGTTACGGTGTTGAGAGTATTAAAAAGCGGGGGAATAAGTTTACTATTAATAATACATTATATGACGTTGTGATTTCGACCTTGCCAACTCCTATATTAACAAAAGTCTCCCAAACAATTTTTCCGAAAAGCTACCTTGATCAGTTGTCAAAAATTAAATATCTTCATGCTTTAACATTAATCTTAGAAACAGAAAAACCGATTCTTGACAAAACCTACTGGTTAAATATTTCCACACCCAAAATTCCAATTATGGGCATTGTTCAGCACACTAATTTTATAAATAAAAAAAATTATGGCAATAAACATATTTCCTATTTGGGATGGTACGTCAAATTAGAAGATAGAAGATGGAAGATGGGGGATAGAGAATTACTAAAGTACGTTAAACCTTATCTAAATAAAATTTTCAATTTTCAATTTTCAATTTTCAATTTCTATGTTTTTCGCTCGTTTTATGCTCAACCGATATTTGATAAAAACTTTGTCAAAAACAAACCGGATTTTATCACTCCGGTTAAAAACTTTTTCATCGCCAATCTTGACATGACTTATCCTTATGACCGGGGGACTAATTATGCGGTTAAGTTGGGAAAAGAAGTAGCTAAGTTGATATAATTATTTAGCCTCATTCAATCTACGCGGTTGTACGGCTAAATTAACATTTAGGAATTTCTTTCCCTTTGGTTGGACATTTTTCTAATAACTGATGACGTGGCCTAGTATGTTCTTCATTACAAACTGGACAGTGAAATTTTAAAGAACCATATTCGTCAGAGTTTTCGTCATTTTTATGTTGTTTTAAATCTCGATAATTAGTCGATAATGACGAAACATTTTTTGTAAACATATTTTCTCCCATGGTAATAGAGCGCATAATGTCATAGCCTAATATTTCTTCAATTTCTGACATTTCCGCGCCGTCTCCAGGACATCCTCCTCCAAACTTTGTTTTTGATAATCCTCGTTCTTCCATAAAATTATAAATCGTAAAAAAATATCCTTGAGTAATAATATCAGCTGTTATTTCTGATCTTTGCAACGATTGAACTGTTTGATCATAATAAATGGGGGTCTTTAATTTTTTCTTGCCGGCAAAAGTTTCTCTCATGTCATTAATCACTCTATCGAGAAAAAAATCTTCACCATGAACATTTTTGAAAACGTGGTAATTATCATTCCAGTTTCTTTGTAAAAATTGGTCAACATTTTCCAGTAAAACCGGGGTTGTTAAAAATAAAGAGATTCTTCTTTCTTCATCTTTTTCTTGATTAATTTCTTTAAAAATTAGCGCTAAATCCATTAGCCAAGGATTATTATCGTTATTTACGCTAACAGCAACATTATTAATTTTATTGCCATTAAAATAAAGAAAATATAGTTGACCGATATCATAAGGCTCTTTTAACCATTTTGATTTTTCTTTTGGAATAAATTCTAAAGGAGTATTTTCAAATAATTTTTTTCCAGTTGGGCTGTATAAGGCTACTAAATTTCCCGGATTTTGGACTGCTTGTTCAACTGTTCGCAAAATCCCGTCATAAAATAAACTATTTCTTTCATTAAAATCTATCTGATAAATGACATTGTCCCTCTCTTTTTTTGCTGGAGAAATAAAGATGTTTCCGTTTTTGTCTGGCCAATATTTATAAAGAATAGAAACTGCTTGATCTTTCAATAAATGATTAACATAACTTTCCCGTTGCTGATTAAATCTTATAATTCTCTCTTCTGGAGAAAGTAATTGGAGATTTTTTACTTCAGAAAAAGGGTTGAATCCGTAATGTTGTAATGAATCTACTAATTGAACCATAATCATCCCTGCTCGGGGTCAGGTACCGTTCGATACCTGATGGGCTTTGAATGGTCTCGGGCTATAACCGTTGCGGCACAGCTGCTGATTTACACAGCATTCCCAGAAACAAAGCCAAATAATAAAACTACTTTTCGATAATTTCCAATCCTCCTAAATCTTGTTTTTTTACTTCTTTATAAAGTTTGTTTTTTACTAATGCCGGTTTTCCTTGATGTTCAACTACATAATAAGCAAAACCTTTCATCTGTTTTACTAATAAATAATCAGCATGACCAGGCAAAGACACCGGATCTTTTTCTTCAAAGTCAACCGGGCTGTCATCAGCAGTGACAAAATATGTAGTTCCGGTATTAACAACTAAGTGTCCGTATCCGGCCGGCATATAAACCTCATCACTTTGTTTAACTTGTATAGCTTTAAACTCTTCAACAACATCGGCGATCATATTGCCTTTTTCATCGACTGCTAATTTTTGTAAAAGAGCTACTCCGGTCCCAAAAATAATCCAATAGGTTTCATCAAGTTTCCCAATATGATAATGTCCGTAAGTTTTTATATACTCACCGGAAATAGTTCCCGGCTCCCAGACGGTAATATTTTTTTGTTCTTTTCCACCTCGAATCATATAATAATGAACCGCAGGACCGACTCCATTTGGATCCATTAAAACTTCCTTCATCTTTTCATGAGTCCTCGCCGCATAATGTTTGTTAACATTCTTAAAATTAATGTTCATATTTTGTTTTCTCCTTTCCAACCCCGATCTTTTAATTTTCTTAATTCTTCTGTTTCGTTGTGGCGATGGTAATCATCCTCAAGTCTTTCAGTTATTCCTATCTCTGGCGTAGATACTTCAATTACATCACAATCTGTAATACCAACCAGTCGGTGGCGCTGTCCAATCATACAGGTATAACCGCAGCCATATTTTAGTTCCGTTTCAATCAGTTCTTTTTTTTCATTGTCCCAGACAATTTTTGCTTTCCCTTTCATCATATACCACGTTTCCTGTTTTTTATCATGTCTTTGTAAGGAAAGCCTTTTCCCTGCATTGATATGTAATATTTTTCCCATGTACGGTAAATCCGAAGGAGTCCAATGAATCTCATATCCCCAAGGTTTTTCTACTTTTTTTTGATAAGGTTGCATATAATTAATATACTATGTTAATTAAAGATTTAGTATAATTCAAGATGATGAAAAATAATAAACTGCGAACTTATTTTTTTGCTCTTCGTATTAATCATTGGATAAAAAACTTGGTGGTTTTTACGGCGATTATCTTTACTGGCCAACTCTTTAATTTAGATCTTTTATTAAAATCATTTAATGCCTTTTTTATTTTCTGTTTATTATCTTCAACTTCTTACGTCTTAAACGATATTATTGATTATCCTTATGATAAACAGCACCCAATAAAAAAATTTAGGCCGATTGCCTCCGGTGATCTCTCAATGCCTGAAGCAACTTTTGTCGTCTTTGTTTTAAGTTTAGTTTCTCTAATTCTCGCCTTGTTTTTTTCCTTACCGTTTTTTTTCTTAAGTTTATTTTTTATTCTTCTCCATTTTTTCTACTCGTTTACCTTAAAAAAACAATCTGTTATTGATATTTTTACTATCTCTTTTTCTTTCATGATAAGAACCTTTGCCGGCGAAGTGGCGACCGGATTTCATATTCCGATTTGGCTTCTCCTGACAATTTTTTTTGGATCGCTTTTTATGGCTGCTGTCAAACGCCATGCCGAACTAGTCGCTCATGGAACTAAAGCCCGTTTATCTTTGTATCGCTATAAAGAGCATTTTTTAGACTTTTTAACCTATACTTTTGGCACCGCGACCATCATCGCCTATGCCACCTATGCCTATGTGGAAAGACCACCGGAAATAAAAACACCTCTTAATGCTTTTATTAATCAATATCTACCTGGTTTTGAAGGAAGAAAATGGTTGATGATTACTATTCCTTTGGTGGTTTATGGAATTTCCCGTTATGCACAACTTTTATATGAAAAAGCAGAAGGGGAAAGGCCGGAGAGAACTATTACCACTGATATTCCATTAATAATGACCATTGGACTCTGGGGGATGATTGTAGTCAGCTTAATCTATCTTTTGTAGGTTATAAGCGATTGACTTTTTTTTAGGAATCGATAAAAATTATAACCATTATAACTTTTATAATAATTATATGAAAACGCAGGATTCACAGAAAAAACAGGCGGTGACGACGGCGATTGATCAGATTCAAAAACAGTTTGGACGCGGTTCAATTATGAGATTGGGGCAATCTACTGTTGTTCCGGTCGATGTCATTTCCACTGGCATTCCAACTTTAGATACGGCTCTCGGAGTTGGAGGAATTCCAAGAGGAAGAATCATTGAAATTTTCGGGCCGGAAGCAGCCGGAAAAACTACTGTCTGTCTTTCAATTATTGCTGAAGCACAAAAGGCCGGTGGCATTGCTGCTTTTATTGATGCAGAACATGGTTTAGATCTATCTTGGGCAAAAATTCTTGGCGTCAAACTCGAGGATCTTTTGGTTTCCCAACCCGATACCGGTGAACAGGCCTTGGAAATTGCCGAAACTTTAATTAGATCCGGTGGAGTTGATTTAGTAGTGGTTGACTCTGTAGCAGCTCTTGTCCCGAGAGCAGAAATTGAAGGCGAAATGGGAGACGCTCAGATGGGTCTTCAGGCTCGCCTGATGTCTCAAGCCTTAAGAAAATTGACCGGGGTTGTCTCTAAATCAAAAACTACAATTATTTTTACCAATCAGTTGAGATTAAAAATTGGGGTATTTTTTGGCAATCCGGAAACAACGCCGGGCGGATTGGCTTTAAAGTTTTATTCCAGCATCCGGATGGATGTTAGAAAAATTGAAACTTTAAAAAAGAATAATGTGGTTTACGGGGCTAGAATCAGAGTTAAAGTGATTAAAAATAAAGTGGCGCCGCCTTTTAAAGAAGCCGAGGTAGTAATTATTGCCACCGGCATAGACAAAGAAGAAGGAATAATTGATGCCGCCATTAACGCTGGACTATTAATTAAAAGTGGTTCATTTATTAAATATGGTGAAAAAGTTTTGGGGCATGGAAAAGAAGAGGTAAAAGAGATTTTGATGAAAGATAGCAAGGTGAGAGAGCAGATATTAAAGCAACTAGTCAAAAAGTGATTAATTTTCAATACCTAATATCTAATTTCTAATGAAATTTCAAATTTTAAATTATTTAATTAGATATTTTGTTGGAAATTAGAAATTAGTAATTAGTTATTCAATGGCAAAAATTCCTGATGATCTTCAGCCTTTGCTCAACCTGGCCTTCTTCTATCTTAAATTCCGCCCGCGGACTGTCAAAGAAGTCCGTGACTATCTTTATAAAAAAATAAAAACCAAACATTGGTCACGTGATGATGTGGAGAAAGTGATTGAACATCTGTTAAAACAAAAATTTTTAGATGATCAAGAATTTATCAATTACTTGGTTGCGTCAAGAACCAGAACAAAAGTCAAAGGTGTTTTTGCTATCAAACAGGAACTGGCTAAATTTGGCGTGGAAAAAGAATTGATTGACGAATATTTTGCCAAAACCGAAATCAATGAGGAAGTTTTGGCGGAAAAAATTCTTGTCAACCGCTGGCCAAGGTTTAAAAACTTGCCACCCAAAAAACGTTTCGAAAAAGCCACCAGTTTTCTTTTGAGAAGAGGATTTAATTATGAAACAGCAAAAAAATCATTTGAAGATTTAATAAACAAAGAGTAAAATATCTACATTAGAAATTGCCTGGAGTTACAAAAGTTAAATATTAATTATTAATTTCAAAATGAGTGACCAAAACGCAAATTTGTTGTTTTGATCTTTGTCCGCCAGCTGGCGGATTAATCTTTAATATTTTTCTTCCCCAGGCTCCATTTAAATTCCTATGTTAGTAAAATTTTTCAAGAAATTTACTTCGTTTAAAAAAGAACGGGAAGAACTATTAGCTAAAGCCAAACAAGAGGCGCAAGCCATTACCTTAAAAGCCCAGGAAGAGGCGAGAAAAATCGCTATCGATGCTCTGGAAGTGGAGAAAAGATTAGCCCGTCGGGAAGAACAGATTGATGAAAAAGATAATCTTGTTAACCGGGAAAGACAATCTGTCCAAGATGTTAAAAATAACATTGAATTAATTAAAAAAGAGCTCGAAGCAAAAAAAGACCAATTATTACAAAAACTGGAAAAAATTTCCGGACTAACCAAAGATCAAGCTAAAGATTTGCTCCTCCGCGGTTGGGAAGATAAACTTAAAGAAGACATCGCCAAGAAAATCAAGGCGGCTGAAGAAGAAATTAAAACTACGGCTGATGATAAAGCCAAACAAATATTGGTCGATGCCATCAGGTATGGAGCGATTGACTATGTTTCCGAATATACTCTATCAGTAATTAATCTACCTAATGAAGATTATAAAGGAAGGATTATTGGTAAAGAAGGCCGGAACATTAGGGCTTTTGAAATTGCCACCGGAGTTGATGTTGATCTTGAGGAAGAAAAAGTCATTAGACTGTCTTCATTTGACGCTATCCGCCGCGAAGTAGCCCGAATGTCTTTGGAAAGACTAATTAAAGACGGCAGGATTCAACCGGAAAGAATTGAAGAAATTGTCAAAAAAACCCGGGAAGAAGTTGATAAAATTATTTTCAAAGCCGGTGAAGAATTAGCTCATAATGTTGGTGTCTTTAACCTACCAACTGAACTAACTCAACTTTTAGGCCGATTCAAATATCGCTTTTCTTACGGTCAGAATATGATTGCTCATACTCTGGAAGAAACAAAAATCGGAGTTGCTCTAGCTCATGAATTAAAACTTGATGTTAATTTAGTAAAACTTGGCTGTCTTTTCCATGATATTGGTAAAGTGGTTACAGACAAAGAAGGATCTCATATAGATCTCGGAGTTGAAGTTTTGAAAAAAAATCGCTTTCCTCAAAAAGTGATTGACTGCGTCGCCAGCCATCATGAAGATGTGCCTTTTACTACTCTTGAAGCTGTTGTTGTTTATATTGCCGATGCCGTCTCCGGCAGCAGACCAGGAGCAAGACACGAAGACTTTGGTGAGTATCTAAAAAGAATTAAAACTATTGAAGATATTGCCAAAACTAAAAAAGGCGTTAAGGAAGCTTATGCTTTGCAAGCCGGCCGGGAATTAAGAGTAATTGTTAAACCGGATGAACTGACTGATGACGAAGCGATTGTTACTGCCGAAAAAATTAAAGAAGAACTGGAACAAAAGTTTGAAGTATTTCCCGGTCAGATTAAGGTAACCGTCATTAGAGAAACCAGAGCTGAAGCAACTACTAAGATCTAACGAAATCAATTTAAGGTCCGTCCTTATAAGGACGGACCTTATTTCTTCCTATCCCAACGCCCTACATTTGATACAGATTGTTATAATAAGATATTCTAAATATAGATTGACAGAAAGCCAAAAAACTACTAATCTATTAGTGTAATTTGTTCTTAATTAAAAATTAAAGTCAAAAGAAAGTAGGTGATACAAAATGACAAAAGCTGATTTAGTCGCCCAAGTAGCAAAAAAAGCTGGTCTAACCGCTAAAGCCGCCAAAGATGCCGTTAACACCGTTTTCTCAACGATGTCTGATGCTTTAAAAAGAGGAGAAAAGGTCGTGGTCACTGGATATGGTACATTTATGGTTAGACGACGCGCTGCCAGAAAAGGACGCAATCCTCAAACTGGAGCTGAAATTCAAATCCCGGCGACAAAAACCCCAGGTTTTACCGCTGGAAAAAGTTTGAAAAGAATGGTTAAATAAAAACGCGATGTTTTTTACCCCGCCTAAAAGGCGGGGTTTGTTGTATAATAGTTATATGCTTATGGAGAAATTTGGCCGTTATTTCTTGCTAACTATTTTTGTTATTGTTATCCCTTTTGCCACATACTTTGTCCTTGGCGCTTCAGATTCATTAGTAAAAACCCCTCAAGAAAAAGTTGCTTATAATTTACCTTATCCTGGCCTTTTACCAGACAGCCCTCTCTATTTAGCCAAAATCATCAGAGATCAAATCACAGATTTTTTAACCAGAGATAATTTGAAAAAGGCTGAGCTTTATCTTTTATATTCTGATAAAAGAGCTGCTATGTCTTTGGTTTTAGCCAACAAAGGAAAAAGCCAGCTGGCAATTGATACTTTTGTCAAAGGAGAAAAATATTTCTTGAAAATACCCGGTCTTTTAAAATCAGCCAAAAAACAAGGCGGTCAAGCACCATCTAATTTTATTGAAACTTTAAAGTTAAGCAATGCCAAACATAAAGAATTGATCGAAGAGTTAATAAAAATCTTACCGCAAGGTTTAAATCAATCATTAACGCAACTGTTTGATCTTAATCAGCAGGTGAAGATCGAGATAGAATCGCTCCCATAACCAATCCCATCAAAAGAAAATTTTGCTGTAAGGTCAACCAATAATGATCAAATAGTCCGGTTAAAATTAATGCTGAAAGAACATAAGGACTGAATTTAATTAATCGATTAATTTTTGCCAATGATAAAAAAATAATTAATCCGCCAATCATTATCCCTAGTTCGGAAAAATATAAAAGAAAAATATTATGAACCGGTTGGTTAAAAAATAAATAAAATCTAGAGGAAAATTTTGCCTGCTCAATTAAATAACTACCTAAACCTACTCCTTGAATTGGATAACGAAGAATAATTGCTATCGAATTTTTCATCAGTTCAACTCTTTTATTAATGGTTAAAGGATCGGTGGTCGCCTGAAGAAAGATAAAAGAAACTACAACAATAATTGATATTCGAGCAATGATACAAGGTTTACAAATCGTTTTAACAGACTTAATCATTAATAAATAATAAATACAATTTAATAACAAATAAACTATGATGGCCGTTTTAGAAAAAGATATAAAAACTAGAATGCTGGAGACAAACAAAAATAAATATTTTAAAACTAGATATTGATTAAACTTTTTATAAGTCAAAGCCAAGTCTGACTTGGTCAAAACAAAAAAATATAAAACAAGAAAAAAACCGGCTAAAGAATTAGGATGGGAAAATGTGCCATACGGCCTTAAAAACTCAATTCCTTGAAGAGAGGCTTTGGCAACCCCAGGCGTTGAAAGAGACATTAATCTCTCACCAAAATAATAAAAAATCCCTTGGACTGAATGTTTGTTGATAAACTGGGCAATCGATAAAAATAATTCAAATAGTCCTGATAATAAAAAAGCCGTCAAAATAGCTTTTTCTTTTAAAGTTTTTAACATTTTTTTAGCCAGAGAAAAAACCACTAAAAATTCAAGAATTTTTATTAACCAATAAAGAGAAATTGCTGGAAGACGGGAAAATAAAACATTAATTAGTAAAAGAAATAGACCAATAAGAACTTTTTTATTTTGGAAAAATTTAAATACAATTTTAAAATTAAAAATCACCAATAAGAAAACAATAATATCTGTCAGATATAAGGTTGGAGCCAAATAGTCAACTCGAACTCCGGAAATATAGGAGAAGGGGAGAAAGAAATGCTTACCTAGTTGGGTAGGAAGAAGGAGAAGAAATAAGAAAAATAGTATTTTGTTAATCATTGTTTATATTTTAATCTATTTGAACTGTCTAAGTGGAGCTCCCTGCGTAAAAACCTTCGAGGTTAGATAACCCTGTTGATGATAGAACCTCGAAGGTTAAGCTCCGGCAAGAAATAAGCCTTGGGTACCTCGGAGGTTAAAACTATTGCACTTTATAAACTTTATGAACTCTTATTTTTAGCCTCCTTTTGTCGACTATCTTTCACATTCCTTCCTTGAATAACACGTGCAAAATTATTAAAATATGTTGTTATGGCTGAACCTATAGAAAATCTTGTTTCTTATCAAAATTTTTTAGAGAACTCAAAAGTAATTTTTGATGCTCGGCAAAAAATGCACCCTGTTCATAAAAAAATATCAGAAAAATTAGTTGTAAAAGACCTTTGGAGAGAGACTCCTTATTCTTATGAAAAAGCTATTTTGGAATGTTGGCTTGGATTATCAGAAAGAAAGTATCACGCTTTAAAATTAACTAAGGCAGATTTAGATAATGTTAAAACAATTTTAGGTTGGATAGTAAATTTAAATAAAAATCAGGTAAAAGCTGAAAAAATCCTAGGGAGAAATATAGATCCGTTGATAATTACAGATGAACAAAATATGACAAAGTTGAAAGGTTGGGTTGAAGGAATGAATGATTCTTACTTAGAAGATCCGGAAGCTTTATCTAAAGTTACTCAAGTATTCAGAGTTATTTGTAATCAACTTGAGGCTTGTTCTTTACTTAATATTCATATAAATCAATTAGACGGAGAAGTGAAAAAAGAAGTAGAATCATCACTTTAAACTTAATTTGCCGTCTGCAACTTGATATTTTCTTTATAAACTTTACAAACTTTATAACTTTATGAACTCTTATTTTTAGCCTCCTTTTGTGGATTATAAGCTACAAAACGTTCGTAAATTTGATACAATCACTTCATATGAACAAGGCCTTTGCGCCGCTTCTTAAAAAAATCAAAAAATTTCGAGGTAAAGATTCTTTTTCAATTTTTTAATCAGGAATTAAAAAACAGAAACGAATTGGTAGAATATTAATAAATAAATATTATGGGAAAATATGAAAGAGGAGAAATACAAGAGATGGAGAAGAGCGTCGTTAATTTACTAAATAATAAGCCTTCTTTAATAAGCAAAAAACATAAGTGGTTTAGACATATGGTGGAGTTTTATAAATATATAAAAAATAAATATCGAAATATCAAGGAAGCTGAATGGATTGGAAATAAATATAACTCTGGCATAGGAGATATAAAAATAAAGAAATCAAACGATGAGATTGAATTCATTGAATTAAAAACAAGTGAAACTCCAAAGGGCCGCGGTACCTTAGCAAATATATCGCAAAATGCTATCACTATTTATAAGCTTGTGGGATCTAGAAAAAATAAAATATTAAGTTGGAGTGAATTTAGGAATAAAAATAAATTTAGCGATAAAGTAATAAATATCCTTAATGGTTACAAAAAAGATTTTATAAATAAAAAAACTTATGACAAGGCTCATTTCATAAAGAAAAGGGCCACAAAAGGCGATATTAGGGCCAAAAATATCGAAAAATCAATTAAAATTTTAGCTAAAAATGATAAAAAAAATTATTTAAATTATATAAGAAAATATAAAATTAATAATGATTCTATAAGAAAATTTGTTTTCTGTATGTTAAGGGGCATTCATACAATTAAAAAAATTAATGATTATTTTAATACGACCGATGAGAACTTAATATATTCAACTAAAGAGTTTACTACTTTATACTCTAATGAAAAAGGTAGTAAGGTTGTCATAACCGAACGTAATATTGATACCGAACTAATTTTTGATATTTATAATGATTTTTATTTTTCGTTTCCCGAGTCAACAGAAGAAAAGGTATATACCTACATTTTTTCTAAAAATAAAAAGACCAATCAAATAAAAAAAATAATAGGTTTAACTTTACATTGGAAGAACATTTTTCAAGGTATTAAAACACCATGTATTAATGTCTTTTTAGGAAGAGATTTAAACTAAACTTCTAAAGGGAAAAGGTTCTCTAATTCATTTTTTGATATTTGGGTATTTCCTGTTAAGTATTGGAGTAAATTTATTTTTTCCTTTGAATTTAACTGATTAACTATTACATTTAGATCCAAATTATTATTGTTTCTAGAAGGTGGTTTATCAAGTTTTAGTTGCTCGAATTTAGTCGGAGGATATATAACATTAACGTGGTTTTCCGCAATAAATTTCTTTCCCTCAGGAATGATATTAGCCTTGAGTTGAGCGTTTCCGACTGATCCAATTATTCTATTTACTACAATAGCGGGGCCTACATCAAAATCTTTACTTTTAACATATTGAGGCTTACTTTTAAGTGGTATTTTGAGACCTTTTGAAGTTATATTTTTTGCCCAAATTAACAATATTCCCTTTTTAGGATCATTAGTTAACAAATCCTTGTTTTGATTCCAAACGAGTCTTCCTGTTTTTACTGTGTAATTTAATTCTTTTAGGGTTTTTTTTCCATTAAAAGCTTTTAACAAATGATTTGGCTGTTCGGTAAAAATAGTAATTCCGTTTTTTTTAAAGATATAGTTTTGTTTATTTTTGGTTTTTTTAAGAATCAAAAGCATGACGGTCTGTTGGGCTTGATGAAATAATTTTGGACTTTTAATTATTGATAGATATTCGATATTTGAGTGTTTAATAATATACTCGCGAAGCTTATTAAAATACGCTCCATTATTCATTGATGGAGGGACCACATAAGCTAGATACCCATTTTCTTTTAATAAATCTAAACCTAATTTTATGAAAAGATTAAATATATTTATTCGTCCATTAACTACTTCTTTATATCTATCTCTAATATCATCATATGGTTGAAATTCAAAGTAAGGAGGATTACCTATGACGATATCAAATTTTTGTTTTACGTCTTTTATTAGAGAATCAACTGCCTCGAGTTTTGCTGTTGGTGAAATTTTTTTACTTATATCTATCAATTTTTTATCAATATCCCACCCATATAATTGCGCTTTCTTAAAAAATTTTGAGGCGGAAAGTAAAAATTCTCCTGTTCCACAAGCAGGATCTAAAATTTTTAGTTTTTTTTGATTTAAAGGCAATCTTTTTAATAATTCTTCTCTCATTGATTTTGGAGTAAAGTATTGGCCTAAAGATTTTCTGTAATTTAGATCAACAGCCTTGAGATAATCAATCGTTGACTGCTCGAATTCATCTTGTAAACAAAGTGCTTTAGACATGTAATTATTTTACCTTAATATTAAATAGATATCTAATTTTATTTTAGGTGAACGAAAGTTCATTGTCAAGCTCAAAAATTCTACAGGATATAACTGTTTTAAAGAGTAAATATTTCTTTCCTTTCCCTCTTGTAAAGCTCTAAAAAAAGAGTATAACTATTGTAAATAATTTATAAATTAATATGGAGAACGATTTTACTAACTCTAAAGAATTTAAAAAAATTTTTTTATTTCATTCTGCAATTCCAAATAGAATTATCTCACGGGAAAGCAGTTGGCTTGAATTTAAGGAATCTTTTAATTGGGCTTCTAAAGATAAATATGCAAAAAGCTTAGTTGCTTTTGCCAACAATAAGGGTGGCTATATTATTTTTGGTATAAAAAATGAGCCAAGAGAATTAATTGGGTTACAAACTGGCAATTTTGAAACTATAGACGAGGAAAAAATAACTTCATATCTGAATAATGTTTTTTCTCCTGAAATTAAATATGAAAAATTTATTACCCCTGTTCTTAATAAGAAGATTGGAATTTTTTATGTAGAACAAGCAGGAATTAAGCCAATTGTTTGTATAAAAAATGATGGCGAGCTTAAGGAATCTGATATTTATTATCGCTATAATGCAAGAAGCGAAAGAATTAAGTACCCGGAATTAATAATATTACTTGATGAAATTAGAGAGAGTGAGCGTAAGAGTTGGATGGAACATTTAGAAAAAATATCAAAGGTAGGGCCATTAAATGCTGCAATTCTAGACGTATTAGGAGGAGAAATCAGCGGTCGTGGAGGGACTCTTGTAATAGATAAAAAACTTGTTCCTAAACTAAAATTTATTAAGGAAGGTAGTTTTAAAAAGAAAGGTAAACCAGTTTTAAGGCTGATTGATGATGTAAAACCGGTTTCCGTAATTATCGGAAAAAGAGGAAAAAAATCAATTCAAGACTTTGAGGTAAAAATAACAGATAACCCTAATGCTCCAGCTGTTAGATTAGAAGAAGAGGATATGTTAAAAAAGTATCCACTTGATTACAAAACACTAACGAGCAATTTACTTTCGAGATATAAGGATTTCAAAAGGGATAATAAATATCATAAATTAAAAAGAGATTTTAAGAAAAATAAAAAATTATGCTTAATAAGATATCTTGATCCTAAAAATCCAAAAAGTCCTAAGAAAAGCTTTTATAGTAAAGCGATTTATAAAGAATTTGATAAATATTACAGAAAAAGATAATCAAGTAGTAGAAGATCCTTTTTGTCTTAAGATTGTGAGTTTGAAATTTGACTTCGGGTGTAAAATCCCTCCGACCCCGGAATGAAATAAACCAGATATGGCTTTTACCTATAAGCAAAAACTAATGTTATAATTTATGTGAATGAAAAAACGATTACGTAATAGAATTATTATCTTCTCTTTCTTTTTTTCATTTATTTTTTTGATTCTAACGTTTTCTGCATTTTTATTATATTCCCACCTCAGAGGTGTAATCTTCAAAATTTGACGGGTTTTTTGAGTTTTTTTGATAAAACCGTGAAGAACCAAAACTGTTTCTTTTCGCGGAATGATATATACCTATTATTAAAACAAGCTCTGTTGCGAAGCGGGGCTTTCTTTGGGAGTTTCCTTAAAAATTTTAACTTTTCCAAACACTCCGTCATAGCCTGGGTCGACAAAAACTTTTCGTTCCCGAACCGTTTTAATCGCGATCATTAACTTCTCGCCGCCTTGTTTTTCGATTTCTTCATAAGGTTTTTTCAGAAGAATCTCAAACTCAGTCGCCCAGTTAGAGGTTAAATTTTCATACTCATTTTGAGCTTTGGTGGGTGAACCGTTATTAATTTCAAGAAGAATTTCCATCAAGGGTACCATGGAAACAAACGGCCGGCGCTTTTTTTCCTTATCATAGACAAAGGTTAAACCAACCTTGTTTGGCATAAAAATTAAATCTTCTTGACTAAAAGTTTTTGACGATAAATCAAGAACTCGGTTCTCAACCCCAACTGTCAAAGACTTACCACAAACCGGGCAAATCACTCCCTTTTTTTTCGTCTCTAAAGCATTGTAACGAATATTACAACTCCTATGACCAGTCCAATGATATTTTCCTTCTTCAGGGAAAAACTCAATTGTATAGCCAATCTTGAGTTTGGAATTTGGGGTTTGTTTAATGGCGTCGGCAATGTCATTGTATGAAAAATTGCTGATTGTTGATTGCTGATTGTTGATTGGAATAAACACCGTTGCTTCACGGCCAAGCTTTGGCCCGGAATGAGCGTCGGAAAAGGAAACAATCGAACGAGTCTCTAATTCCTTAATCTGCCAATTCATAATTGGGTCGCTGGAAAGTCCCGTCTCAACCGCATAAATATTATCTGATAACTCATTAAAACATTCTTCCAGCGAATCAAATCCGCTCTTTGAACCAAACACGGAAAACCAGGGTGTCCAAATATGAGCCGGGATAAAAAGAATTCTTTCATCAATCTCCAAAACCATCTGTAATAGATCTTTTGAGGAAATACCAACAATCGGCCGACCATCAGCCATTAAATTAGCTCCTCTTTTTTTCAATTCATTAATGACTTTTTCACAGATCTCAATTGACGGAGAAAAAATCAGATTATGGACCCGTCTGACTTTATCTCCTTGAGAATAGATACTGGAGATCTCGGTTGACAAAAGGAATTTAACATTCTGCCTTAATTTTAAATTAAAAATTCCCGAGGACGATTCTTCTAAACTTTCCTTAATCTCTTTAAACCATAAAGGATGAGTCCAGTCGCCGGTGGCCACCAGATTAATCCCTTTTTTAGAGGACCAGCGGGAAATCCCCTCAAGGTTCATCTGAGGAGAAACCGCTCGGGAATATTTGGAATGAAGCTGTAAATCGGCAATAATTTGCATGAAAATATTGTATAATAAATATTATTTTTTCACTATGGCAAACTTGAGGATACCTGGACCCACTCCATTACCTCCCCAAGTTCTATCTTCCCTCTCTCAACAAATGATTAGCCACCGAAGTAAAAGTTACGAGAAAGTTCATCAAGAAGTAGTTGCTAATCTCAAATATTTTTTTCAAACAAAAAATCCAATCTATCTTTTGACTGCCTCAGGCACTGGTGGGCTGGAGGCTACCATCGCTAACTTTTTTTCTCCAAAAGATGTCGTTATTTTTTTTACTTGCGGTGAATTTGGTAACCGCTGGACTGAAATTGGTCGTCGTTTTGGCTTGAAAGTAATTCAGATCAAATTTCCTGAAGGGCAAGCGGTTAAAAAAGAAGTGGTTAAAAAAACTTTGGACCAAATGAAAAAAATAGCAGGTGTTTTTATCACTCACAATGAAACCTCAACCGGCGTTTTAAATAATTTATTTGAGATTGCTCCGATTGTTAAAAATCAATCCGCCAGCTGGCGGACAAAACCGTTACTTTTAGTTGACTCTGTCAGCGCTTTAGGCGCTGTTGATCTGCCGATGGACAAACTGGGGATTGATGTTCTTGTCACTGCTTCGCAAAAAGCCTGGATGTCTTCACCTGGCTTAGCTATGATTGCCGTTTCCTCTTATGCTTGGGAAAAACATCAACAATCGACTTTACCGCGTTATTATTTTGATTTAAGTTTATACGAAAAGTTTGGCCAAAAAAATCAGACTCCAGCCACTCCGGCCGTTTCGGTTCTTTTTAGTCTTCAAGCCGCTTTAGATATAATGAAAAAACAAGGTCTACAAAAAGTCTTCAAAAAACATCTTTTTCTTCGAGACTATTTCCGAAAAGAAATTAAAAAACTTGGTTTAAAACTTTTAGTGACCGATCAAGAAGCCTCGCCAACGGTTACTGCAATTTTTCCACCAGAGGGCGTCGATGAAAAAATTTGGCGCCAGCTTTTAAAAGAAAAATATCAAATAGTAATAGCCGGTGGACAAGGAGAGTTAAAAGGAAAGATTGTCCGAGTCGCCCATATGGGCTATGTTTCCAAAAAAGATCTTGATCAGGTTCTGGTGGCTTTTAGAAAATCATTGGAAGAAATTAGAAAATAGTTGTTGGAAAATAGAAATTCGTAATAGAAGATAGAAAGTGGAAATTAGTTTTGAATATTATTTTTTAATCTCATATGTTTAAAATATTAATAACTGACAAGATAGATAAAGGCGTCGTTGAGCAAATAAAAAATAAAAATTTTTCTTTCGATTACCAGCCGGAAATTACTTCTCAAGATTTAATTAAAATTGTTGCCAACTATCAGGGATTAATTGTCCGCAGCCGTACTAAAGCAACTAAAGAAATTATTGATAGAGGCAGTAATTTAAAGGTAATTGGCCGGGTTGGCAGCGGCTTGGATAATATTGATGTTAAAGCTGCCAAAAAAAGAAAAATTGCAATTGTCAACTCGCCTGAATCCAATACTGAAGCGGTGGCTGAACTTACTTTAGCATTAATTTTATCCCTTCTTCGAAAATTATCATCGGCTTATTTATCAATGAACGACTGCCTTTGGCTTAAAAAAGATCTTAAAGGAGAGGAGCTTGAAGGTAAAAAGGTTGGGGTAATT
>CAZIYS010000008.1:0-42354 GCA_964543535.1 uncultured Gammaproteobacteria bacterium | reverse complement strand
TTTATTGATGTATTCTGATCCAGAAGTGTTACCTATGTTTCTTAACTTCTCCAGAGTAGTTTTATCGGTACATCACCGGTTTTTCTGTTTGAGGAAGAACTAAGCTCATCCGGCGTTCTTTTTTACTAACGCGTTCAATGAAAGCTTTGATTTTCTGACCAATCTTCAGGTCTTCATCACCTTTTAGTTTTGAGATGTGAATTAATCCCTCAATCCCCGGCTCAAGTTTGACAAAATAGCCATATTTTTCTTTTCGGGTTACCTCACCCTCAACTTCTTTATCTTTTGGATATTTCTCTTCAATTATCTCCCAAGGGTCTTTTAGTAATCTTTTTAGAGAAAGATTAAGTTTTAGATCGTTCATGTTTTTTTCAACGACAAAAACATCAATTGTGTCACCGGTGGTGACAAATGAAGCGGCATTAGAAACTTTTTCCCAAGAGATTTCCGAGATATGAATCAAGCCCTCAACTCCTTCTACCTCGCAGAAAACTCCAAACTCTGACGCTCCTAATACTTTAGCTTTATAAGTCTTTCCTTCTTTAATTGCCTCAAATTTTTTCATTAAATCTTTATGGGAAATTTTCAAAACTGAGGCTTTCTGAGAAACTACCAAGCGATTTTTTTCTTTATCTACTTCAAGAATTTTTACTTTGACTTTTTGGCCGCGCATCTTTTCCGGTTGGGAAATAAATGGTTCGGTTAATTGAATTTTTGGAATCACCCCTCTTATCCCCATAAAGTTAATAAAGACTCCGCCTTTCCCATACTCGCCGCAAAGAACATCAATTTCTTCTTCTTTTTCTTTTTTTTCTTTAAGAATATCCCATTTGCCCTTATCAAAGAATCTCCTTAATGAAACAACTGGAAAGCCGTTTTTTGATTCTTCGCTGATTATTCTAACCAAAATTTTATCTCCGACTTTAAGATAGGGTAAATAAGTAGAAATTTCTTTTATTTCCAGCTCGCCTAAAATTGCCTGAGCTTTTCCGCCCACATCAAAAACCACTCCTTTTTTTGAGATGGAAACGATTTTGGCTTCAATTTCTTTTCCTTTTTTAAGCAGGCTGGGTTTGGTTTTTTTAAGCAGAGCTTCCATGATGTTTAGACTGGCTTTTTTGGTTTTTTCTTTTTTTTCCTTCATCTTTGATTTTTCTCCTTTTTTATGACTCCAAGACTAATAATATACCAAATAAGGAAACTGTTAGCAAGGGAAAGTTTTAGTTTTTCCAATGTTCAGTTTGGTGGTGGCTAGTCCTCCACTACAGATAAACTCACATACTTCCCCCTTTTGTGTAAACTTATTTGAAAGGGCAGGTCTTTAAGCTTCTTATTGATCAAATAGTTTCGACTACTTTTTAAGCACCGTTGGCATATTCACTCCTAAATTGGCTAGGTTGCTGATGATACTTCCTAAAAGATTAAATATGATGGCGACAAAAACAGATGCCATAGCTATCTGACCTAATTGACCAAACTGGGAAGCTATCATCTCCACTATGGCAAATCCAAAAAGATAGGGTATTACGCCGGTTTTCATAAAGGCCGCCAGTTTGTTAAAATTAAACTCTTTACTAGCAATGGCCGCCGCAGTCCCTAAGATTATATCGGCTGCCAAAAAAATAGCGATAAACATCATCTGCCAAGTTCCAAAGGCAACTGCAAAATCAGTGATTGTCTTAATAGTTTCAGCGGCAGGCTCTGTGTTTGGCAAAGTTGTAATGGTTCCTAGTGCGAGAAATGCAGTTAACATATTGTTTTTCACCTCCTTTCTGTTGAAATTTTGATAATTAGATATTTGGTTTTCTTTAAACTCATACGGACTTATCTCTTCCATAATTGTCTTCACATCGCGTGCCCATGAGCCATCCGAACGAGGGGTAAATTTTCTCATGACCAGCTCGGTTGTCAGTAATTCTTTGTTAAAATATTCTCGACGAAGACCAGCAGCAACTTTCAAAATGCCCTCCTCCCAACTACTAAAAGAGACAACCTGATCACCATATATTCCCCAGCCGAAAGGATTAAATGAATGTCGGTCATTCACCTTATCCCAAGGAACCTTTTTTCCGTAAGAACTTTCCTTTCCGGCAATGGCCGGAAGAAGTCTCCAGTCAAATTGATATATGTCAGCTGCTACCATAAAAACAGAAGCAACAGAGGCTAAGGGAGACTGTTTTTGGATCAAAAATTCTTCCAGTCTCTTTGTCCTCCAATCACTTGTAGAGGCAAGGACTTCACCGTTAGTCTCCCTCGTTTGGGCTGCCACTTTATCAATTCTA
The DNA here is from genome assembly GCA_964543535.1 of uncultured Gammaproteobacteria bacterium. GTDB lineage: Bacteria > Patescibacteriota > Microgenomatia > UBA1406 > GWC2-37-13 > GWC2-37-13. Next base: position 40,072 of record CAZIYS010000008.1, on the reverse strand, counting down.
GGAATATTCCATAAACTATACATAAGAATTATTGCCAAAACTAAACTCCACTGCTTTTTCATATTGTGGGTGTTGGTGTAACAGTTACTCTTTTAACCGTCGGCGTTGGTGTTCCAGTTGGTCTTTGCACTTTTCTGGTCGGGCTTGGAGAAGCTGACGATGTTGCTTCTTTTATCAAAGGCGTAACAGTTGGAATTTTTGTTGTAATAGTTGGTTGGGGAGTAGATGGAACTATGGTTGACTCCTTTTTTTTCTCAAAATTAGCAGCGTATACAACTGCCGCAATTACCACTATCACTCCCAGCACAATTGCCAAAGCCCGCATTCCCTCATTCTTTAGAGGATTAGTAAACCCTTTAAATTCTAGTTTCATAAATTTTCTCACCTTCTTTCAATTTAAACTTTTATTTTTTTCTCAAGTAAAACCAATCTTTTCTTCAGTTCTGTATTCTCCTCTTTCATTTTTTTAAATTCGGTGGCTTTCAAAAAAGGATCACCTTCCCACCAGTTAATTCCCATTGATTTTGCTTTATCTACTGAGGCAATCAAAAGTCTTATTTTGATTGTTAAAAGCTCAACATCAACTAAATCGATTTTTATGTCTCCCACAATTACCACTCCTTTATCAAGGATACGATCCAAAATTTCTGCTAAATTGGTGGTCTGTAAAGTTGTCTCTACCATAAGTTCACCTCCTTTATTACATTAACTCTCCTAATGGGCCTAAATCTAAATTTAAGTCTTCATCTTTAAGATTAAATATATGCTTAAGATCCTTCATCTTTTCCTCAAGCCTTTGGAAAGCAATACCCATCCGTTCAACTTCGGAGGCAGTTAAAAATCCCGCCTCCATCCGACGAATTGCTTGTTTTTCCATAAGTTTTCTTAAAAGCTCAATTAAGGTCAAAACTAACTTGGTTAAACTTTTTTCTACATTATTGGGGTCGATGTTTGCCCTTGGTCGTATCTTGGCAAGTTCTCCATTACCTTTGCCTAAAGAGGAGATTTTTTTCCCGTTGAAAGATTCTGAGTTCACTTTATCTGTGGTTGGAGGTTTTACCCATTCAATATTTGGGTTTTCTTCTTTAAAGAAATCTTTATTAGCGTCTCCGCCCTCTCTGGTAAAAAAACTTGAGCTGCCACCACCAATATTTCTGGCTTTTTCAATGGTCTTTACCGAGGATAAAAGCAGGCCAAGATTAAGATAAACAAGATCAATATCAGCCACAGAAAGTATGACTTCTCCTTTAACTACCACTCCCTTATCCAAAAGTCTGTCTAAAAGTTCAAGAATCGTGAATCTTTGCTGACTAACCAATAATTCTTGACTCGCCATTTTTGCTCTTTTCATATGTTTAGCTGACAAAATTATAGGCTGGCCAGGGACCAGAATTTACAAGTCTCAAGCCAAGCTCTTGATATTTTTTTTGTAAAGAGACAAGTTTTTGGTTAAATTTTTTTATCTTAGGCTTAAGGATTAGAAAAGCAAAAACAGAAATAAGAAGTTCCCCTTTTTCTGAAAAGCGTTGGGTAGATTTAGTCACTTTGCATTCAAAGGCAAGTTCTTTTAAATTGTTAAGAATCTCTTCCGAGAAAAAGGCGAGTTTCTCATTAGCAGTTTTTTCTGTCTCTTCTTCTTGTTTCTTTTTAAGAAGATAGGCTGTCCCGCTATTTGACCTCTGTGTATTTTCCTGATCGGTACCCAGACGGGTACCGACTGGTATCCCGTTAGTTTGGGCAAGACTGGCTCTAAACTTTTTTAAATCTGCAAAAACTCTGACACCCCATTCTTCCCGATCTTTAAACTTCTTAAGTAACTCCTTATACTTTGTATAAGAGGATTTAAGATGATCTATTGCTCCCTTCTTATTTTTAAGAATTGTCCCAAATTTAAAAGGAACCACAGTTGTTTCTCTCATTAATCTATCAAGAAAGCCTTGATGCTCGGTTAAAACCGACTCCATTGTCTTAGGATTTTTTAGGACTTTCTGAAGCTCTTTTTGAAAATCGGAAATATTAATCATTTTTCCTATTAAGTTTAAATCTTGGTAGTTAACCAGAAAAATATTGTCCATTTTTAATTGAGAATTACTTACGACTGCGTAAGCATAAATGCCTTGTTTTTCCATATTATTCCTCCTCCTTTTCTCCTTCTTTTTGTCCATAGGAGATTGCTTCTAAATTATCATTAAATTTGATCTCATAAAGACGTCTTTCCACAATCCGATAATCTGGATTAATTTTTTTGTAATAACTATCCTCCTCGGCTGTTTCTACCTCAACTTCCCAACCATCAGAAACCTTCTTTACTTTAATCACCTTTCCTTCGACACCTAAAGTTGACTTAATAAAACTTTTTGCCTTCTCCTTGACATTAAAAATAGTTGTTGTCATAATTATCACCTCCTTTCACGAGCGAATCTCACGAGCGAAATTTAATCTTTCTAAAAGTTCTGCCTCTTTTTTTTGATACTCCTCCTCGCTAATTTGATCAATTTCAAACAGGGTTTGTAATTGCAGTAATTCTTCTTTTATTTTTGATTCATCGGTCGATTCTGATAGTGCCATTTCGTAAATTTTTTTAAATATACTCACTAAGCCTTTTGCAGGTAATCCGATCAATAAATCGTCAATAAATAACATATTAAAACAGCTGTGCTCCTAGCTTTTGCAAACTGTTAATACCTTGAATTTCGGTTGGCTGCAAAACAACCTCTGTGATAATACGTGTACTAAATTTCTCCTTAATTTCATGAATATATCTTTCTTGAGTTTTTCTTCTCATCTGGGCAAAATCAGACTTTTCTTGCGGAAAGATATTATTGATAATAATATGCCTGGAGGGGATATGCATTTGCTCAAGACTTCTTATCAAATCCTCTGTTTCGGAAACTCCCATTTTCTCGGCAATAGTTACCACCACGAACTCTGTTTTCTCGGAGTTTTGCAAGAGCGCTCTCACTTTCTTTACTGTCTTTTTCATATCCAAAAGGAACTCATCAGCTTTTTCGATTCGCTTTTCGCCGGCAAATTGTCTTACCATCGCGTGATACTTCCAGCGAAGATTGGCTAAAAACTTTATCCAATTATCTAAAAGCTCCGGCAACATTAGTAGTCTTAATGTGTGGCCGGTCGGCGCAGTATCAACAATGTACTGTTGATAGTCTGAACTATCCATAAAATCTGTTATCTTCTTTAAGCTCATTACTTCGTCCAGCCCTGGGATATCGAGACGAAATATTTCTTCTGTTTCTTCATCTGCCAAATAAGTACCCTGTTGCAAAATGTCTAAGATTTCTCTGCCGTATTCTTCTTTAAATTCCTCCAAGACTTGTCTTGCGTCTATCTCCATGGCAAAGAGGTTATTTGTACCGGTAACAGCGGTGGGTTCACTTCCAATTGCTTGACCGAAGCTATCCGCAAGCGATGGGGCCGGGTCCGTCGTAAAAATTAAAACCTTGTTTTCTTTGGCAAGTTCTAAGGCAGTTGCCACGGCCATAGTCGTTTTACCAACGCCGCCTTTGCCGCCAAACATTATAAACTGTAAAGGTTTATTTAAGAGTTCATTTAATGCCATAATTATCTCCTACCAAGTCACCACTACTTCAACAAAATTATATGGTGGTATTGGGCCAAAATAATTTAATTTCGTTCTCTCACCAAATTCTTGTTGTATTTGATTAATTTTTCGATCAAATTCTTCTTCTTTTTCTTTTGTTACTAAAAAGGCGGCATTGAGAATGTTTCTATCTCCCAAGATTCCGTTTTCCCGGAAATCTTCAGCAAGACCTGTCAAAGAATTCAAAAGTGCTTGGGCTTCTTTCTTCTTCTTTTCCCCAAGAGCTCGTTTTACTATTTCTCCAATCTTAATCTTCCCTGCATAAACTTTTTGTACTGATTTTTCTTCTTCAATCCTTTTTTTAAGTCGAGCAATCTCTTCATTTTCAGAGACTATCTCTGCGAATATGCTAGCAAGGTCGCTATCAAGGTCGCTCCAAAAGGCACGCACTCCAAGTTCTACTTTCCCTCTCATCTTTACTAATAAATCTTTGAATTCCTGAGACCTTACTTTTAATAATTTCTCTTTAATCTTTTCTTCATCTTCGGCAATCGTACAAAATCTTACCGGCAAAAGAACAAACTCCTTCATTACCTCTTCAAGTACTTTTTGATGAGCCATCATGTTGTCTCGTCTAACTGGATATTCCACACTTGGAGAGGAGGAAACAACAGCTGCTAACCCATTATGATGTACGGTATAAACCTTATCTCCTCTTTCACCAATTCCTGGAGTCGTAAATTCTTGCGGCTCGGAGGCTTCGATAATGGCATATATATATTTTCCCTCGTTCATAGTTTATTATTGTTAGTAACTAAACCATTTTTAATTGGTTTAGTTAGGTAAAGAGCTAAATCATTAATTGCTCCCCTGGTTTCATCATTGGTTAATCGCTGATAATACTCTTTCACCTTATCCGGATTTTTAACAAGAACGATCTTTATATCACTGGCCAATTTGGATAAAATATCATGATAGGCACCAAGAAAACAAATACCTATTTCCTCCTCAGTCAGATTTTGATTAATTTGTTTGGCAATATAATTATCTCTGGCGTTAAGAAGCCCGTTTTTCCTAAGTTTATATTTAAGAAAAGCGAAGACAGTTAACACAAGATTCTTTTTGGCCGCTAAATCCTTAGTCATTTGATACTCTTGTTTAAGAAGTCTTATGTCTTCAGTCTTTTGCATTTGAGCCCCTTTTTTCATAAGAACTTTTAGTAATTGATAATTCTGGCTACCAGTTTTGGTTTTGGCGAGCATATCAATAATCGCTTGGGCAGTTTTCCCGCCCTCCGGTAGACCATCTTGAAAAATTACCAGTTTAGCAAACTTTTTCCCTTCTAAGAATTTCGCTATTTCTTGCCAATATTGCTCAACCGTTCTTTTATGCTCTTCCCAATAGCTGCCTATCAGTTTTTTAGCCTTCTTTTCTACATCCTTAGCCAGACTGCCTAAATCTGGATTGGTATGGATAATTGATATATAAATTAGTGTTCTTCCCATTTATAAAGAGAAATGGCCATTAAACCATTTTCAATGAAATTTTTAACTGTCTTATAAGCAGCTGTTACCAGTTCAAACTCCAAAGGGGTACCGCCCTTATCCGGATGTAGCTTTATGGCTAACTTATCATATGCTTGTTTTAATCTTTCCGGGCTAAGCTGACCATTAAGGTTTAAAGTTTCTCTGGCTTTCTCTACTTCTTTTTCATTAAGGCTCTCAACAACAAGAGTAGCGAAGCTATAGGGTGGTAGAGGACCAACTAAACGGAAATTAAGAAGATCAGCAAATTTACTGTCCAACTGATTTAAAGTATCGTTAAAGGCTTCTTCTTTTTCCCTTTCTACCAAAAAGGCCTGATTTAAAAGCATATTGACATCAGCTAAAGTATGACTACATGTTTCAACAGCTTCTTTTTTGAGTCTTTTTAAAATCTGGCCACTTAATTTTTCTCTCTTTTCTGATAGATAATCAGCCACCAATTTCCCCAGAGCAATCTTATCCTCGGAAGTAATTTTTCCCTTCCTGGTTATTTTTCCCTGCAAATTTCTTACTTTCTTACTTTTTTGATAAGTCATTTGGGCAGCTTTTGCCTCATTCCAAAAGCAAACTAAATCAAGCTCGATTTTATCTTCTATATCTCGTAAAGTATTTCTAAGAAAAAAATAACCCTTTTCTAAAACAGATTTAACTTCTTCTTCGTCTTTTAAGATAGTGCCAAATTTAACTGGTAAGATAGAGGATTGTTCCATGATTCTCTCTACTATTTGTTGGTGACTAATTAATTCCTTAATGGTTTCTTCTTTTGGCAGCTTATGATAATCTTTAACTTCTTTTTCTTCCACTACTGCCGCTAAACTCTGATAGGCAACAGTAGCTAAACCATCAAGACTTAAACCGTGGTTTTTATCTTTTCTTACAACTCCGTAAAGGTATTTTCCTTTCATATTTTCTTATGAGCTCTTAACTCTTTTACCTTACTAAAACAGCCAAGGCAAATTCTAACGGTGACGCTTTCATTAACTTCATCTCCGCAACACTGACAGAAATGTGTTTTTCCATTATCTTCTTTATTTTTTCTTTTTAATTTTGATAATATGTTTGATAATTTGTGATTTTTGATTTTCTGGGTTATTTTTATCATTGGTTTCTCTGTTAATTCTTCCCCGCCTTCGCCAAGGCTTCGGCGGGCAGGCCTTTCTCTAGCCATTTCTTCTTGGGCTTCCCTTATTTCCTCTCGGGCTCTCATAAATGTTTCCCTTGTGTCCGGAACTACTCCTAAACCTCTACAGTCATAGCAGGTAAGGGTAGTTCCTCCTTTTTGTCCAGAACCACGGCAGCTACTACAAGCCATGTATTTTCCTGCCACTTCATTTTTTCCTCGACCTTTACAGACCGGACAAGTTCCCTTAAAATGTGGGTTATTACCAGTTCCATGGCAAAAAGTACATTTAACGATCTGTTCATTTGACATGTTTAAACGCCTCCCCAAAATGTTTCTTTTCAATTTTTAATTTTTTAAGATTCTTCTCTTTACTTTGTAAAAACTCTCTGATTGATAATAAACTCGCCTTCTGACAGATGGAGGCAATCTCTGCTCCCGTCATTCCGTCTGTTTCCTTGGCAAGATTACTTAGGTTGACATCGTTTCCTAGTGGTTTTCCTTTAGTATGTACCTTAAAAATTTCGCTCCTTGCTTTTAAATCAGGAGCCGGTAGTTCCAGGACAAAATCAAAACGGCCAGGCCGAAGTAAGGCTTCATCAATTAAATCAGGTCTATTGGTGCTTCCCAAAACCACTACCCCTTTGAGCTCTTCAATTCCATCCATTTCAGTTAAAAATTGAGAAACCACCCGTTCGGTGACCTGATCTCCCATCATTTTTCCCCTTTTAGGAACCAAGGCTTCAATTTCATCAAAAAATAAGATACAGGGAGCGGCCTGTCTGGCTTTTTTGAAGACTTCGCGTACTCCTTTTTCACTTTCGCCAATGTACTTAGAGAGAAGCTCCGGTCCTTTAACGGCGATGAAATTGACTTCTGCTTCTTTGGCAATTGCGCGGGCGATGAGAGTTTTTCCTGTACCCGGCTTCCCAGTCAACAAAATTCCCTTGGCCGGTTTGGTATTGGCAGCTTGATAAACTTCTGGATAATATAAAGGTTCTTTTACTGTCTCGGAAAGTAGCCTTTTAATATCTTCCAGCCCGCCAATATCAGAAAAAGAGACCTCGGGAATTTCTGTAAACACTTCACGGATGGCTGAAGGCTCAATTTCCCGGAGAGCATTTAAAAAATCATCCATAGTGACTGTTAAAGTTAGGAGGGCATCGGCGGGTATGACTTCTTGTTCAAAGTCAATCTTTGGCATAAGTCTTCTTAAGGCATACATGGCTGCCTCACGGGCTAAAGCGGCCAAATCCGCACCCACAAAGCCATGAGTCAAAAAGGCAAGCCTGTCAGGATTAACATCTTGTGCCAAAGGCATCCCTCGGGTATGAATAGTAAAAATCTCCAGCCTTCCATTTTTATCAGGAATAGGTATTTCTATTTCGCGATCAAACCGCCCGGGGCGGCGAAGAGCTGGATCAAGGAGATTGGGTAAATTAGTAGCACCAATTATGATTACCTGACCGCGACTCTCTAAGCCATCCATCAGAGCAAGCAGTTGGGCCACCACTCGTCTCTCTAACTGTTTTTCTCCGCCTAATTCTTCTCTTTTAGGGGCGATACTATCTAACTCGTCCAAAAACAAAATTGAAGGAGCATTTTTTTGCGCCTCCTCAAAAACACCTCGCAGGTGTGCCTCTGACTCACCATAAAATTTATGCATGATTTCAGGTCCCGAGAGATGAAGGAAATAAGCGTCTGATTCATTGGCAATAATCCTGGCGATCAAGGTCTTGCCGCTTCCCGGTACTCCATGGAGCAGAACTCCTTTGGGAGGTTCAATGCCCAATCGAGCAAAAATTTGCGGGAATTTTAAAGGAAGCTCAATCATTTCTCTGATTCTTTTGATTTGATTACCTAAGCCACCTATATCTTCGTAGGTCAATCTTACCTCTTCTTTTTTTCCTTCTCCGGTGATAGAAATTATAGTCTGTGGTGTCAAAAGCACCGGGGTAGAAGGAGTAGTATCCACCACCTGAAAGTCTTGTTTTCTTGCCCCTAAAAAGCTAACCTGAACCCGATCTCCTTTTACTATGGGAATTGCTGAAAGCAGACGAGAAAGATAGACGGTGTCCAGTGTGGCAGGAGTTATAGTTAAAGGGGAAAGAGTGACTCGCTCCGCCTCCTCAACTTTAATTTTTTTTAAAATTATTTTCTCATCAAGACTGACCTTAGCATTTTCCCTAATAATACCATCAATTTGAGCAATACCCCGACGCCGAAATTCTGGAAAAGTAGGCATGACTTTGGCAACAGTTTCCCGCTTGCCTTTAATGCTAATTACTTCTCCTGTATCAGTAATGCCTAGTTTCTCCATCACCTCCGGATCAATCCGGGCAATACCCCGGCCAACATCCCTTGGATTGGCCTCGGCGACCTTTAATTTTATTTCTTTGATAGTCATAGTTATTCACTTTTTTATTTTATTAATTCTTATCTCTAAGACTCCATTTTTGTATTTAATTTTTAAAGTGTCAGGATTAATCTCTTTTGGTAAAACAATTTCTTTATAATATTTATGATCAGCATCTTTCGCCTCAAGAGTGAGAACATCACCTTTTATTTCTGTTTTTATACTTTCCTCGGTAACACCCGGCACTTCAACGATAATCCTTACCTCCTCTTTCTCATCAAATACATCAATAATCGGCTCGCGCTCTTCAGAAACCTTTGGACCTTTTGGGGTCTTTTTGATATTGCCAAAGGTGGAAACAACCGGTTCTCCACCCCCAGCCGTTTTTATAGTGACGCCATAGACTCCCTTGACTTGGCGACCGATATTAATCTCTCCCTCGCGTCTAAATTCTTCTCCTTTCTCGGCCAATCCCCCTACTGCGTCTAAAAGCTCAGCGATACCTTTAAAGATACTGCCACCAAAGCCAAAATCAACATTGGTTTTTTTATCTGTCATAAGTTTTTAATACTTGAGGGGGACACTATTAAATTTTCCCCAAGGATTTCCTTTCATCGTCTCTTTTTGTTTTTCTGAAACTCTACTCTTTAAAAAGCCCAGCGCATGCCAAACTTCTCCTAAGCGTCTTGCCACTTGTTCTTTTTGTCTTGCCAACCACTCTTTTTTGTTCTTTAAGTGCTCTTCCTCACACGCCAAAATATACATTCGACGCAAAATATCTGGTTGCTTTTGCGCTCCTGGACGGGTATTCAGACTATGAACTCCTCTCATTGATCCTGCACCTTTAGGAATCATGTTTTCTCACCTCCTCCTTTAGAAAAAGACTAATAAAACGGCCTTTATTATCACGGGGTTGCGTGTTTTCCTTTGTTCCAGCCATAGGCTGGTCAACCTCTGGCTGAGGTTGATTTGGTTGGTCAGCGGTTGACGTCGAAGCTGGTTTTCGGTACTCAGAGGGATATCGACTGGTATCCCGTCCTCCGCAATGTTTGTCAATTAATTGATTGATCGTCTCTCTCGCCACGTTTAACTCTGCCTGGGTGGCTCGAATAACAGTCAGGGCGTCAAGACAGATTTCCCGAAAGAAAGGATTTCGATAGTCAGCTATTATTCCTTTTTGTTTAAGAATCGAGCCAATGACAATTCCAGGTCGGATGGTGGTTATTTTTCTGATGCCATTGGTATGGCGAAAACCGCGAATGAGAGATGCAATTTTTTCAGCCTCTTCTTGTGGGATACCTGTCCTATTTTGAATAATTTTTGTTTCCGTTGGCTCGTCAAAATAGTCAAGATGGATAGTCACCATTCTATCTAAAAGTGCATCTTGGGTTTTGTGCACTCCGGCATATTCTTCAGGATTAGAGGTAAAAATAGCCCGAAAGTTTGGGTGGGCCTTAATAAACCCTCCTTCTTCTTCACTGGTAGGAAGAGTTAAGATACCTTCTTCGAGCACAGAAAGAAGAGCATTATTGGCCTCCGGCCGGCTGCGGTTAAATTCATCGTAAATTAAGGTAAAACCCTCTTTGACTGCAGCAGTCAAACGATTGTTTACCCAGCGCTGCATCACATCTTCTTCCGTCTTTAAGACAGAATGGATAAAATTATCAATCAGCTTTCTTTTACGATACCCTAGATTATCGCCCACCAAATCTGAAGTCCTAAACTCCTCATCCCCATACATAAGCATCAACGGCTGATCTAAAAGATTAGCCAGATGCATGGCTAGGGTAGTTTTTCCTGTACCGGTTGGCCCGGAAAAATGAACGGCAAATCCGCCTTCAAGATAGCTTAAAGCACGATTAATTATTTTTTTGACAGCTGGTGTTTCCACAAATCCCTCAGATCGGGAAGTGGCAATGACAGAGTGATCCATATAAATTATTCCTCCTTTTTTTTCTTCAACTTTTAACTTTTTGTTTTCCCCAAAAAGCAGCTTGGGCCGCAGAAAGCTCCTTTTTAAGCTCCTGTTGTTTTCCCCGATTTTCTTTCCGGGTGACTTTAACTCCTTTTTTTAAATCAGTGATACAATGGTCTATCTCTTCTGTTAGAGCTTTAAAATCTTCTTTTCTTTTCCGCGTGGCATCCTTCGTAAAAGTATTTAAATCCTCTTTTATTTCCTTAATCCTCCGGGTACGAATCTTTTTGCCGCTTTCAATATCTTCTCTTAAGTTACGCATCTCATCGATAAATGACATTTATACCACCCCCTTTCCACCACATTTGAGACAAGGTAGATTACTTTCTTTTGCGTTTCCACTCCCGCCACACTCGGGACAAACTTTCTTCCCGTCGGCCACCGAGACTGCCCCTCGACCATTGCAAACGGTGCAAACATTTCTACTGTAAGGACTAACTCCTGTCCCCTGACAATGAGCGCATTTGACATGGGGTTCAGCGACTGCCACCTTGCCTCTTCCTCCACAAACTTGACAGGTAGCCTCTTTAGACATGATTTCAAACGGGTCTTTACCCTTTCCTTTACAAAAAGCGCATGTGATTGTGGTTACTTTAGTCATTTTTTATCACTCCTTTTCTTTTGCATGACAACTGCTAACTTTTGCCACTGGGCCGCGGCCTTTTCCCTTTCTTTCTTAAAATTCTCAAGCATACTGGCTACTTCCTCTTTGATGTAGCTTGCTGCCTTGGTTAATTCTTCTACTTCAGGCTTTCTTTCCTCTTGCCGCGCGCGAATTTTGACCAGCAACCCCTTAAAATCCTTAATCCTCAATTCTTCTCCTTTGTCTAAAAGTTGGTGTAGTCCTTTGGCCATTTCTTCTTCTTCTGTCTTAAACTGTTCAATCATTCCGGCAACATCTTTTCCCCGCTGTTTGCGCTTTTCAATGATGTCTTTGATTAAAAGATCAAAATCTTTCCTCCTTAATGATTCTCCTTTAGCCAGCTGATCCTTAAGCTTCTCACCAAGCTCGGTTTGCTCTTTTTTAAACTCCTCCGCTTTCTGCTTTGTTTCTTCCCGTAAGCTAGCCACTCTATCAACAATCCGATCATAAAGACCAATTATTTCTTGACTAATATTATTATTATGATTATTGTTTTGCATATCTTAATATTTCTCCTTTAATTCCTTTAATTGTAAATCCCTCCTTCAAAATTAAAACCTGCCTGCCCTGACGGCAATCAGGGCAGGGATTCTTTCCTCAAATTAAAAGATTAAGGAAACTAAATTTTAAAATACTCTGAATCCTCTTTTTTAATCTTTCCCTCTTTCACCAACTCGCTGGTAGGCCTAGCCAAGCGAATATAGGGGATTCCTAAAGCCTTACCCATCTTGACTAAGCTTATTCCGGAAGCCGACTCTGAAATCAAACGCAATATCTGTTCTTTGAAGCTTCCGGTAGTAAATGCTTCTACTGCTTCGACGACTTCTTTTTTAGCTACCCCTTCAATTTTCTTTGCAACAGTTACGGTTTTCCCTGCTCTTTTGGCAGCCATAATCCTCGCTAGATTTTGCCAATTCTGTCCGGCTTCCTTAATGTCCTTATCAAACCCGGATAACAGGCTGGCAACTTCTTTCTCAATTACGTTTATATCTCCCTTAATCTTAGTCATCAGCTCGGCAGTGTCCTTTTTGCTAGCAGTAGTACTTTCTTCGAGCAAGTTCCTTAGATTCTTAGCCATCGCCTGATGATTGGTGTGAAAGGAAGATAAAAGATTGCCAGTTTCTTTTTCTATCAACTCTATAGAATTTCTAATCTGTCCCATTAAAGCGGCAGTGTCTTTTTTGGTAGCAGTGGTGCTTTCTTTAAGAAAATTAGTTAGACGCTCTGCCATGGTTTTATGTTCTCTGTCAAACCCAGATAACAGGCTGGTAACTTCTTTCTCCATTGAGCTTATGTCTCCTTTAATCTGGGTCATGAGCTCGGCAGTGTCTTCCTTTCTATTGTCTCGATCTGAGGTTAAAAAATCCCAAAGGTCGGTTGACATCTTCCGATGATTGTGGTGAAAGGTTTTCAAGGTCTCATTTGTTCCCTTGGACAGATCAGAAAGAAATGCCACCCTCTCACCATAAGATATTTCAATCCCCTCGGCAATGTTCTTCATATCATTTGCTATCGGCATATTATTTTTCACCTCCTTCTTTTTGCTTTGCTGTTACCCGTTTAGTGAGTCCACTAAAAAGGGTTTTTATTTGTATAAGAATTTTTCTAAAAAAAACTTTTATCTTTGTCATATTTTATTGTTTAAGATTTAAAATTTAACTTATAGAGCATACTTTTTGAATCTAACTATTTTTTGATAGTTGTAAAAGGGTCCTTCGATAAACTCAGGACGCTTTTACACCCAAAAAGGATGCTCTAATCCTTAGCTTTTAGGCTGCGGCTGCGCTTGCAGTTAGCCCAATCGCTTCGGCGTATTTGAGGTAAGTCTCAACCGATGCGACCACGACTCTTGCCTCAATAGCCAAAAGTTCGATACCAACCAGAGAAACTCTGACCCAAGCATCCACCACTATTCCCTTGTCAAGAATTCTATCAACTACCTCAACAAGGCTTGAGGATGCCATCGCTTTCTGTACGGCCATATTTTATTCACCCCCTTCTTTTTAAAATTAATGAGTAACAGTAAAGTGGGAAAGGAATTTTTGAGAACAAAAGCCAAAAAAAGGAGGGGTTACGAGAGAGAGAGAGAGAGAGAGAGAGAGTAAAATAAAGATTTACTTGAAAGAGTTGGGTAGGTCATTTTAAAAAATTAATATAGTTTGACATTAAATGTTACAAAATTGTATAACCAAATTTTCTTAACTAATAATCATTAGAACAGTAAAAAAATACTTTGTCAAGGGCTATTTTATTATGGAGATAAAGGCGTTGGTTATAGCTTTTCCTACGGCCATTTTTTATTCATCTCTTTTCAATAAGGTATTTTAAATGCGAAATGGAAAATAGCCGAAAATGGTCTCAATTCAAATTTTAGTTACAAATTTGAAACTCTGATTGTCCAGACTTGACAAAAGAGAGGTTTTGTCCTATAATAGGAAACTTTTATGATTATCGGACTAAAAATCAAAAACGTCAGAGTCGGCCTGGGATTAACCGTGAGGTTATTATCTGCGAAACTTGGAGTTTCCCGAAGCTATTTTACTTTGATAGAAAACGGAAAAAGGCGTTTGCCAAAAAGATTAGTGGAAAAACTAGCCACAGCTTTCAAACTACCCAAAGAAACGGCTTATAACTGGTATTTTGAACAGGAATTCAAAGCTCTCGGAATTAATAACAGAAAATCCTATGAGTTAATCGAAAGAGTGATGAAGAGGCCGCCAAAGAAAAAGAGAGCTTTTTAAAAGTTCTTTCGGGTCCATCGCTGTCATCGATCAACTCCATAATCAATTGGTAACACAATTAAATCTGGCAACACGTCAATCGCCAAACTTGTCCTTGAAATTATAATAATTTTGTGTTATATTATAGGGTGTTATGGAAAATATATTGCTTCCCTCTTTAGTTGACAGATTTATCAAACATCTGGAATCGCAGGGAAAATCGTCTTTTACGGTTGTGGCCTATAAAAAAGACCTCGAACAATTTATTGGTTTTTTAACCAGTCAAGAAGTCTCAGATATTCGCGAGGTAAAAAAAGATCATATTGATGGTTTTATTAATAAATTAATCACTGAAAATTACACAAAAAAATCTGCCTCAAGAAAACTTAACTCGATTAGGACGTTTTTCCGCTATCTAAAAAATGATGGGATAATTGAACAAAATCCTTCTCTTGATGTCTCTCATCCAAAATATGTCCAATCAGCTCCAAGAATCTTTTCAAAACTTGAGTATCGGGCATTAAGAGATTTTGCCAAAGAAGAAGCGCGAACCTATGCTTTAGTTGAGATTCTTCTTCAAACCGGCATGAAAATCGGCGAGCTGGCCGGCTTAAAAGTTAATGATATTAAAGATTCAATAATTCATATTAGTCAGTACGGAAAAACGCCGGAGCGAGACATTCCTTTAAACAAAGCGGTAAAAAAATCCATTGATGATTATCTAAAAGACCGGTCTGATCAGGCAAAAAGCGATCATCTTTTTATTACCCGCACCGGACATCCTTTATTGATCAGAAACATCCGCCAGATTATCTCCCGTTGTTTTCGAGAAGTAGGGATTGAAAAAGCGACTGTTAATGATCTAAGAAATACTTTTATTGCTCATCAGTTAAAAAATGGGGCTTCTGTGGAATATATTGCTAAATTGGTTGGCCACCGCCGTCTCTCTTCCACCGAGCGCTTCTTAAATATTGTTAAGGAAGAGGTACAAAAAAAGGAAGGATTGGGGGAACTTTAACTTCATTAAAAATTCCTCTTGACAACCCCTGTGGACTTGTTTATTATTTGTGGATAAGTTATCCACATAGATAAATTATGTCCTTAATATCCTCTTTCTGGAATGGGTTTATAGAAAAACTGGAAAAAAATAAACAAAATAATCCTGTTACATATCCTCTTTTAAAACACGCCATCCCTATTGAATTAACGGAAAACAAGATAGTTGTTTCTGTTGACAGTCAGGCAGCCCAGGAATTTTTAGCAAAAAGAGCTTCTGAAATCGAAACTGCTTTTTTTAACCACTCCCAAAAAAAGGTTGAGATAGAATTTATTATCAAACCCCCTTCTAAAAAAAAAGTTGATCCACCTCTTTTCTCTTTTGAACCTTCTATTGAAGATGTTTTTACCAAATCCGGACTAAATAATAAGTATAGCTTTGACAACTTTGCCGTTTCCACAACCAATCAAGTTGCCTATGCGGCCTCTCAAGCGGTTGTTAAAAACCCCGGCAGCGCCTACAATCCTTTGTTTTTATACGGCGGGGTTGGTGTTGGTAAAACCCATATAGCTCAATCTATTGCTAAAAAAATTTTGGAGGCTGATAAAAACAAAAAAATTTATTTCTGTCCTGGTGATAATTTTACCAATGAACTAATTGAATCAATCAGAGAAAAATCCACTCCTCGTTTTCGCAGAAAATATCGTTATTTAAGTCTTCTTATTGTTGATGATATTCAGTTTATTGCCGGTAAAGAAGCGGTTCAAGAAGAGTTTTTTCATACCTTTAATTCTATCACCTCTGCCGGCGGGCAGATTATTTTAACGTCAGACCGACCGCCAGCCGCGATTAAAAATCTAGAAGATCGACTTCTCTCAAGATTTTTAGGCGGCTTAACTGTTGATATTCAACCGCCTGATTTTGAACTAAGATCAGCTATTTTATTAATTAAAGCTCAAGAAAAAAATATTAACATTGATATTGAGGCGGTTAAAATTATTGCCGAAAGAATTGTTGACTGCCGAGGGATTGAGGGAGCTCTTCTTTCTATCTATGCTAAGGTTTTAGGAATAAAAGATAAGGTTGATTTGGAAGCGGTTGAGATGTTTTTTTCTCAAGACAATAAAGAAAAGAAGAAGAGAGTTAATCCATCAGAGATTATTAAGACAGTCTGCTCTTTTTATAATATTAAACAGTCTCATCTTAAAGGCCCGTCGCGGGCTGAATCAATCGCTTTTTATCGGCAAATAACCATGTATCTTCTTAAAAAAGAACTAGGGTTAACCCTTATCCAAGTGGCGGAAACCCTTAATAGAAAAGATCATACAACCGCGCTGCACGCTGAACAAAAAATTAGCAACCTTATTCTTAGGGATCCAAATTTAAAAAAAGAGATTGATACAATCACCCAATCACTCTTTCAATCAACATAGTCTCCACTATCTGTCCACTAACTTTTTTATTAATTCTTTTTGTATTGAAAATCTATTCTGTTTTTTATACACTTATACACACACTCTATTACTACTATAAATAGAATAAAAACAATCAAATGAAAATTTCTTTACAAAAAAACGGATTTTTAGAAAAGCTTGAACTCGCTTCCCGCTTTACCTCTTCTCGACTATCATCATCAACCTCTCTTCAAGGAGTCTACCTTAAAGGAGAAAATAATATTATTCATTTTTACTCAACCGACCTAAACTATTATTATCACTCAATCTTGAAAACTGAAAATAATGATAAATTTAAATTAATTATTGAGCCAAAAAAAATTATTGAGTTTTTATCTCTTTTACCTGGGGCAAAAATAGAGATTGATGTAAAAGAAAAAGCCATTATTATTAGTCAAGGAAAAACAAAAGGACAGTTTCCTCTTTTTTCTGATCAGGAGTTTCCTTTTCCTCCGGAAAAAGCCGGGGAAAAACAGAAAATAAAAACCGCTTTTTTTAAAGACAGTCTTCCCTTCCTTCTTTTTGCCGCCTCAGCCGACGAAACCAGGCCTGTTTTAACCGGAATAAACTTTGTTACCAGCGACGAAAATCTTCAAATAGTGACAACTGATGGTTTTAGGCTGTCACTTTTAACCTTAAAGAAAGACCTGCCTTTTTCTTCGATGATTATCCCGTCTGGTTTTTTATCAAACGCGCAAAGATTTATTAATAAAGAAACAGAGATCGAGTTTAGCTATCTAGACAGCGAAAAACTTTTAGCCTTTTTTATTGGGGATAATGATATTTATGTTCGGATGATTGAGGGTGAGTATCCGCCTTTTGAAAAAGTCATTCCGGTTGAGAAAAAAACCACCGTGATAATGGATGCCGATGAATTTTTAAGAAGCGTAAAGTTAGTCTCGGTCTTTGCCCGTGAGTTTTCCAACATTGTTATTATGGAGGTGGAAAAAGACGCGGTAAAATTTATCCCTAAGGTGGGTCTTGGGGAGGAAGACGTTGTCTACCAAGAGGCAAAAATTGAAGGAGAAACTCAAAAAATCGCCTTTAACTATAAATATTTGATTGATTTTTTAAACTGTGCTTCCGGGAAAAAAATTATTGTTGAGTTGTTAAGGCCAGACGCGCCGGTGGTTTTTAAGATAGAAGGAGTTAATAATTTTTTTCACATTATCATGCCGGTAAGAATACAAGAATAGAAAGTAGTTGTTTGAAAATAGAAAATCGTAATAGAAGATAGAAAATGGAAATTGGTTTTCAAATACTATTTTCAAATTTCTAATTTCTATAACTAGTCACAAATTTCTAATAACTAATTTCTAAATAAAAATATGGAATCTTTTATTCTTGACACAAACCTTTTTTTTAATATCGGAGCCGGTTTGGAAATGGGAAAAACCACCGAGGCAATCGTTATTAAATTAACAGAAATAATTAAAAAATTTAAAAAAACCAAAAAAGCCAACTTTTATATGCCGGCACGCATAGTTGATGAATTTTTAAGCTTCTTCGAAAATAAAAATCAAGAATTTATTAAAAATTTTTTATCGGCGATTAATATAAAATCACCTAACCCTTCAGCCATAGATTTTTCAGCCCAGGTTTTTTATCGTCTAATTGAAGATATCCGCAATCGCAGTTACCGCGGTCTTAATATTGCCGAGGAAGAGATTATTAAGACAGGAGAAATAATGTCTGGTAAAAAGACCGAGTCAAAAAAAGACTTTCAGATTGCTATTGGTAAATTTATTAAAAACTTTCGAGACCGTTATAGAAACGCGACTCGAACAGGATTTTTAGACAGCGTGGCTGATTTAGACTTAATTGTTTTATCTAAAGAAATCGATGGTTTTTTGATAACCAGTGACGAGGGAGTTTTGTCTTGGGGAAGAATTTTTGGGATTAAAGAGATGCCTGCTTCAGTCTTTCAGAAACGGCTCGAAGACCTTCTTCTTTAGAAACCTCTTCTTCATCAGGAATAAGAAGAGAAATCCAATCGAGCATTTTATCAGTGATGGTTTTTTGCGGAGTTTCTTGGTAAAGAAGATGGGCAGATAATATGGTAATTAATTTCTTTTTCATCTCTTCAGTTGGGACGACTAAATAAGCATGATAAAAATAGGGCGACTGGGAAACAATTGTTAAAGTATAAAATCCAAATCTTTTTCCAAAATAAAAATGGGAAAGAACCTCCCAACGTAAAGTGACGCCGGCCGCATCAATCCCAAAAGTGGTGATTTTGTTCTCCACGTCAGGCGGCGCTGTAATCGTTAAGACATAAAAAATAAAAACTAAGGCCCAGATGGGAATTAAAAGGATTTTATCACCAAAAAAAAACATTATTAAAGATAAAAGCAGGGCGACCGCCAGATAAAATCGAAGAATAATGGCAGAGCGTTTTTTATATGGTCTAAGCGGCGCTTTCCAGGAAAAAATAACCTGGGGATTTTCGTTCATATTAATTTAAGATTATCAATAAAATTGAATTCTGTCAAATATATGCTATAATAATTACTATATGGATAGTTTTAATAAGATAATTTCCTTTGTTTTGGGCTTGGTGGTTGTTTTGGTGTTTGTTGCCGTGATTACCGGCAAGCTTAATTTAAAAAAGAAAACATCCTCTACTTCAGCCCCAAAAACAACCAGTTTCTTTAATTTTGGTAGAGCCTCCCCTACTCCAACTCCTGCCAAAAAACCATCCTCAACCGTGACAATAAGCACGAGTGAAAACAATGTTTATAAACAGAACAATCAAGTTCCTAAGACATCAACCGCAAAGTCAATTCCTTCAACCGGTTTGCCAACCCTATTTATTCCAATACTTCTATCAGGATTAGTGGGAGGAAGCTTATTAAGAAAAGCAGGGAAAAAATAAAATTAAGGTGCCCCATCTCCAAATCCCGGTATCTTTAGTATTCCTGACGCAACAAATTTAACAATAAAAACCGAGCCTAAGGTAAAGATCAAACCGGCAATTGCTCCATAAACCACTCTTTTTCCATAATTAAGCCTTTCCGGATTGGCTTGAGAGGTGGCAAGAATAAACGAGCCGTATAAAAGATAAAGAAAGGCAATCCCACCAGCCAGAGAAAAAATAATATTAAGAAGTGATTGGACTACCCCGCCAGCTGCGCCTTCTTGGCTAAAACCACCACCACCTCCCAAACAGCCTAAAAAAGTGTATTGGCGGCCCGGAACCGGAGCAACTGGTAAATTAGTTTCAGGATCAACTTTCAGACTGTCCATCACCGCCGGATCAGGATTGATTTCAGGATAAAGACATTTTTGACAAGCAGGCCAACTTTGCGGAGCCGGATTAGGCGGACAGTAACCGCAGAGATCGCAAGCGGCATAACGCGTTTGAGCAAAAACCCCCATGGTTATAATCTTTATAAAAGTTATAAAAATTATAATGATTATAAACTTACGCATTTTCACATTTTTAGTATAGCAAAAAAATACTATAATGATTCTATGAAGAAGTTTTTTATTGGAGTATTTTTATTGGTTTTATTTTTGTCGTTTCTTATAATGGTTAAAGCGGATGATTTAGACGATATTAATAATGCGATTAATTCATTAAAAAAAGACTTAAGCAGTAAAGAAACAGACTATCAAAGTCTGAGCGCAAGGCTAAATGAAATAAAAAAGAACATTAATAATTTGGAGCAAGAGATAATTAAAAAAGAAATAGAAGTAAAAAAAGGAGAACAGGCGCTAACTTATCAAAAAGAACTTCTCAATGAGAGGGCAAAATCATATTATAAAAATGTTAATAAAAATTCCACCCTTTTTTTAAGTGTTTTAGTGGCTGACGATCTTTCAGCGTCTTTAAGAAAAATTTTTTACCAAAAATCATTAGTTGATGAAGACAAAAGAACAATAATTAAGATCGTTCTTTACGTCAAAAATCTTGAAGAAATTAAAAAAAGTTTAGAAGTTGAGAAGTTGGGACTGGCAAGATTAAAAATAGAAGTTGACAAACAATCTCAAATTCTTTCCGGTCAAATAATTCAAACCCGTTCGAAAATTGCTGAACTGACAGTTAAACAACAACAGCTAATCGCTCAAAAATTAGCCAGTTTAGGAATTTCCCGTTCCGCCTCAAGTTTAGGTCGGTGTGATAGTGATCTAACCAATGGCCGCGACCCAGGTTTTTCCCCGAAGTTTGCCTTTTTTACCTATGGTGTTCCCAATCGAGTTGGCATGAATCAATTTGGAGCTTATGGAAGAGCTAAGGCCGGACAAAACGAAGAGCAAATTTTGCGAGCCTATTATGATAATTTTGAATTAAAAAAAGACTATGACAAAGGGATTAATATTAATGTTGATAGTTATGGATCTTTTAATATTGAAGACTATGTTAAAAGAATCTATGAAGTGCCGGACAGTTGGGGTGATGATGGTTATGCAGTTTTAAAAGCTCAAGCAGTTGCCGCACGCTCTTATGCTTTATCTTATACAGGAAACGGACAAAGGAATATCTGCGCAACTGAAAGCTGTCAGGTATTTCATTCTGATCCCAAAGGCGGTAACTGGGAAAGAGCGGTCAACGATACAGCCGGTTGGGTGATGACACAAGGTGGATCGCCGATTAAAGCCTGGTATTCGTCCACTCATGGCGGATATGTTTTAAAGTCTTCAGAGATTGGTTGGTCAGATACTTCCTGGACTAAACACACTAATGATTTTGATGGTTCAGTTAGTAGTTTTTCCGACTTAACTTCAAAAGCCTATGATCGGGATTCGCCTTGGTTTTACTGCGACTGGGGATCAAGAAGTCAGTATAATAAAACCGCTTGGTTAAAGTCAGAAGAGCTGGCAGACATTGTTAATACAATTCTTTTGGCAAAAACAGACTCTTCTGTCCGCGAACATCTTTATCAGACAGACAAACCAAATCCAGCTGGAACTGATAACTGGGGACAAGACAAGGTTAAACAAGAGCTGCGGGCCCGCGGCCAAACTTCTTTTAATACCATCAACGACGGATCAGTATCAGCTGATTTTTCTTCCGGAAGAGTCAGTTCGGTTAATTTTTCCGGAGATGCCGGCAACATCTCTTTTTCTTTAAGCGAATTCAAAGACTGGTTTAATCTGCGGGCGCCGGCCAATATTCAAATCGTCGGCCCGCTTTTTAATATTGAAAAGAGATAATCATTTCAAGTATTATATAAGTAAGTTATAGTAAATATGAAAAAAATTCTAATCACGATTCTTTTAATTTTAGGTGTTTTAATAGTTCCTAATTCAGTTTTAGCCATTACTTTTGATTTAATTGCTCCATCTGGTGAGCTAATAAGAGGTCAAGAGGTAAAGTTTACTATTAACATTAACACAGAGGGAAAATCTTTATCGTCAACATCAATTGGAATGACTTATGAAACTCAATATCTTGAGTATGTTTCCACTTTGCCAGGAAATACTTTTACGACGGTTTTGACAGATGTTCAAGGCTCTGGAAAATTAATTATTACCGGGTCATCAACCACTCCCTACTCTGGTTCAGGGGTATTTGCTTATGTAACTTATAAATTAATTGCCACCGGACCCGGGGCGACTCAACTTTGTGCTCTTTTTAATCCGGAAACCCCTACCGCAACTCCCCAACCAACCAGTCCCCAACCAACCAGTCCTCCTGGTCAACCAACCTATACTCCATACCCAACCGCCGCTCCTCCCCGCCCCGGCTCGATAAATCAAACAACCAAAGGAATTGTTTTAGCTTCTCTTTTTTTCATTACAGCTGCCGGTGGTTTTTTTGTCTTTAAAAATCTTTAAATTCTATGAAAAGAATATTGGCGATTTTGGCTTTATTTTTTACGGTAGTTTTTTTGCTACCAAATTTTGTTTTAGGACAACAGGCAACGCCAATTCCAACAGAACCAATTCCTCGGGCATATGAGTGTAAACCGGAGTTTGATGAAATTTACAAACAAATCTCTCAAAAAACTAATAAACCAGAAGAAAAATGCACCACTAATTATCAGGAATTTAAAAGCAATCCAACCCTATATCATTACTGGACAGACGATGAAGAAGTTACCATACAAGGAAGATCTAATGAGCGAGCCCGTCAGTTTATATATTGGGTAACAACTCATGCAGCCATTGACAATCATCCTGCCTTGACTAAAGTTTGGTCAACCGCCAGAAACCTGAGTTATTTTTTTGTTATCTTAACCGCCGCCCTTTTAGGCTTAGGAATAATTATTGGCCAGCGGACTAATTTTGAGACCGGTATTAAACTTTGGCCGGCGGTGACGAGAATTGTTACCTCGCTTCTTTATATCTCTTTCTCAGCGACGATTGTTATCACAATCGTCCAACTATCAGATATAATGATGAAGTTTTTTATTGAAAATTTAGGCGGCAAAGACCTTTTTAATATTTATTTTTCCGGTATCAGTCAGGAATCAAACTATAGTTTTTATGGAATAAAAGATTTAAATATTGGAGCTCAAGAATCAATAAAGACGCAGTTGTTTATGCTCAAGCTAACCAATATAAGCTATTATTTTATGGGTGGGATGTTATTACTGCGAAAAATAATTTTATGGTTTCTCCTTTTTGTTTCTCCGTTTTTGGCGATTCTTCTATCTTTTGCTTTTATTAAAAATGTAGGAATGATTTGGATAGGAGTTTTTTTCCAGTGGGTTTTTTACGGGCCCTTACTGGCTTTATTTTTAGGAGGGTTAGCAACAATTTGGAAAGCAGGAATTCCCTTCATTTTCGACTTTTCCCGGAGCGGTACTGCTGCTGGTTATATTTACCCAACAGCCACGAATATTACATGGGGCGGACCAGCACAAAGACTCACCCCATTAAACAACATCAACTATATTGATCCATATGTAGAGTATATTATTACTTTAATTATGCTTTGGGCGGTGACATTTTTTCCTTGGTGGCTGCTGCGTATTTTTAGAGACTATTGTTGTGAGGGAATTAATGCGATGAAAAATATGATGCTATCTGCTATTAATCCGGGAAAAGGCGGTGCGCCATCTCCGATTCTTTCTCCGGTAAATTTAAGTTCTAATCTTGGCGCTGCTTTAAAAATTCCCCGAGAAACTGAAACTTCAGTCCGGACGAGAATTGAAACGGTCGAGGAAATAAAAAAAGCTCGCACCGAAGAAATTACCCAATCTCTTAATATCAAAGCCTCAAAAATTACTGATATAGCTCATTTTGAGACTAATAAGACGGTCAACGAAACAGTCAATAAAAATATTAATTATTTAAAAAATCCAATTCAGGCACCCACTTCATCAGAAAGACAAAAATACATGAATATTCGCAGCGAACTTTCCTCCCGGGCTGCTAAATCAGATGTGGCGGCCCGTCAGATCATCGGTGTCTTTACCGCTTCAAAAATGGAGCAAGCCCATTTCCGTCAAAACATCATCACAACCTTGCCAAAAGCAGTGCCGGTCACCCAGGTGATTTCTTTTCGAGTAAAGCTACCTCAAGAAAAAGTCCAACAAGTGTCATCATCTGTAGCCAATGCCGTGATTGCTGACAATAATTTAATTTCAACCATTTCCCAAAAAACCGGAGTGGCCGTTGATAAAACTTCCCAAATTCTTAGCTTGCTTCATCAGAGTATTAACGCCCCGGCAACAGAAATCGTACAAAAAATATCAACAGCCACAAAGACGGAAAAAGACAAAGTGATGGCAGTAATTAAGGAGTTTTCGGCTCAGGTGAAGGCTGATGTTAAGATTGTCGAAATGGTAGCGAAGGAACAAAATCTTAATTCAGAGCAGGTACTACAAATAGTAGCCGCGCAAACACCGGCTGTGGTTGAGTTTATTCCTCAGACGGTTTCTATTGATGAGTATGAACAGGTAAAGAAAATGTGGACGCATCAGTATGAAAAAGGCGAGGTGCCGGTGACGGAAAACATTAAAACCAGAAATGGTTGGGTTAATCAGGATATTGTTATTATTACCAATACTTTAAATAAGCTTTTTTCTTCCGATGAAAAAGTTAAAGAGCAGGGATTAGATGATGTTGGTTATATTTTGCCGATATTTTTAGTCAACAATCTAACCGGCGATCAGCTGGTAACTTATCTTAAAGCAAAAATCGAAGCGGCTAAGACGGTTAAAGATCTATTAGACCGGGAAAAAGAAGTGACAGAAAGACTTAAGGCCAAGTCGGAAGAAACAGTTGATGTTTATAAACCAAAGGCAAAGGCAAAAGAAAAAACCATGGAGATGAAGGCGGAATTAAATAATTAAAAGTTGTTTACTAAATTTCGTTAGAACTTCAATCTGCTGGTTTTCCTTTATTAAAGCCGTGTCTTCAATCCTCATCCCCCATTTGCCTTCGATGTAAACTCCCGGCTCAATTGTGATAACTTGATTAGGTAATAAAACATCAGTTGAGGTAAAAGAGATCTTTGGATATTCGTGGATTTGCAATCCAACGCCGTGGCCGGTGGAATGAGGATAAACTAATTGTTGGCGGCAGAATTGGTCAATGGAGACAGGATTATTATCATTGCTTAATTGTTTAATTGTTTTTTCTTGAGCGGCTAAAAGTTTGTTATAAGTATTAATCATTTCATCGGTCGGTTTCCCAACAAAAATCATTCTTGTTATGTCTGAATGGTAGTCTTGAAATTTTGCGCCAAAGTCAATTAAGACAATTGAGTTTTTTTTAACTTTTTCATTGATTCCATCTCTGGTATCGTAGTGAGGAATAGCTGAATTTTTATCGATGGCCACAATCGGATAAAAAGCCAGATCATAACCTTTTTCTTTGAGCCAGAATTCGATTTTGAAAGCAATTTCCTTCTCTGTTTGTTCGACTTTGATTGTTTTGACGATTTCTGCCAAACATTCGTCAGCTATTTGACAAGCTTTTCTTATCTTTTCAATTTCTGTTTCATCTTTTATTTCCCGGATTTTAATAATTAATTTTTCTGTTGAAACCAGCTCAACATTTACAAGTTTTTCTTTTATTTTTTGCAGTTCATTAACTTTCAAATCGTCGCCTTCAAATCCCAGTCGTTGAATTTTTTCTTCCGTAATAATTTCCCTTAAATGAACAATCAAACTTTTTTCAGGAGTTATTACTTTTAACTTTTGACTTGTATTTTTGAATTTTGTCCCGTCATTGGCGGGATGACTTTTGACATATCTTAAGTCTGTCATCAAATAAACATTATCTTTTGTTACCAACCCCCACGCTTCTCTCTCATCGTTGGTTAATGTTTTAAACCCAATTAAATAGAGAATATTGTAAAAATTACTCACCAAAAACCCGTCAAGATTTTTTTCTTCCAAGATTTTTTGAAGTTTTTCCACCCTTTGTTGTAACATAGAGGGTAATTATATATAATTACCCTTAATAAAAATATGAAAAAAATGGTGATCAACCCGGTTACGGTTGATGAAAAAAAACGATCGTATCCAAACCCCTCTACTCTTATCAATAAAGAACATCTTCAAAAAGAACTGCAAAAAAGAGGATTAAATATAGTTTTGAAAGAAAATTTAAAAGGTGGATTCATCTCCCAAGTTTATTCAGCCAAACTTGATGAAAAAGAAGTTGTTGTTAAACATACGGCTGGTGCGATCCCCTTCAACCCAACAGAGCTATATCTAGACAAAAAATCTCACAATGTAGATTGTAAAGTATTAAAAAAATTACAAAAAAATTCAAAAATAAAAGTTCCTGAATTACTTTTTGATTTTTCTGATATGACCACTTCAATTATGGAAAATCTTTATTATCAAAATTTTGAACTAATGCAAAATCAAATATTTGATAATAAATTATCACTTGAAACGGCTGAAAGTGTTGGTATTTCTCTTGCCTACCTCACTATTGAATCGAGGAAATGGAAAGAATTTCCAGTTGTTCAAACAGCCCCGATGAGCATATATGAACGAGGGCTGGAGCTTCGTTTAGCTTATCCCAACAGTCAAAAAGAGTATTTAGAGTTAGAAAAGGGATATACGAAAAATAATAAATTTTGGTCTTGGCCCGACTGTCATCCTAAAAATATTTTTGTAAATAAAAAAGGAGAGGTGGCTTTTATAGACTTTGGTTATTCTCAATGGGCGGATCAGAGATTTATGTTACCAAGTTACTTAGCTCATATTGTCATCTATACTTTAACTGGCTATATTGATTTAGATTTAGCTAGAAAATATATTGAAGAATGTATTGTTGCTTACAGAAAAATTGAACCAATTAATGAAGAAATATTTTGCAAGTATTTAGCAATGGAAGTATTTCATCGAGCTAATGGTAAATGGATTCAAGGAGTGGAAAGAAAAGAACAAAAATTGGCTTTATGTAAATTTGGATTGACTGTCTTTGATGATAAAATTATTTCTGTTAATAAATTATTAACTCTACTTTCTTAATGAAACTTTCAAACAAACAAAAAGGTATTTTGGCATTGATAGGGCTTTCTATTTTTTTTACAAATTATGGATTTGAACAGATAAAAACTTCAATTGCCAGTAATATTTTGACTCTTGAAATGTTTTTTGCCGTGTTAATAGGCTTGGTAATTTATCAGGAAGTGCCTTCCTTAAAAGAAATAATCGGTGGAGTTTTAATTTTATTTAGCGTAATTCAGATGAATAGGTTAGAATAAGAATATGAAACCTTTTGTTCCGGAAAAATTTATAATTCCAGAAAGATTAGAGACGGATAAATATATAATCAGAAAATTAACGGTAAAAGACTGTAAATTAGATTACGAAGCGATGATTTCAAGCGTTGAAATTATTAAAAAAGTAAGAGGAGAGACTTCTTGTCATTCGACCTGGCCTTCTACCAACTTTACAATAGAGGAAAATAAGAAAGATTTAGAAAAAATGGAGCAAGACTTTAATAAGCGAACTGCTTTTAATTTCACCATTATGAACAAAAATGAAACTGAATGCTTAGGCTCAATTTATCTTTTTCCGATTGACCTGTATTTCCCAAAAGAAAAGGAAAAATATGACGTTGATTTCTCCATGTGGGTGACTCAAGAGGCCTATAATCAAGGGCTTTATCCAAAGCTTTTTTCAATCGTTATTAATTGGTTAAAAAAAGACTGGCCATGGAATTTTGCAAGAATAAAAATAAGAAACGCAGAAGTTCCAACCGGTTTTTAACAACGAAAACAATCTTAATTAACAAGATTTATAGGTTTACCTTTTATAACAGAAATAATACTATTAATCCAAATTTTCATTTTTTCGTCAATTGTTTCTTTTGTATACCAGTTGTTATTCAACATAACAAAGACGTTTCCTTCATAATCAACAGTTGTTTTATTGTCATCTTCTAAGGCACATCCGTAAAGTTTGTTGTTTTTCACCAAATTTAAGACATAATCCATATCAACAATACCGCTACTAAGAGTTGTAATTAGCGAAGAAGTAGGGCTCATTAAATCAATTAGTTTTGAAGAAACAAATTTATTAGTTTTATCATTAAAGACTAACGCAGGAAAGATAAAATCTGCGGTTTTAAACAATTCTTTTAATTCAACAAATTTAAGCTTACTCTTTTTTTTGCTTCTTGACCAATAAATAACTTTCATTCCAAGTTGTTCTCCTAATTCAGCAATTCGCGAACCTATTCTTCCGAGGCCTACAATCCCCATGGTTTTATTAGTAACCTCTTGTAAAAAATTACTCGGGTGATATATAAATTTCTTTCCTTTAGAAGTAACAGAAAATCTTCTTGCTACAGCAAACATGGCAAAAATAGCTGCCTCAGCCACTCCGTTTGGAGGATTAGGAACATTAGTTAGATGAATACCGAGACTTTTTGCTAGTTTGCCGTCAACCCAATCAAAACTAGTGGTTGACAAACAAATTGCTTTCAGGTCAGGAATGTCTTTAATAAATTTATTAGGAAAATTCCAAGCCATTGGTTCGGGAAAAGGGCAAAGAATTTTATCTCCTTTTTCTTTAAGCATTTTAATATCTCTTATATCTATTGGATTGTCCTCAAAAAAGAAAACTTCAGCATATTCTTCAAGTTTCTTTATCAATCCATTTGGAATATTTATTTTGGGAGCAACAAAAATTACTTTCATATATTTATCAAGTATTTAACAAATATAAATTAGTATATATTATAATAGGTGATTAGAGATTACAAACACCTATCTGTTTATATGAATAAACAAATAATTAAAGAACAATTTAAGGTAATTCATTATCAGGGCACAAAAGGTTTAAAACAAATGTTGTGGAATGAACTAAAGGCAAAAGAAATCTTAGTTTTTGGTTATGAAAATACCAACCGGTTTGTTGGAAAAAAATTTGCCGATAAATTCAGAGAAGAAGTAGTTAACCGCAAAATTAAATTTAGAGAGATCGGTAACGCCCCAGAATATAAGCAAAAAGATCAGTCTTTTTATAATAGTGCCATTGGTTGGGAAAAGGTTTATCAGTATAAACAAATTCCTGAATCTATATTAAAAATCAGGCACCAATTTGTTATTTATAACTCTACTTTCGCTACTTTTAATTGAAAAGATGCCAAAACTGGTATGGAAGCTATTAGCAAGTCATTAGCTGATATGCAAAGGCAAAACTTCTGGCATTATTGGAAGTTGGCGAAATAAACAAATGGATATTTACATATTCTTTCCAAAAAGATTTTTTACCGAAGAACAATTGAATAAATTTAAGGGTCATAATCTTCATTTTTCTTCAGAAAAAGGCACAGATTTAGATAAAATTGATCGATTTTTCCAAAAAAAACCATATATTCTTGCGGTTGATCCTACCTATATAAAAGATGTTTGGGAAGGGTTATCGATTGATAGATTAAAACGGATGGTTGGACTTAAAGCTTTGTGCCTAACTACAACTTCCTATAGTTGGATTAACGGTAAAGAATTGGCAAAGACGGGAGTTATTTTAACCAATACACCCAATAAATGCACAGAAGCGGTGGCAGAGTTTGCTATATATATGATGTTTTCCCTTTTAAGAAAACTCCCCCTAATTGTGAAAAATAAATGGAATATGAATTATGATCATTTTTTAAATGAAGAAACCACAGGTTTAACTGCGGGAATTTTAGGATTAGGAAGAATTGGACAGAGGGTTGCTGAGATTTGTAAAGCAATAGGGATGAAGGTAATTTATTGGAACCGGAGTAAAAAAATATCATCTTTTCAATCAACTGATCTTGGCAACTTTTTTGAAAAATCCGACGTTGTCTTCAATACTTTAGCTACCGCACCAGAAATAAAAGGATTTATTAATAAAAAATTTCTATCAAGACTAAAACCTTCTGCTCTTATAGTTAGCACATCGGATACTCATATTTTTGACGAGTCTTTTATTATTAAACAGGTTGAAAAAGAAAAACTTGGGGGCTATGCTTTTGAAAGCTTTCCTAAAAAAATACCTGATTATAAAGGAAACTTAATGGTCTTTCCCGAACAGGCATATTTTACTACTGGCGCATTAAGGAACACGGCAAGAATTGCCACAGAAACGATTTTATCAATTCTTAAAGGAAAACCGATTAATAAAGTTAATTAAATAATGACCAAAGAAAAATTTGAAGAATTAATAAAAATCAAAGCGCAACTTTTATGTTATGGGATCAGAGAAAATAACTGGTCAAAAGAATTTTATCAAAAGCAAAATCCTTATAATATCTTAAAAGGAGGCGGGTATGTTGGTTTACATTTTTTACTTGGTGGTTTTATTCCCACTCTTGCCTCAACGACATTTAAATTTGATAAACGATCGGAATTTGAAATAATAAAAATCGCCAATGACTTTTTTCTCTTAGGAGATAATAAGATAAAAATTCCAATCACTCCAATCCAAATGCCAAAATGGTATTTAAAAAAGACCAGTTCAAATAAACCAATGGCAACGGTCTTCGCTCATGAAGGATTACACTATCTTCATCTTCAATATGCTGGTTGTGGTTATCAAATGATTGGTAAAGGATGTAAATTCTGCGGTACCGGTTGCCGCTGGCTTATTAATTCTCCTGAAGAAATCACAGAAACCACTCTATCAGCCTACGATGAAAATCAATCCTATCAAGTTTGTTTAGGTGGAGGAACAAAATTAACACCAGATAAAAGCGGAGAATATTATTTGAAATCTGTTAAATTAATAAGAAAATCTAACAAAAAAATTCCTATCTGGATTGAAATGGCACCTCCAGATACAGATGATTATTTAGAAGAATTAATTAAAGCCGGGGCAAATGGATTTGGTTTTAATATTGAGATTTGGGATGATCAATTAAGGAAAGAAATCTGTCCGGGAAAATCTCAAATTACAAAAAAAAGATATTTTGAGGTTTGGAAATATGTGCAAAAAAAATTGGATAAAAATAAAACTAATACGGTTTTAATTACCGGACTTGAACCATTTGGTCGCACTTTAGAAGGGATTCATAAAATAAGTAAAGAAGGAGTGAGAATTACTTTGCTGCCATTTAAGCCATGGGATACTTCAGAGTATGCTAAAAAAGAACCGGCTAATCCTGGAGAACTATATAAACTTGCTTATATTCTTGCACAAGATATGATTAAGTACCAAATTGATCCTGATAAAAACTATGGTTGTGCCAACTGTGATTCATGTACCATAGAAGAAGACATTAAAAAATATTTACTTAATTAAATGATAAAACTATCAAAAGGATTTTTTTTAATTGTCCTTGCTGGTTTGATTTTCGGTAGTATGGGAGTATTAGTTAGATATATTTCTCCACACGTCACTCCTTTTTCCCAGGTTTTAATTAGAGTGGCTTTTGCTTTTATCATGTCTTTGCTATTAATTTCCAAGGGTCGAGATTTTTTTAAAATTACCAAGAAAGATTTATTAATCTATGGTTTAGGAGGAGTTTTGGGTCATGCCACTGTCTTAATTTTATTTACTCTTTCAATCATTAATACCACAATCGCTAACGCCTTCTTTCTTCTTTATACCGAACCATTTTTTGCCGCGGTTTTTGCCTATATGTTTTTGAGAGAAAAAATCACCAAACAGTTATTAATTGCTTTAATCATCAGTTTTATCGGTATCTTTCTCATTTTTAATCCTTCGAATCTCAACCAGAATCTTTTAGGAAATATTTATGGATTGGGAGCAGGAATTCTTTATGGTTTTTACATCTTTTTAGGAAGAATTGTTGGTAAAAAATATAGTTCATCTAAAAACACCCTCTGGGTGTTTACTTTCTCTCTTCTGTTTTTAATTCCAGCTACTTTAAGCGTCGAGAAACCTTTTAGTTTATCAATTCCTTTTTATGTTTGGGTGTTATTGTTTCTTTTCGGTCTAGCTAATGTTTCAGCTTATTCTCTTCTTAACGCTGGATTAAGTAAGATTAAAGCAGGATATGCTGGTGTTCTTTTATTGTTGGCTCCAACAAGCGCTGTTTTTTATGCCATCGTTTTTTTTAAAGAGTATCCCAAATTAAATACCATTTTGGGAGCAATTTTAATTATTTCTAGTATTGTTTTTCTTACTTTTTCTAAATTTAAACTTAAAAAAACATGAAAAAAGCATTAATTCTTCATGCATGGTATGAGAAGCCTGACAGTCTTTGGTATCCATGGTTAAAGCAAAAATTAGAGGAAAAAAAATACAAAGTTTTTGTACCGAGAATTCCTACTATGAAAGATGATTATCCTGATATGAATAAGCAATTAAATTTTATTGAAAATTTATTGGAAATTGATAAAGAGACAACGGTTATTGGTCATAGTCTTAGTTGTCTATTGGCCTTGAGGTTAGCGGAAAGGTGCTCTTATCAAAAAATGATTCTTGTGGCTGGTTGGGATTTTAATGATTTGACAAAAGAACATCGATCTTTTTGGCCGAATAAAATTAATCATGATTTAATCAAGAAAAATATTAAAGAAATTTATTGCATCACTTCAGATAATGATCCTTATATCACTTTGTTCCAGGTCAAAGAAATGAGTAAAAGATTAGGGGCAAAATATATTGTTATAAAAAAAGGTAGGCATTTTGCTACTACCAATAAAACCAAGCAGATTATTCAATTACTTCCTTTAATTTAGCGCCTCATTGCCAACCGTAATATAACTTGACAGGTTGCCGGAATTATTGGCCAACATAACGGTGTTGAAAAAGTTAAAATTTATTTATGTACTGGCAATTTGGAATTATCAACAGTCGATTAGCTGAAGTATATTTTGAAAGGAAAAAAGGTAAAACTGAAATTATTAGCCATTGCTATGTGAAGAAAAAAGACTATAAAACAAAACAGGAATTGAAATGGATTAACGAAGATACTAAACACTTGAAACTAAAATATCAAAAAATTAAGTCATAAAAATCTTGTTAAAATAAACTATGTTCAAAAGATTAGTAATATTATTGGCAATTACTGTGATTGCGATTCCTGTCTTATTCTATTCTTTTCAATCTTTTTCCCGCGCGGCGACGATAAAAGCCAATATTGTTGTTGATGTGACTAAAACTTCCGGCCCTTTCCCAGATCGATGGAAAGCCCTGGCTCAAGGTGGTGAAGAATCGGGAGTAAGAATGTTAGAAAACGTAGTTTCTCAAGTGTCCGGACTTTATCCAAAATATATTAGGCTTGACCATATCTATGATTTTTATGACGTAGTTAGTCGCGATTCGTCAAGCAATCTTTCTTTTAATTTTTCCAAACTTGATAAGACAGTATGTGACATTTACAATACCGGAGCTAAACCGTTTTTTTCTTTAGGTTATATGCCGCCAACTATGTCCGACGATGGTTCTTTAATCGGTAAGCCAAAAAACTGGAATGAGTGGACTTTTTTGGTGCAAAAAACTATCGAACATTATAGTAGTCGAGAGACGGTTTTACCCTGCGGCGCTTTAGAAGATTTCTGGAAGACTGATATTTATTATGAAGTCTGGAACGAACCGGACTTGGAAAGTTTTGGTAAATGGAGATATGTGGGCGGAGATAAAAATTACAGCGACCTTTATTTTTATTCAGTCAAAGGCGCTCAGCAAGCGCAAAATGCTTTACCTTTTAAAATCGGCGGTCCGGTGACAACTGCTTTATATAAAAACTGGATTCAGAAGTTTTTAGATTTTGTATCGGCCAATAATTTAAGAATTGATTTCTTAAGTTGGCATCATTATTCTAAAAAAACCGATGACTATACTGATGACATTATTAAATTAAATAAATGGTTGGGCGAATCGCCAAAATATGATCGATATGAAAATCTACCAAAAATTATTTCCGAATGGGGTTATGATTCGGAGAAAAACCCGATTGCCGATACGGAAATTGGTGCCGCCCATACAGTTGCCTCCTTAAGAAATCTGATTAATGCCGGCTTGGAGCTATCATTTTTATTTGAGATTAAAGACGGCCCGACTCTTTCCTGGGGAATTTTAAACTATGATGGAAGTCCAAAACCACGCTATCAAGCCCTAAAA
Source organism: uncultured Gammaproteobacteria bacterium (assembly GCA_964543535.1). Lineage (GTDB taxonomy): Bacteria > Patescibacteriota > Microgenomatia > UBA1406 > GWC2-37-13 > GWC2-37-13. The sequence goes on along the minus strand of CAZIYS010000008.1, from coordinate 6,281 downwards.
CTTTTAAATTCTCTTGAAGGAAATCAATTGATGGTTGATGGTGAAGGGAGTAATGTCAGCGCAATTGCCAGTGAGACCGCGGAAAAGATTATATTAATTTTAACCAACTATGATGAATCAGGCCGCAACTACGAAGCAGTACCGGTGGTTTTTAAAAATTTAGATGGAGTTAATTATAGCTTAATAAAAAAATATCCGGATGGTAGGTCAGAGACAATGTTAAATCTACAACCAATAAATGGAGAAATCAAACTCGAGGCAGATAAATCTATTATCATGCCGGCCAACACAGTCGTTGAACTGGAGTTAACAAAGACTCAATAGTTCGTAAAGTTCATAATGTTCATAAAGTTTATAAAGTAAAAACACTTTAGGAACTTTACAAACTTTAAAAACTTTATAAACTATTTTGCTTAATTCTTTTCAAAATACAGTGTTACTACCGAAGTCACTGTTTGCGTTCCCTGCTCGAGAATCGGCCCGCCGCCGCCCAATCCTTCAGCATAAGCTTTGCCGTAAAGAGGAATAGGTTGGTTAGGTGATGACTCGATAATATTGACAATTTTTCCCAACTTAATTCCTAAGTTTTTTGCCATTTTTTCTGCCTGTTCTTTAGCATTTTTAATTGCCTTCTCTCTCGCTTCTTCGCGATACAACTCTGGCTTATCAACTACAAACCTTGATCCTTGGATCTGATTAGCACCAGCTGTAGTTGCCGTTTCAATCACTTTTGATGCCAACTGAGGATCTCGGGCCTTTATTTGAATAGTCGCGTTTCCATTATATCCGTCGAGTTTATTTTCATTATTTTCGTATTTATAACTTGGATAAATCGAGTAATTAGAGGTTTTAATATCAGCTTTTTCAATCCCCATATCCTTTAAAGCATTAATGATTTTATTATTAATTTTATTAATGGTTTTTTGTGCTTCTTTAACTGATGACGCTCGATCAACAGTAATTCCCGCATCGACATAAGCTGTGTCCGGAGTGACCTCAACTTTTCCCTCGCCAACCACAGCTAACTCAGTTGATTTTGAGGTAGAAACAATAGTTAAGGGGTAGGAAATATCAAATGTTTTAACAAGATAAAGAGCCCCAAGAGAAACAATAACAATTACAAAAAAGTTAAGGAGAAATTTTTTATTTTCCATGAATTATTTTTTAATAAAAGAACTTGTTTTATTAATTTCTTTTATTTGCATAAATCCTTCTGACACCATTTTGTTAACCAGCATAATTTTTCTATATAAAAAATATTCTCCTGTTGCCAAAATAACAATTGCTGAGAAAACAATAAAAGTGATAGTTAAAGTATGATGTTTTAAATAATGCTGAATGTTTTTTTCCATAATCTCACCTTCTTTCTTTACCCTCTTATTTTTATACTACTTATTGTTTTTGTGGGAGTCAAGAAGAAATGTTTTAAAAAAATAATTTGTAAACTGGAGAAAAGGAATGAAGACTAAAATTATCAACCTCCTTTAAGATCATGACCTTGATATCTGTAAACTGTTGCTGAAGCTATTGGTTGAAGAGTAACTGGTTGAGAAATTATTGGCTTCTCTTGAGTAACTGGTTCTGTTGTTTCAACTGAAGGAATTGTTATTTTTGGATAATTAACTTCTGTTCGTGGGTATCCTCCGAACCATCCTACAAATTTTCCAACCTCACTCATATTTTTAAATTTTTTTAATAGACTAATAGATATTATACAAAATAATTAGGATAAAATACAAGAATATATTTGAAAATTATCATTAACCCTGGAAGGAATTCTTAATATTAGAGAACTGATTAATCGATCATAACCAACATAATATTTTGTGGAGATGGCGGGAGTTGAACCCGCGTCCGAGAAAACACTTTTAAAAAGGTTTAGCTTAGAATAGATTATTTTTAACTCTGTCTTGAAACGCTGCAAATAATCAAATCGTCTCAAGAAGCCAGTTATATTTGTCGGTTTGATAACCAACTAGAAATGTTGTCTCACCCTATTCCGATTGGTTTACCCCTCTACAGATTGAATCGGACAAAATCTGGAGAGAGGGTCTTAGGCGTATAAAACAGCAAATTGCCTTCCGGCAATCGCTTGTTCATACTCAAGACGTTCTGACAATTGCTTATCAGTTAATTTTTTCCTATTTACCGTCCCACTTCGCTCTTACGAGCTTCGAGGGACTTCGCATAGGTGCGTCTAAGCCATTTTTAAAAGTGCAAATTTCCCGTCGATGCCTGGCATCCCCGTAAATTTTTGATTTACTCCGTAAACGGGGTAAACCCCATTCATTTATTTAAATATTCCTTTATCATTCTCTCTTCCTGAATCTTGATATCTCTTCTTTTCTCTAACTTTCTCTTTTCAACATCTTTTCTTCCCTTGACCAAGGCGATTTCTAACTTAATCAAAGGCCCTTTATTATAACAGGAAACCGGGGCCAAAGTCAACCCACCCGAAGCCATTTTTATTTTTAATTTCATTAGTTCCTTTTTATGCAACAGTAATTTTCTCGTTCTTTTTGATTTATAAGTATCACTTCGGGCAAACTCGTAGATAGGAATTTCCGCATTAATCAGATAAGCTTCTGATCCCAAAATCCGAATAAAAGCATCGTCAATTCTTAAACGTCCTGAACGGATTGATTTGACTTCAGCGCCGGTCAAAATAATCCCGGCTTCATATTTCTCGATCTCACGATAATTACGATGGAATTTACGATTGATTATCTTCATAAAACCATTATATCATCACACAAAAGAAGATGATTAATATGCTGCTCCTTTAAAACCAGGACAGTTTTCTTGGGCCCATTGGAGGTATTCAGTAGTACATTCCCATTTAAGTTCATATGGTCCAGGCATGCAGTCAACATAGTTGTTTTCAGGACATTCATAGCCTGTTGGTGACTTAGTTCTTTTTCGATTGTTTTCTTGACTAGTAATTGGACAAGGAGCAAATTCGCAGTCAGGTGGAACTCGGCCGACTGACGAGCCGTCGGGGCAAATTTTGGCTTCCAAGGTACAAGCCACACCCGCAGTTGGCGTCGGGGTGACAACTTCTTTAGGGTTACTTATTACTTTTTGATAGTTCATTCCAAGGATAAAAGTAAATATCGGCAAGATAATAAAAAGTAATAAAACAATCTTCCTCATAATCATAGTCTATCAAATATTTTTCTCTTTACAAATAAAGAAATTTTCTTTAAGATGATTTTATGAACAAAAAAATCTTTCTTTTCTTTATTTTATTTTTATTTTTGCCCCTTTTTTCTGTAAACGCTCAACAGCTAAGCGAAAGATGGGTCTGTCTTAAGCCGGAAGTAGACAAAATTTATACCGCTTCTCTTTCTGTCGATCCGGAGGCAAAACTATTAGCCAATAGTGAAACCTATGTTTTTGAATGTATTGCTAATTCAGAGTGTACCAGTGGAAATGCCGATTTAGATCAACAGGTTTTTGGTAGGAACAATCTTCAGGCTTTACACAATCAGTTTGGTTATAAATTTAAAGGCTCGTCTCTTTCCTCAAATCCATTAATGAGCGACGGAGAAGGAAACATTCCTGCCTTTACTTGGGAAGGCTCAGCTCTACAAGCATACACACGAAGATGGCTAGCGCTCAACTATTTTGAACCGATTCCTAATATGGGAACCGGTGAAGAAAAAACCCAGCAGATAGGAACATTTAGTTTTGAAAATGTTGTAAATCAATCTGACTGTGTCTCTATTGCCTGGGATCCATATGGCCGAGTTTTTGATTCAAAGACCCTTGAACCAGTAAACAAAACAAATGTTACCCTTCTTAAAAAAAGAGTAAATGGTGCTTTCACGATGATGACCCCAGCTGATCTTCTTGGCGGCAACATATTAAATCCTCAGACAACCAAAGAAGACGGAGGATTTAGCTTTGTTGTCCCCGACGGTACTTATAAACTAACGGTTTCACATAGTAACTATGTTTTTCCCGAGAAAATTGTTAATCTTCAGTCAAATTATTCAAAAATTTATTCAGATATATATCCTGATCAAACCGGCGAAGAAATAGTCCAGAAAGGTATGATTCAACATAGAGATATTCCCTTAAAGCAAGTCTCAGTAGAATTAGAGACTAATGCAAAACTTATGGAGTATTTTTATGATCTAAATAAACTAACATCAACAGTTATTATTAAAGGTAGAGTTTCCCATCCTTTTGCCAAGATAAAAGCTTATAGTCTAAAACCAGATCCGGTTCTTCAGGAAAACGCCCGGTATCGTCTATTGACAGAAACACCTGTTAGGGCCGATGCTCAAGGTAACTTTATCCTAACAGTCAATCAGTCTGGTTTCGAACCCGATGAAAGTTTTGGTGATATTACTATCGAGAAAGTCGATCTGACACAACCTGCTAATTTAGTAGAAGGAATTAAAAAATGGTTGTTTAGCCTAATAAAACCAGTTAATGCTCAAGTAACTCTGGCTTCTAACTTTAGATTTGAACCGATCCCAAACTATCTTGAAGGTTATGCTTATGACGCCCAAGGAAAAAAGATCCCTAATGCGACCGTAGCGGTAATTCTTAATTTTTCCAATAAACCAGCTTATCAAACAAAGGCCGATGATAAAGGATATTATCAGATTAGTTCGGAATTTTTGCCCTCGATGCCCTACCGAATTGCCTATACTACGACGAGCGGTCAAGTTGTCAAAACGTCAACAAGTAAATTTATTGCTCAAAACAGCGACTCAATCGGCAAATCTGATATAAAGATTAATCAGTTTAAAAATGTAAAAGGAGAGACGATTACCGCTATTCCTGAAAGAAGAACAACTCCTGGTGATTTTCAAAAAAATGGCGAAAGTACATCACCAAAACAGCCTAAATCTTTATTATCAACAACTTTGCCACTTATATTAACAATAACCATCTTTATAATTGCGGCGATTGTCATTCTGGTCATTTATATAAAGAAAAAAAGAGAGACGGTTTAAAAGGTGATTATTCAAAATTAATCGTCGGTTCTTCATAAAGCCGGACTTTTTTTCCTGATAAAAACTTGCTAAACTGTTTATTCTGGAAAGCGACCGACTTTGAGTTGTCAAACAAATCTAGGGGAACATTAACATCCAAGCACCGGCCTTTTATCAAGTGTTTAGTCACTCCGGCCGGAAAAAGACCACCAACCCTAACTACTTCAATAACCTGCTGGGGAGTAAAGTTAGGAAAAACGACCATCAAATTGGTTTGGGGATTTTCATAAAAGTTAAGATGAGGATTTTCGCAGAAAAACAATCGCATATTACGGCGAGTTAAATCAAAAGGAAGAATTTCCCTAGTAATATTATTTTGGTAAAAAGAAACAAGATAGTTTAGCCTTTTAATTTTTTCGACAAAATCGCCACCAGTTAAGATAAGAAAGGAACCTTCTTTTTTATCAACTATCATCACCAATCGACCAAAATCTTTTTCTTTGATATAACGCGGTCCAATCTCTTCAACATCGGCTCGTTGGATTGTTAGATTTTTATTTTTTCTTACATGTTGAAAAAACTCTTCCCTTTTTGCTTTAAAAAAATGAATCCAGGAGGAAAGTTTAACCTCTTCTTGATTATTATAGTCTACAATTTGGCAGAGGATTGTTTTAATCCCTAATTTTTTAAAACAGCTTAGTCGGTTCATACCGTCAAGTTGAAGATATTGACTATTACCCAAAGAAGCAACAATAATCGGATCGGTCAGAGTATTACTTTTCTTAAATTTTTTAATTAAATCATCGCTTCTTGAAGTATCAAATTCTTCGTGAACTAAAATATTTTTAATAGGGATAATTTCTAAATGAAATTGATCGGTTTTCATATTATTTCGACAAAATTTTTATAACCTCATCAATCACTGTTTTTGTCCCTTTTTTTAAAGCCTCACTGGTTGAAGCGGCAATGTGAGGAGTAAGAATGACATTAGACAATTTTCTCCAGGGAGAGCCAGGCGGTAAAGGTTCCTGCCAAAAAACATCTAAAGCCGCCCCGGCCAATTTTTTTTCTTGAAGCATTTTAAAAAGAGTTTTTTCTTCCACAATTGCTCCTCTTGAGGTGTTAATGAGAAAACCAGTCGGTTTCATTAATGAGAGTAATTTATTATTGATAAGATTTTTCGTTTCGTTAGTTAAGGGTAGGTGGAGAGTGATAATATTGGAATTTTTAAAAATATATTTAAGAGAGTTTGTTTTGTCAGTTCGACTAAAATAATCAACCTTAGCTCCAAAAGCAGTTAAAAGTTTAGCTACTTTTTTACCAATATGACCA
>CAZIYS010000007.1:39429-43157 GCA_964543535.1 uncultured Gammaproteobacteria bacterium | reverse complement strand
TCATTACAAGTTTTTTGAGAAACAGAAACTGTCACCGATGTACCCGACTTTAACACACTCTTGACAAATTGTACAAGGTTTTGTACACTTTCTCCATATGAATACTATTGCCATTTCCCAATTCCGCTCTAATCTGCCAAAATTAATTGATGAAGTCGATACTTATATGAAACGACTAGTCATATCCGTGTCAGGAAAACCAAAAGCTGTAGTTTTGAGCCTTGATGAACTCGAATCACTCGAGGAAACGGCAGAGATTTTAGCGATTTCAGGAGCAAGGCAGAGTGTTTTAAGAGGTTTAAAACAAGCTAAAAAAAGACAGGGAATTCCTTTTAAAACCCTATGAACGTTTTTCTAACTAAAGAAGCACAAAAACAATATAAAAAACTAACACAATCAGATAAAGAAAAGATTGATAAAAAAATAATTCTTCTCAAAAATGAACCTTTCATAGGTAAAAAGCTTTCCGGAGAATATAAAGAAACTAAGTCACTTAAAGCATGGCCATATAGAATTGTTTACTTTATTAATGAAAGAAAAAAAGAGATTTGGATAGTCACAATTCTTCATCGTCAAGGAGCATATAAAAAGTAAGTTATTCAATCAGTCCCTTTTCTTCTTCTGAGGCAATTACTTTGAAGCCAACGTGGGAGTGACCGGCGAAAAAGAGACCTTCGCCAACTCCAGCTTGAAGCAAGAAATGTTTTTCTCCTCCGGTTAAAAAAAAGGTTTGGGAAATTTTTTCGACCGCCGCGGTTGACTGTTTTAAAATAATCTGGAGAGAAGAATTTGTTATTATTGCTTTTCCTTCATCAGTTGACAAAAAATCTTCTACATCTTGAGTAATAGTCGTCAAACCTAGATGATATTTACGGGCTCTTTTGGCGAAAGAGTGAAGATAGGCAGCCGAGTCTTTTTGTTTAATCAGATACCAGGCCTCGTCCACTATCAAAACTCTTTTTTTCTTTTCCCGTCTCACCCGGTTCCAAATATAGTCCAAAACAATATACATGGCGACCGGTCTCAAATTTTCTTCCAGATCGCGGATGCCAAAAACTGTAAAAGGATTTTTAATGTCAAAGTTAGAATGTTGGTTAAAAATCCCGGCTGCCGAGCCGGAAACAAATTTTTCCAACCGGTCAGCCATTTCTTTTGATTCTGGTGTTTCCATTCCGGCAAAAACTTTGAAAAGATCTTCAAGTAAAGGCGGCTCTAAGGAAAATGTTTCCGGATCTTGAGTAATGCCTTTTTGACGGTAAGTTAAGACCAAAGCTCGATCTAAAAGAGCGTCCTGTGACGGAGTTAACTCACCCATAATCACCCGCATTAAAGAATGGAGATCTAAAATTTTATTAGAAAGTTCATCGGGTCCGGCGTTGGTTTTTTCCAGATCAAAGGGATTAATTTTATAACTGGAGGAGGCCGAAAAGACAACATATTCACCACCAACAGCCGGCACTAATTTTTCATACTCATTTTCCGGATCAATAATAATCACATCGGTTCCCATCATTAATAATCTTAAAGCTTCTAGTTTAATCATAAAACTTTTTCCGCCGCCGGATTTACCTAAAATAACCGAGTTGGCATTTTCCAAAGTAAATCGGTCAAAGATAATTAAAGAGCCGTCGTGTTCATTTAATCCATAAAGGACTCCTTCATTTTTTGTTAAAGAAGCAGTGGCAAAAGGGAAGGTGGTTGCCAAAGAAGTCGTATCCATGTTACGCCAAACACCTAATTTATCGTAAAAAATTGGCAGAGTTGACTTGAATCCTTCTTCCATTTCTAAAGTGGCCTGGCGGGAAATAATCAAAAGTGAAGACAAAACCGAATCAATTTCTTTGGTGGTCCGGTTTAATTCTTCCAGTGAGTCAGCAGGGATAGTGACATAGAGGCCAAACTGAAAAAATCTCTCCGCACCTTTAGCTAGTTCAGCTTGAAGGGAAAAAGCGTCATCAAGAGCCACTTGAACTATTGGGTCAACTACTTTCCCGGCTTTAATATCACCTTCAATTGTTGCCTCCATTTCGGCAATTTTTCTTTTCAAATCATCTAAGACATTTTTTGACTCGGTCGGATAAATATACATGGAAATATATAGAGGATGATCAAAAGTGATTAAAGAGTAAAGCCAGTTGGGTGAGACATAACGGGGGTAACCAACCACATATAAAGTTCGGTAGTAGCGGTCGTCAATTTTTAAACTATTGAAATCAACTTCAATATAAGAAGGAGCGATTAAATCTTTTATAGAGACGGATCCGGCTGCCAAAAAGTCAGCCATATTGTTTGATCTAGGTGATTGGTTATTGGCTGGTTTGGGAAATAGATTAAAAATACTCATATGTTATTCAGTTATTTGGTTAACGAGTTAACGTGTTAACGGGTTTTCTGTTTTGTTTTAACTCGTTAACTTTTTAACCCGTTAACCGAACAACGGTTTCTAACTTTGTGACATAATGACATCCGTGTAACTTTCAATTGGCGCTAAGCGCCGGCCGGTGGCGGATGGATTATAAAGATTGTAATAAAGTTCGGTTAGTTCTTGCCGTTGTAAGACACTACCATTAAGGCCAATTTTTGTGATTAATCTCAATAAATTATCTCTTTTTGGGTAAAGGGCGGTTTTGGCTCGGGTAAAGACATACTCTTTATTCAAAGATCCGGGATTAGTGCCGCTTATACCCATCTCCAAAGGAGAAAAAGGAACAACAAAGAAAAATCGTTTTTCTAAAACCGTATTTATTTTAATAATACTTTTAATAAATTCTCGATACCCAATCATTCTATTTTTTAAAATATCAACAGTTTGTTTATTTATTTTATCTTCCAGATAGTCTAAATAAGAAGAGACGTCAATTTTTTTGGAAACAATTAAAATTTGTATAGGAAAAGACAAGGAATTTAACAGTTCAGAATAAGCATAAATCATTGAAGACTGTTCTTCTGTTGACAGTAACCAAAAGTTGACGGCTCCAACTTCAACAACTGTTGCCGCGGAAAAATCCTTCATTAAAACAACATCATCTTTTATCTCCTCAATCTCAATAAAAGATTGAGTGGAAGCCTTAACTGGTGAGGTGGGTTTTGTCATATTAACTCCTTGGATGAAATCTCGATTGGCTTTTCATTGATATTTTCTACCTTAATTTTCATTGTATCAAAAAAGAAGTTTCCTTTGGGGTCTTTGATCTCGAAAAAATAATCAGACGGGGGGAGGGGATTGTAAGTGGCAAAAACCCCATGGGAGTTAGTTTTTAGTATTCTAATCGGGTCACCAGCAGAGTCTTTTTTTATATAAACCAGGATTCCGGTTAAAGCGGTTTGTTTATAATTTTTTATTAATCCGGTGAGAATAGGAGTTTTGATATTAGTGACTGGTAACTGGTGACTAGTAACTTGTGACTGGTTAGCAGGACGAGTAGTTTTTTTACCCAACAATGAAGAAAATGAGTCGGTAAAAAGATTATTAATTTCTTGTTTCTTGTTTTGATTATCTACCGGGGTTTTATTGCTTAAATATTTTGATAGTTTTTGTTGAGAATCAATATGGGACATAACCCGATGTGGATCGCCTGTAAAAACTAAATTTTTTAGAAAATAAATAGCTGGATTTTGTTTTTTAAAAAAATATTGGGTAGGAGAGATTAATCTTTTTATTAAATTTCTTACCCAGACTTCCATCGGCCGGTCATTAATGGGAACAAAGACAAAAGCAACGCCAATGA
>CAZIYS010000007.1:0-39419 GCA_964543535.1 uncultured Gammaproteobacteria bacterium | reverse complement strand
TAGGCCGAGAAATATATTTAAAATTGGGACAGGAAAAATAGCATAAACCGATAAACCCAAAGGAATAAAAATCAATAAATAAATAAATTGCTTAATGGTTAAAAAACCAATTAATTTAAATTCAAAGGTAGTGATCTGTCTTGGAATCGCATGTTGATCCATAAGATTAGTATATACTAAATATTTCCCCATCTTCTATCTGTGGAAAATTTTGATAAAATTGGGAAACAGCGGAAAAATATTGATCGCGGCGAAGAATAATTATTTGATCAAATCCGGTATCGTCAAAATCGACTGGTGCTACCGGAACGGCCAAAATAATTTTTTTTGGACCCTGTGATTTTAAAAGCATTAAAGCCGCCTTTACGGTGGCGCCAGTGGCAATACCATCATCAACTAAAATAACCGTTTTATTTTTTATCGTTTTAAACGAAGTTTTTTTAAGATTAAATCTTTTTAGATAAGAAGAGAATTTAATTTTGGCATTTTTTATTTGTTGATTAGTTGTTTTTTTATCAAAAAAAGAAACATATTGATTATCAAGATAGATTTTATTAAAACATAGAGCGCCGATAGCCAACTCTGGTTGATCGGGGTGGGAAATTTTTACAGCCGCTAAAAACAAATGAGGAATTTTTAGTTTTTTAGCAATCGCATCGCCAATAATTACTCCGCCGCGAAGAAGAGAAATAACAATAGAATTCTTTTTATAATCAGTTAATCTATCAGCTAATTGATTACCAGCATCAAGGCGATCTTGGAAAAGCATTAATAATATTCTATAATATTTGGACCGGGCCCGTAGTACACCGGCAGTATATTTCCATGGCATGGAAAAGAAAGGGGTTCAATTCCCCTCGGGTCCACAGGGTTTCCCGCAAAGCGGGACTAACTCGCAGTAATTACTCACAGAGTTCGTAAACTGCGAGTTGAGCAATTCCCCGTAGGTCCACCGAGTCTAACTCGGTTTTTAAAGAGTTAGACGAGGTGATCGAGTTTGACCAAGTCAGACTTGGTTTGACTCGACACCAAAAAATATATATATTTTCTTTATGAACAAAACGTCTGACGTTTTGTCACAAACAAGCAGGACTTGGTTAAAGAAAAGATTTTACGTTTATACTATCTTTAGTTTAAAAGACAAAAAATTTTATACAGGCTACTCTACTGATTTAAAACGAAGACTACAGGAACATGCAAAAGGATTATCTAGGGCAACAAAATTTAGAAGACCATTTTTACTTATTCATTATGAATATTTTATAAATGAGACTGATGCAAAAGCCCGTGAACGATTTTTAAAAAGCGGATTTGGGAGAGATCAACTAAAACAAGCTCTTAAAAGAACATTAAAGGAAGAAGGCTACTAACTTCGAAAAATACCTCAAGACACCATCTGGATTTGTTTTTAGGAACAAAAGATTAATTTGAAAAATATGTTTTTATTTTTAATTTAAGAATTTGAAATTATGTCCACCTAGAGCTTCCTATCAATTTATAGTTGAAAAGAATAACCACTTTTTTTATAATACTCTCATGCCTAAAGAAGCTTATAAAAAACTTCCTGCCGAATATGAGGAAACCATTAGACAAATTGGTCGGTCAGACATATTTTTATCATTCGTTCAGCATGACCTTAGAAGTTTTAGTTTATCAATACAAGACACTTCGCGAAGTCTTGGAATTGTTGAAAGCCCTGAATTTCGATCTCTTTTTAATCACGATATTTCTGCATTTATACAAATTCGTGATGAAGAAATTTCAGCAAGTATACCTACCTTCCCAACGAAATCAGATAGGTTAGGGGTGGTTGAAAAAAATAAAAGAATAAACTTATTTCCTCATGTAGCTGGATCACTAATGACATTGAGAGATTCTGCTGGATATTTTTATAGCTTAATTAACAGTGGATCGGAAGAAGACACTGGTCTATATTTAGAAAGACTTCAAAAAAGGGAGTTATTACTCAATCCCCTATGTGATTATTATGACGCAAAACTTGTTGTAAAGAGAGAAAATGAAGCCCCTTCTATAAACGTTAACGGTCTGGAGTTTATTATTTTCTACAATCTTCTTAATAATGCCTATAAACACAGTGGTGAACGACTAGAAGTCGCCAATCAAGAGTTTGTCTCTGTTGTCGATTTCGATTCTGTTACAAGAGAATTTATTGTTACTAGTCGCTCAGATTCAGATGTAGATAAAGAATTTAACCTTGACATTTTAACGCTCGCAAGATCTTTTGGGCGTTTCGGACTCTTTATTTCCTCTGTGTATGCTTTTCACTTAGGAAAGGAATTGCGAGTTTCAATGGCACCCAACAAACTATTTGTCTGCAAAGTAGAAAAACTCTCAGCTCCAATTATTTAGGATTGTATCCACACTTGACAACTTCGTAAGCGTACGTTAATATGTACACATATGAATCAAGTAACTACTATTTCCATTACCGAAGCGAGAAAAAGGCTTTTCCAAATCGCCAAAGAAGTCCAAACACCAGGTTTATCTTATATTTTAACGGAAAAAGGCCGGCCAAAGATAATTATTATGTCAGCAGAAGAGTTTGATTCTTGGAAGGAAACAATTGAGATCTTGACAGAATTTCCTGATTTGAAAAAAAACATAGAACAGGTAGACAGAGATGTTGAATCAGGAGAATATAAAAATTATCCAACTTTAGAAGAAGTAATGATGGAACATGGTTATATGTTAGCCGATAAAGGCAAAAGAAAATATGATGTGGCAGATAAGGTTCGAGAAAAGAGCAAAAAAAGAATTTGATAATATTCCTTTTCAATATCAAAAAAGAATTCTTTCCATATTGCCGACTCTACAAATAAATCCATTTGTTGGGAAAAAAATGAAAGGTGAATTCTATGGCTGTTATAACTACAGAATTTGGCCCTATAGGATAATTTATAAAATTTTTAAGAACGTTCTTCTCATTGTGATTATTAAAATTGGTCATCGTCAGGGAATTTATAAATAATTAAAAACTCTTCTTATACTTCATCAACAATATAGCCATATGACAATATAATCATATGTTTTTGTAGGTTATAAGCGATTGACTATAATAATACATCTGTTCTAAAGTTAAATACATGTTAACGTGTTAAAAAGTTAACGAGTTAAAACAACGCTAAGAAAAGTCAAACCCATTAACACGTTAACTCGTTAACAAAATAACAAATATAACTATGAAAACTTACACTTTGCACGATTTGCCCGCTGATGAACGTCCGCGGGAAAGGCTTGTTAAATATGGCGTTGAGTCGCTGTCTCTTCAAGAGTTATTATCTTTAATTTTTGGTCGGGGAGTTAAAGGCGAATCAGTTGCCAATATTTCCCAAAAACTAATAACGACTTTTACTTCGATAGATAGTTTATCAGAAGCTTCGATTGAAGAATTAAAGGAAATCAAAGGCTTAGGTTTAGCTAAAGCCTGTCAGCTGAAAGCCTGTTTTGAAATTTTAAGAAGACTAAGGAGAGAAGAAAATTTAAATAAAAAGAAAAGTAAGATTATTAATTCGCCAAAAGACATTTTTCCACTTTTAAAAGAAAAAATTATTAATTTTCATAAAGAATATTTTATGGTGGTTTCTTTAGACAACCGAAATAAAATTATTAGCATCGATACAGTTTCTATTGGTACATTAAACTCTAATTTAATTCATCCCCGGGAAACTTTCGAAGTGGCCATTAAAAGTCACGCCGCGGCAATTATTATCTGTCACAATCACCCGTCCGGTGAGTTAAAACCGTCGGAAGACGACTTAATTATTACTCAAAATCTAGTTAAGGCCGGCAAGCTGTTGGGGATTGAAGTATCAGATCACTTAATTATCACCAAAGATGGATACTTTAGTTTTAAGGAAAAGAAGTTGGTCTAGTGACAAATACTACTAGTGAATGATTAAATTATTTCTTTATTTCAAACTCATCAAAGATCTCCTTTGGTTCTTGCCAGAAAACCTCCACTTCTTTAACATGGGAAACCGGCGGGCCTTTTTTTATTAACTCAATTATTTGTTTAACTTTTTCTTCATCTCCTTGAATTTGGGCCTCAACACCACCACCGACGCCATAGATATCCGGATGGTTATTAACGTTTCGCACCCAACCGGTTACCCCAATAATTTTTGCCTGAATTTTTGTCCAAGCGCGAAAGCCAATACCGATGACATCACCTTTGATGTAGAGATGAGCTTGCTTTAACATTTAATCATTATAACAATTATAAAAGTTATAAAAATTATAATCCAATAGCGGGATCTACTTCCCTCGTTTGTTTTAAATATTTTTCAACTGTCAAATTGTCCCCCTTTTCTTTATATAGCAAATAAAGACTATATAAGACATCCCTTGCTTTCGGGTTTTTTGTTAATATTTGTTCAAGATTGTTTATCATTACTCTTTTCTTATTTTCCTCTTTAAAAACTTCATTTTTAATAGTTTCTCCATAAATATTTTTATTCATTTCCAGTATTTTTTGAAATTCCGGAAAAGTTTTTATTTTTTGCAAAAAATTGATTACTGCTTTTTTATCGTTATTAACGAATCTAAAATAAATTGGAGAAATAGTTTGACTAGAGATAAAATTAACAATTAATAAAATAAAAGCAAAAAATATTAATAAATATTTTAGGAATTTTGAATTTTTAACTATGTTTTTGATATTTGATATTTGAAATTTGAAATTTTCATGCTGTTTCATAGTCGCATATATTATATACTTTTTTTATGGACTCAATTTATTATCAAATTTTTCTTGACAGAATAATTACCATTAGTCTATCCAGCTTAGCGGCAATTTTAGCCGCTGGCCTGACTCTAATTCTTATTTATTTAATCATTATTTATTTTCGTCTGAAAAAGAGGGAACAAATTTCTTTAGAGATGGTAACTCTCGAGGTAAAATTATCTAAAGAAAACGAAATTAAAATTGATGCGGCCGACCAAATGTTCTCTTCTTTTTCTTCTTTAAAAAAGTCCGGCTTTTTTTCTTTTTTAGAAGTTGATGACGTGGTTTCTTTTGAGATTATTGGAAAAAAAGCCGAGATTAGATTTTATGTCTCAGCTCCGAACAGGATTATTGACTTGATTGAAAAAACCATCTATGGTTATTATCCGACCGCTGATATAAAGAAAGTTGATGAGCCGAATATTTTTTCCGAACAGGGCAAGGTAGTTTTTGGCGCTTTGGTAGAGAAAGAAGCTCCTTATATGCCGATTCGCGTCTATCGTGATTTACCTACTGACTCACTTTCAGCCATTACATCGGCTCTATCAAAGTTTGATAATAATGAAGCAGGAATTATTCAATTTCTGATTCGTCCGGCCGGCTCAAAATGGAAAAAATCCGGTAAGAGCTATATTTCTAGCACTAAGAAAAATGAAGCTAATCCGGAAAAAGCCACCTTTAAAACCGACCCAAAAGTTTTGGAGAAAATTGATGACAAATGTTCCAAGTCAGGATTTGAAACCACGATTCGTTTTGTCGTCACCGCTCCTTCTAAAGACATTGCCGATACTCATCTAAAAAATATTAAAAATGCCTTTACTCAGTTTAACTCTGATCTTAATAGTTTTAAATCAACAAAAACTTTATTTAAAGGCGGTTTTATGATTAATTTTATCTATAAATTTTTTCCGGTGGTTGATCTACCATTTTCCCGATCGGTTTCGATTTTATCAACCGATGAGTTGGCAACGCTTTTTCATTTCCCTAATAAAACAGTTGAGACACCTCATATTCAATGGTTAAAGGCAAAAACCGCTCCGGTCCCTTCGGAAGTCCTTCAGACGGGCGGGACCGCCATTGGCTATGGTTACTATCGAGGAGTCAGACGGCCGGTTAATATTGGTTTTGATGATCGCCGGCGCCACATCTATATCATTGGAAAAACCGGTGTGGGGAAATCAGTCCTGCTTCATGATATGGCGATCCAGGATATTAAAGCCGGTCATGGTGTTTGCGTGATAGATCCCCACGGAGACTTAATTGACGAGATTATTAAATATATTCCGCCGGAGAGGGCGGAAGACGTAATCTATTTTGATCCTTCAGATACAGAGCGGCCAATGGGATTAAATTTACTTGAGGCTAAGACCGAAGACCAAAAACATTTTATTACGACCTCAATTATTAATTTAATGTATAAACTTTACGATCCGCAAAGAACCGGAATTATTGGCCCACGATTTGAGCATGCGGTAAGAAACGCTATGTTAACTGTTATGTGTGAGCGGGGTTCGACTTTTGTCGAGGTGGTAAGAATTTTATCTGATCCAAAATATGTTCAAGAGCTTTTACCAAAAGTTCAAGATCCAATTGTCCGCCGTTATTGGACAGACCAAATAGCTCAAACTGCAGACTTTCACAAATCAGAAGTTCTAGACTATATCGTTTCTAAGTTCGGCCGGTTTGTTACTAATAAGACAATGAGAAATATTATTGGACAATCTGATTCGGCTTTTGATTTTCGTCGGGTAATGGATGAAGGAAAAATTCTTCTGATTAATTTGTCAAAAGGAAAGTTAGGAGAGGAAAATTCGAGCTTTTTAGGGTTGGTTTTAATTCCAAAAATTCTTATTGCGGCCATGAGCCGTCAGGAAATTCCCGAAGAAAAACGCCGTGATTTTTATCTTTATGTTGATGAGTTCCAGAACTTTGCCACTCCGGATTTTGCTACGATTTTATCTGAGGCGAGAAAATATCATCTTAATTTAACGGTGGCTAATCAGTTTATCGGCCAGATGGATGATGAGGTAAAAAATGCCGTTTTTGGCAATGTTGGTTCCTTAATTTCTTTTAGAGTTGGAGTGACCGATGCTTCTTATTTACAAAGAGAATACCAACCGGTGTTTGGCGAGTCAGACTTAATTAATATTGAAAGATTTCATGCTTATATGAAGACGATTGTGGATAATGAGCCGGTGCCGCCTTTCTCCGTTGATATGACTAAGGATATTAAAAAATTAAAAGCAGGCGCCAACGAAAAAATTGCTCAAGCGATTCTTCAACTTTCCCGCTTAAAATTTGGCCGGCCAAGAGAACTAGTTGAGGCGGAGATTAATCAGAGAGCGAGGCTATAAAACATGCTATCTACTTACAAAACCATTCTTTCCCAAAAGACCAAATTAACCTTCGATGTCTATCTTTACCATTTTAACTTATTAGAACCAAAAGAGATTAATTTTAAGGCGGGTCAATATTTAATGATTAAAACTCCGACTGATAAAGGTCCGGTTTCTCGACTCTATTCAATTGCTTCATCGGCTGCAAAAAAAAATAGTTTTGAGTTAATAATTCAAATTATTCCCGGCGGACTGGCTTCAAGCTATTTGTCAGGTCTTAAAGTTCAAGACGAAGTAATTTTTCAAGGGCCTGCTGGTATGTTTGGTTTAAAGGAAAACGACCGACCAAAAATATTTTTAGCAACAGGAACGGGGATTGCGCCGGTAAGGTCGATGCTAAATTCAGAGATTAAGAGATTAAGAGATTTGGAAATTGACAATCAAAAAGATCTTAGTTTCTCAATTTCCCAGTCTCCTAATCTCTCTTTATTTTGGGGCCTAAAAACTTACAAAGATGTTTGCTTGCTCGACGAGTTAAAGCAATTTAATCTGAAAATTTGTTTATCTCGTGAACAAAATCTCAATATGATTCCGGAAAATGATAGAAAGTATTTTGAACTCGGCCACATTAATTCCTGTTTAGATAACCTACTGACTACCAACTACCAACTACTAATTACGTCCGACTTTTATCTTTGCGGAAGAAGGGAAATAGTTGAGTCGTTAAAATTATTTTTAATTAACAAAGGAGTTTCGAGGGAAAATATTGTGTTTGAGAAGTTCTAAGGAATTAGAAAATAGTTGTTGGAAATTAGTGACTAGTTATAGAAAATAGAGAATAGAAATTAGAGATTTTTTAGTTTCCTAATTTCTAATTTCCAATTTCGATTACTAATTTCGATTTTCTAACAACAAATTTCTATTACTGATTGCGTTCGAAGTAGGCTTTCAAAATCTCCTTAGCTATCGGCCCGGCCACGTCTGAACCTTGACCTCCTTCTTCAACCAGCACGGTTAAAGCAATCTCAGGATTTTCATAAGGGGCAAAAGCGGTGATCCAAGCATGTGGCATTCCTGACGCGGCATGTGATTCGGCCGTGCCGGTTTTGCAGGCGACCTGAACTTGCTTCTTCAAGGACTGACCCTGTTGTTTTACAGGGTCAGTCCTTATAGAGAAGTCGAATAATGGCCAGCCTGTGCCTCCGGTCGAACAAGCTTGTTTCATTCCTTCTCGAATTAAAGATAGGGTTTTTTGGGAGATGGGTAATTTTTTACACATCCCCACATTTTGTTTTAATAATTGCGGTTTACACAAGAACCCGCCATTAGCAAAAACACTGGTTACTAAAACCGTTTGCAAAGGAGTGGTTCCAACATATCCTTGGCCAATAGACAAGTTATAAGTATCGCCCAGATACCAATTTTCTTTTAGAACCTCTTTTTTCCAAAAAGAAGAAGGGATAGTTCCTTCGACCTCATCGATGCCAATTCCAGTATGTTTTCCTAACCCAAAAATATCAGCCCATTTTTTTATTTTATCCTCGCCGGTTTTTTCACCGACTTTGTAAAAAAAGATATCATTAGATCTTTTGATGGCTTTAACAATATTAACCATGTCTTCGGTTTTTCCATACTGAAGAAAGTACCAGTTGCCAAAAATTAAAGGTCCGGCCTTTATAGTTCCGGTATCTTCAATTTGAGTTTTTTCATCAATGATTTTTTCTTCCAGTCCGGCCGTTGCCACTACTAGTTTTAAGATAGATCCAGGCGGATAAACGCCTTCGGTCACCCGATTAAATAAAGGACTATCTTTATCAATAAGATATCTTTGGATATTAGGACTTATTTGGTCTTCAAAGTCTTGAGAGTTGAAGCTTGGAGTCGAAACACTGATTAAGATTTCACCGGTTTTTGGATTAATGGCAATGACAGCTGCCTTTTTTCCTTTGATTAGTTCATAACTTTTTTTTTGCAGATCCAAGTCAAGAGAAAGTTGAATTTTATCACCAGGTTGGGGAGTAATAACGTTAATAGTTTTTAGATGCTTGCCTTTAGCATCGATCTCTATTAATTTTTTTCCCGGTTGTCCCCGCAGTTGACAATCAAATAACTTCTCGATGCCTTTTTTTCCAGTACGATCACCGAGTTTTAATTTATATTGACAGCGGTCATTTTTTAGATCATTATTGTCAGCAATTTGCCGATATCCGATTAAAGAAGAAATGGCTTCGGGGCTTTGATATATTCTTTGAGAAGATATTCTTTGATTATTTTTAAGAAGTTCTTGATTGGCCTCAATATTAATATTGGGAGGAAGATTTTTCGCAATAATAAATCCTTTTCTGTCAATAATTTCTCCACGAGGCGCTTCAATAACGATTTCTCTGATTCGATTCTGTTCGGAAAGACTTCTATAATATCCACCTTTAACAATAGTTAACTGAAATAGTCTTAGAAATAAAACGATTACAAATAAAAAGATAAAAGCAATAAAGACAAAAAAAATATTTTCAGCCAGTTGGTTATTGGATGAAAAAAAATGGATTCCTTTTGAATCGCCTTTTTGAAAAAATGGAAGCTTAATCATTTATATAAAATTCATTAACTAATAAAATATCCTTGGCTGAAAAAGATTATTAAAAAATCAAAGATCCGCCAGACTAAAAAAAGAAGAGGAATTAATAAAAAATTCATGAATAAATTATATCAGGATGTAATAATAAAAAGTCGGGGTGGCGGGACTTGAACCCACGGTCTTCAGACCCCCAGCCTGACGCTTTGCCATCTAAGCTACACCCCGTTTAATTGGTTAATTTTATCACAGATATGATTTATAATGTATCTATGGAAATAAAAATAATTCCAATCGAAAAACCATCGGAAATAAATTTTATTCTCGCCCAATCTCATTTCATCAAGACAGTAGAGGATTGTTACGAAACTTTGGTTGAGGCGGTGCCGGGGATAAAATTTGGATTGGCTTTTTGCGAAGCCTCAGGACCGAAAAAAATTAGAATAACTGGAACTGATGAAGAAATGAAGAAATTGGCAATGAAAAATGCTCAGGCGGTCGGAGCTGGTCACTCACTATTTATATTCCTTAAGAACGCTTTCCCGATTAATGTACTCAACAGAATTAAAAACCTTTCCGAAGTCGTTAATATCTTTTGCGCCACTGCCAACCCGACCGAAGTTATTGTGGTTGAAACAAAACAAGGACGCGGAATAATGGGAGTTGTCGACGGCGGATCACCGGCTGGCGTTGAAAATGAAAAAGAGGAAAAAGAGAGAAAAGAGTTTTTAAGGAAGATTGGGTACAAACAATCATGAAAGCTTCGATATCGTATTTTTCGCAGGCTTCACCCTAAAGGGACCCAAGCCATTTGCTCAAAATAGATATCTCAGCTTTTTTCTAAGAGCCTGTTTGAAAACTATTTGTTAAAGCTAAAATAGTTTTCAATTACAGGCGCTTATGAAGCTGTTTAATATAGTTTTCAAACAGCTTCTAATATAAAAATATGAAAAAAATTATTTCAAAAGATTTGATTGATAATCTCTCCAAACTAGCTAAAATCAGTCTTACCAAAGAGCAAGAAGAAAAATATGTCAGCGAATTTTCTTCAGTGATGGATTATATGGAGGAAATAAAAAATATTGACGTCGATAATATCCCAGAAACATCAAGAGTGGCTAAGGACGAAAATGTTTTGAGGGAAGATATTGTCAAGCAGTCTTTAGATCAAAAAGAAGCCCTAAAAAATTCTAAAAACACAAATAACGGTTATTTTTTAGTTCCGGCAATATTCAAAGAAACTTAATATGTTAATAGACTATTCAATAAAAAAATTGTCAGATCTTTTGAAAAAAAAAGAAGTTAGCTCAGTTGATTTAGTCAAAGAGTCTTATTCACGTATAGAAAATCTTAATGAAAAACTTCACAGCTTTATTACTGTTAAAGATAAAAATATCGCTTTAAAAGAAGCAGAAGAAAAAGATAAAAATATAAAAAGTAGTTCTTCAATGGTTTATGGCCTGCCTTTTGCAGTTAAAGACGCTTATTGTACTAAAGATCTTCGGACGACGGCCGGAAATAAAATTTTAGACAGTTTTTATCCACCCTATAGCGCAACGGTTTTTAATAAATTAATTCAAGCAGGATCAATATTAATAGGAAAAAATAATATGGATGCTTGGGGCCACGGAGCATCTAATGAAAATACCGATTACAAGATTCCCCACAATCCTTGGGATATGGAAAGAATTACAGGTGGTTCATCCGGTGGATCAGCCGTTTCCGTTGCAACCCGAATGGTTCCTTTCGCGGTTGGAGAAGACACGGGCGGATCAATCAGAAATCCTTCGAGTATGTGTAATATTTCCGGATTAAAGGTGACCTATGGCAGAGTTTCCAGGTATGGGGCAATTGCTTATGCTTCCTCGCTTGATACGGTTGGCCCAATGGCCAAATCAGTCGAGGACTTAAGTTATTTATTAGAAATAATTGCAGGGCATGACGAGCACGACTCAACCAGTTCCAGACAAAATGTTGAAAAATATTATCAGTATTTAGGAAAATCTATTAAAGGAAAAGTAATTGGTCTGCCAAAGGAATTTTTTGGTCAGGGGCTTGATCCGGAAATAAAGAAAACTGTTTTGACGGCCACAAAAGTTTTCGAAAAATTAGGAGCTAAAATTCAAGAAATTAGTCTACCCCATTTTATTTACGGAGTTTCCATTTATTATTTAATTGCTTTAAGTGAGACAAGTTCTAATTTAGGCCGCTATGATAGTTTTCGCTACGGGGATAAGCGAGAACTATTTTCTAATGAAACCGTCCGCAGAATCCTTCTTGGTACTTATGCTCTTTCTGCCGGTTATGCTGATAAGCTCTATAAAAAAGCGCAGAAGTTAAGAACGATTCTTATTCAGGAATATGAAGAAGCATTAAAAAAATGTGATGTTTTATTAGGTCCGGTCACTCCAAGTTTGCCATCAAAAATTGGAGAGATGATAAGTGATCCTTTAAAAAATTTACTGGAAGATCTTTATACTGGTACGATCAATTTAGTTGGCGCTCCGGCTTTAGCAATCCCAGCAGGTTTTACAGAAGGAGGTTTACCGGTTGGACTACAGATTATTGGAAAGAAATTTGGTGAAGGAGAACTTTTTCAATTGGGATATCTTTACCAACAAGAAACCGATTGGCACAAAAAATTACCACCAATTCTTAAAAATAAAAATGAATAACTATCAAATCATCATTGGCATGGAAGTTCACGTCGAACTCAAAACATTATCCAAGATGTTCTGCGGTTGTAAAAACGATCCGTTTCACGCCGAAAAACCCAATATCTATACCTGTCCGGTTTGTTTGGGATTACCGGGCGCATTACCAGTTGCCAATAAAAAGGCGATTGAGTGGACGATAAAGCTGGGATTGGCCTTGGGTTGTAAAATAAATAGTCTTTCAAAGTTTGACCGCAAGCATTATTTTTACCCTGACTTACCAAAAGGTTATCAAATTTCCCAGTATGATATGCCGTTTTGCGTTGATGGTAAAGTAGAAACTTCATTCGGACTGGTTGGAATAACTAGAGTTCACCTTGAAGAAGACACGGGAAAATTACAACATGAAACAATAAATGTAGGGACGGGGTCTTCCCGTCCAGTGACATTAATCGATTTTAACCGGTCAGGCGTACCATTGGTTGAAGTTGTCACAGAACCAGATATCCACTCGGCGGCTCAAGCCAAAGAATACGCGAAAAAACTCCGTCAGATTGTCCGCTATTTGGATATTTCCGACTGTGATATGGAGAAAGGAGGAATGAGATTGGAGGCGAATATATCTTTATTAAGTCAAAATTCAAAAGTCAAAATTCAAAATTTAAATTCAAAAGTAAAAAGTGAAAATTTACCGAAATATAAAGTTGAGTTGAAAAATATTAACTCTTTCCGGTTTTTGGAGAGGGGGATTGAATATGAGATTGAAAGGCAGAAAGAAATATTGGATGAGGGAAAAACACCAAATCAAGAAACACGGGGGTATAATGCGGAAAAAAATATTACTTACACTCAAAGATCAAAAGAAGAAGCGGCTGACTACCGTTATTTTCCTGACCCTGATCTGCCGCCGATTAGATTTAGTGATCAATGGTTAGGCGAGATTAAGTCTTCGGTTCCTGATTTGTTGGAAACGGTTTTTGCAAGATGGGAAAAAGATTTTAAAATCAATAAACAGTTAGCAGAACTACTTTTCGAAACCGCAGTTGAAGTAAAAAAACTTGAAGAGATTTTTTCTAATTTATCAAAACAAAAACTACCGGTTGATAAGTTTGTTAATTTAGTGATTCACAAAAAAATAACAATTGATTTGTTTAAACAAAACGTTGAAGAAATTGTTGACGCTTATAAACAATCCGTTCAGATTGATGATATTACTGATGAAGAGTTAAAAAAAATTATTAATAAAGTAATTGGGGCTAATCCACAAGCCGTTACCGACCTTAAAGCTGGTAAAGCTCAAACAATGAATTTTTTGGTTGGTCAAGTTTTGAGAGAAGCCAAGAAAAAAATTGAGTTTCAAATACTATTTAATCTAATCAAACAAACTATTAAATGAACATTGTTAATGAAGTTAAATATACAACTCTCGTGCGGCCGCATTCAAATTGTTGTCTATAATTTTTTTATGCTTTTTTCTTTGATTTTATTCTTTTTATCAATAAGTGGCATATTCCTTATTGATGTTTTTGGAAACTATAATGTCTCGCAACTGAGTTTTTTTTTGGTTTTATTGGCACCATTTTTTCTTTTCTTATTGACTAAAATTGAAAAAAAGAAGATTTATATTCCGGTTAAGGAAACGATTTTTTATCTTATTTTTATTATTTTTTCGGTTATTTCTACATTTTTTGCTATTGACAAAGAGATAGCGTTTAAAAGTTTATTATTATACGGCGCTGGTTATTTCTTTTTTATTTTTAGCTTTAATTATCAGGAGAGCTTTAATAAGTACTTTAAGTGGTTTTTAATAATAATTTCCTTATTTTCTTCCTTAATATTTCTAATTGATAAAGTTTTTCATTTAAGTTTATTTACAGATGCAGCCAGTTTATTTTATGGGCGTTATTATCACAATGAATTAGGAAACTTGTTAATTTTAGGAATAGTTATTTGTTTGTTTAAAATCTTGTTTGAAAGTAAGAACAAATTTTTCATTTTATTGTTATTTTTTCTACCTTTTTTCATTATTTCCTATTCAAGATCAGCCTATTTAGCATTAATTATTATTGGAACAACCTTTTTTTTCATCAAAAAGAACTGGCTTGTTATCGTTGTAACCATATTAATAACTGGTCTGTTTTTTATAACAACAACAGAAGTTAATAGATTTTTTCCAACGCCCATTAAAGAGTTTATGGAAAACAAATTACTGCTTCCAAAAAAAAAGAGTTTTACCGGAAAAAGACAGCAACATTTTTACTATGCTTTACTATCGATTAAAGACAGACCTTTTTTTGGCTATGGGCCGCAAAATCTTTATCTTTCAACGATAAAAAAACAGTTTAATTGGCAAGAAGGAATGACAACCGCCCACAATATAATTTTAGATATTTTTGCCGAAAATGGAATGTTGGCTGGTATTGGTTTTTTGTTATTTTCAACCTTAATCTTTATAAAAATGAAAAAAGACCTGTATTTTTATCTTTTTTTATCTTTGACCCTGATTTTTCTATTTGGTTTTAGTCATAGATATACGTCATTTTTTTTACTTTGGATGATTCTAATGGGAATATCGTTCGAAAGCCAAAAAAAAGACAAGATTATTAAAAACGATACTATTTTATCAGCAGCTTTCATTTTATTTATATTTGCCCAAGTAATATTGATAGGAAAGATTTTTTACAATATAGGATTGACTAGTCTATCGTTAAAGATATATCCGTTAAAGAGTGAAGTTTATAGAGAAATAATTGAAGCAAATATTAGAAAAAATGAAGAAGAAGGACTAGGATATTTAATTAAGTATGACTCTATTTTTAAAGAAGGTTTTACTGCTAACTTAAATAAAGGAAAATATTACGAAGAATTAAAAGATAAAAAAAACGCCGTCTATTTTTATAAAAAGGCGGTTTATGACAAACCGCTTTCAACTTCAACGCTTTTAAGTAAAATCATTGCTTTATATGTTGATCTTGATGGAGAAAATATCGGGAAGTTAGAGACAGCAAAATTTATTAATCAATTTAAAAAAGACATAAACATTCCAAAAAACAGTGACGTTGATAAGATAATTAAGAATTATTGTTATGATTATAAGCTGAAATGTCAATAATTTTATTTTATTTTTCTTTCTTACTGATTAGACTTCCTCCATTATTATTACCGTTTGGTTTGTCAAGCCACATTCTTTTTAGATCAATTAATCTAATTATTTTAATAAAACTGATTATTTTGGATAAAAAACAAATTAATTTTAAAGGAATAACTATTTTGTTAATGACATTTTTTATTTTTCAATCTTTATCAGTTATTAACGCTATAAATATTAATACTTTTTTATATTTTTTTGAAAGATTAATAACAATTAGTTTGTTTACATTGGCTTGCTATTTATTAATAGACAACAAAAAAAAAGTTGGGATTCTAGTTAAATTAATTAGCCTGGCAGTAATTATTAATGTTTTGTTGGAGTTGGTAATGTTCTTTTATCCTCAACTGATTAATTCTCTTTATGGCTTTATCCATCAGTCGGTCCTTAACATATTTGTTTTCAACCTTAATCGAGGAAGACTGTATTTTGAGTCATATGGAGAAGTTTTTTTGCCGGTGATTTTATATCTCTTCATCAAAGAAAAAAAACTAATTAAAAAAGCTATTTATTGGATCGCCGCTTTAGGTGTAATATTATTAGCCTTTTGGTCAAACTATCGGGACAGATTTGTAGTTGTTTGTTTTTCCTTATTTGTAACTTTAATCATATTTAAAAACGATCTTTATAAAATAAAGTTAAAACAGAATATTATTTTTTTTATAGCAACAGTTTTGATTTTTTTTGTCGGATTTTTTTATATTTATCAAGCGAAAGGATATTCAGTCATTGATAGATTACTGCTTCAAGACAAAGAAGAGGATGTTAATAGTCTAAATTTTAGAGGCGAATTAATAAGTGAAGCGGTGTTAATTGGAAAGCAGTACCCGATTTTTGGTGTTGGCTTAGGTAATTTTTATGATCATCTGCCGTCTTTTATGAAAAATAGAAAGTACCAGATGATTGGGCAAAATAAAATATTTTATGATGCAACCCTGCTTTATCCGCACAACTTATTTGCCCAAATTTTTGTTGAAACAGGACTGCTAGGGCTTCTGTGTTTTTTGTTGATTCTAGGTTACTTTATTAGTAAAGATATTAAAATTCTAAAAAATAATCATAACCTTTCCAAGGCCTTAGTTATCTCTTTCTGGGCGCTTATTTTATATGCAATGTTTAACCCAAGAACCTATCTGACGTTTTATGTAAATTTTTTTGTCTTAAGAGTGTTAATCGAAATTTTTAATAGAAAAAATAATAATTAATCAATTTTAGAGATAATATAGTTGTTAAAGTTAAAATTATTAGTAATTATATTGATATTTTTACCAACGTTGAAAAACTTTTCATTAGCAAAAATCAATTGATTATTAATCTCTTTTAGTTTTATTTTTGCCCTGATAGTTAAAAGGCTTTCATTATCAGAGATTTCTTTGTTCATTATTTCAAAGACTTTATTTTCTCCATCAAAGTAGTAATCGCCAATTTTTATTGCTTCATATTCCCACAGAAAAGGATCTTTTTTTGTCAAAAACACTATTTTATTAATATATTTATCAACTAATGGCTTATCAGAAAGAGATATTACCGTACCGGAAACTTGAGTATTAGAAAATTCAAGATCAATTGGAGTACCAACAGTAATTATGGAACGATTAAAATAAAATGATTTATTATTTTTAGTTACTTTTAATTTTAAAGAAAGATAAACATCAAATTGATCAATAAATTGATTATTAATTCCTGTAATAAAATAAGGATAGTAATTAACCTTAATAATTTGAGCGATTGTTTGATTTTCTTTTTTGTCTTTCATAATTGAAGAGATTAACCATAGTGGAGGTTGGGATGTCGACGCCCACCATAAGCCTTGGCCAAGCTTGACTTTGGCATAGATATAGGTTGACTTGGTAAGAAATAATTTATAGAAAGAGACAAAAACAACAAAGAAGATTATAAAAACAAAAATCAATAAAAAATAATTATTTTTAATAAAACGAAGCAGTTTTTTCATGAGAAAATTATACTATAATTTATATCTTAAATGATTATTAATCAGATTTTTGCAATTGTTATTTTGCTTATTACATTGCCTTTATGGATTATTTTTTATTTTATAATTAAAGCAACTTCACCAGGACCATTTTTATTCAAGCAGAAAAGATTAGGAAAACGCAAAAAATCGTTTATTGTCTATAAATTTCAGACGATGGTAGAAGGCGCAGAAAATCTAAAGTCTAAGATCTATCATCTAAATGAAGCAGACGGGCCGGTTTTTAAAATTCGCAATGACCCAAGATATACAAAAATAGGAAGATTTTTGGCTCATACAGGACTTGATGAGTTGCCACAGTTAATTAATGTAATTAAGGGAGAAATGGCTTTTGTTGGACCAAGGCCACTACCTATTAATGAGGCTAAAAAAATAGCGAAAAAATACGAACGGAGATTTTCAGTATTACCGGGAGTTACTTCTTTGTGGGTAGTTAGAGGAGCAGATCATTCATCGTTTAAAAAATGGATGGAGGATGATATGGAATATATAAAAAACAAGTCTTTTCTATATGATTTAAAGATTATAATACTAACAGCATGGATGTTATTAAAGACAGTATTAAATAAAAGAATCACTTGACAAGTATAAAACAACCCTGCTAAAATTTATTTATGAACAATAATAACCCTGCTAAGATTTATATAGAAAGAACAATCGAAGCGGAAATACGACCGTTTATCAATAGGCGTGAGGTCATTTCTTTGGTAGGTTCACGTCAATCAGGAAAAACCACTTTTCTTAATCATTTACAAAAAAAATTATTAAAAAAAAACAAAAAAGCCGTTTATATTACTTTTGAAAATACACAAAGCCGGCAATTGTTTGAAAATCCAGAAGAATTTAAGATATATTATCAAGATTATGATGTTTTGATTATTGATGAGTTCCATTATGCTAAAGAAGGAGGTCAAAAACTTAAATATCTTTACGATACGACTGATAAAAAATATATTATATCAGGGTCGTCTTCTTTAGAATTAACTTTTAAAACAGGTAAATATATGGTTGGTCGGATGATTACCTTTAACTTGCTGCCGTTTTCTTTTGAAGAGTTTTTATTAGCTTCAAATAAATCACTTTTTAATCTATTTTTACTAAAAAAACCTTTCAGTAAGGTAACAGAAGGCAGTTTTTTAAAAAATTTTGAAACATATTTAATTTATGGAGGTTATCCAGCGGTTGTTTTAGCTAAATCAAATATTGAGAAAGAAAAAATTCTTGAAGGAATAGTAGACAATTATTTATTAAGAGATATCAAAGATTTGCTAACCTTAACAACAGAGGATGAGTTAATAATATTAATGAAGTTATTGGCAGGTCAAATCGGAAACTTAATAAACTATAATGAGTTATCAACTTTAAGCGGTTTAAAATATAAACAATTATTAAAACATCTTGAAATTCTTAAAAAAACTTATGTTGTTGATCTGATTCGGCCTTATTCAACCAACAGAAGAACAGAATTGGTAAAAAATCCCAAAGTTTATTTTTCTGATTCAGGTTTTAGAAATTGTATTTTAAGAGACTTTCGTTCTTTTGACAAAAGACAAGATTTTGGGAGCGTAATAGAGAACTATATTTATACAAAATTGACAAACAATCAGACAATAATTTCAAGAGTTAATTTTTGGCGAACCAAAAGTGGAGCTGAAGTTGATTTTATTATTGAAAAAGAAGGTAAAGTTATTCCAATTGAAGTCAAATATTCATCGACGCCTGCTGTTGGAAAAAGTCTGCACAGTTTTATTAATAAATATAAACCAAATATGGTTTACGTGGTGACAAAAGACGTTAAAAAGAATATAAAAATAGATAAAACAAAGGTATTTTTTATTCCCGCCTATAGATTTTCTTTAGAGACAATCTAAAAATTGTAATATTGACGTTATGGTTACTACTAAAACAATTTATCTAAACATCGCCGGGTTTAATATTCAGATAAATTTGAAGAAAACTGAATTTGAATATTTTAAAGAAATAAAAAAGGAAGAGATAAAAAAATATTGGTCAAGTTTTTTAGTTAATAACAAACCTAAAAAAATAGATTTTATCATTAATTTTGTTGAGAAAAAAAACATAGAAACAATTTACCAAATAAAAAGTAAAAAAAACTTTATTAATTTTTATCAAATTAAAACAAATAAAATAATAAATAGCTATTATCAGTGTGGGCCAATTCAATTTCAAATAATATTAAAACAAGTCTTATCAGAATTGTTAAATCTGAGACAAGGAATGACAGTTCACTGTTCGGCAGTGAGATTTGAAAACAAAGCCTATCTTTTTTTAGGTAGACCTGGAGCCGGAAAATCGACAGCGATGTCACTTTTGTCAAAAAAATTCCTTCCCTTAGCTGATGATTCAGGAATAATAAAACAAGAAGGAAGAAACTATTTTTTTTATCAAACTCCTTTTCTTGAAAAAAACTCCTGGATAAAGAAAAACAATGATAAACTTTATTTAGGCAAGATATTTTTTTTAAGGAAAAAACCTTATTTTAAGATAGAAAAAATAGAAAATAAAGATTATATTATTGAAAGAATGATTAAACAGTTATTTTCTGCAAAAGAGCTGGGGAAAAAGCAAATGAAAACCCTTTTAAGATTTATTTCACAATTCGATGGATTCTATTTTCTTTCTTTTACAAAAGACCAAAACAAATTAATAAAATTAATTAATTGTGACAAATGAAAAAAAACATTATTTTTCAAAAAATTGGTAAAAAGATCATGATTTTTGATTCAAAAAAATCTCTTCTTTATTCGCTCAATGAGACTGCTTCTTATATTTGGAAAAAGTTAAGATTAAGATGGAATAAAAAACAGATTATTAGCGGTCTTTCCAAAAAATATGAAGCCAGTAAGTCAAAAATTGAAATTGACTACAACAAAATCACCAGAGATATGAAGAAGAAAAAGATAATATAATATCATCGTGGCACATCAGCTAATAAAAATCCCTCTTCTTGATTGATTGATCTTCCGCGACGAGTCATTAGAAAATGACTGGGTTTAATCCTTTTTTCTTTAATTTTTGGTTTTATATACCTTTCTTTTTTCATAGTACAGATATCTCTAATTTTTCTAAATTATTGTTTGGATCTTTTAATAAATTTAAACTTTCTTCAATGACAATTTTATCGCCAATTTTTAATTCATTTATGTCCGAAGATTCTTTTTGGTTGTTATTAAGTTTAAAGACTTTGATCTGTTTAACTTCATTTTCATTATAATAGAAAGAATTAAATTCATTTAAATCACTTTTTATCTTTATTTCTAAATCATATTTAAACTGTTCAGTTTTTAGAAACCCCCCGTTTTTATTAATAAAAACAATCTCTCCCTCATATTTATTATTAATGATAGAAGAGGAGAGAATGCTTTTTTTGTACAGAAAGAGATTATTAACCGTAGTTGAATTAACCGCTTGATTTTCTTCAGAAGAAACGCTTTGTGGAGTAGGGGTGAGTGAGGGAAACTGATTGGTGGTAGAACTTGATTTATTAACAGACTTAGGTTGATAAATAAAAAAGTAAAAAAGTTCGGCGGCAGTAATTATCAATAAAACAACAAAAATAATTTTAAGAATTTTACTGGAGCCGTTCATAGATTTAGTTTAAAGAGATTAAAACCATTTTGCAATAGGGATTTGAACCTCGAATTGAGAGTAAAAACCACCAGATAAATAACCCGAGGATTAAAGAAGGCCAAAATTTTTTGATAAAAAGGAAAAGGAGAAAGGGAAAATAACAGGAAAAAACGTTTAATGCCGGCGGAAATGCGGGATTCATCGTTGAATATTGACGATGGAAGGTGGAAAATAGAAGATAGGGATTGAAGATGGAAAATAGAGGATAGAAAAGGAGTTTGATAATACTTTTTTAATAAATAAAAGACAGGAGAAACAAAGTTTTTTAAACCATATGTATCAATTAATTGATTAATTGATACGGATTTTAATTTTGATTTTCTAATGATTTTATCTAATAGCTCCAGACGGAAAGCGCCGGTAAAATTATGGTGGAAGAAATGAAGAGAGAGATAGAGAATTAAGAATTCAGAATTAAGAATTAAGAATTTTTCGTTATTAATTTTGATCTCTCTTTTGTTTTTTAACATATCATTTGTTAATTGATCAATAAGTTTCTGCGGATACAGAGCTTCGAGACTGCCGATCTGCGTCATCATAAAAGCCGGTTCAAGATGAATGTCAAAAACAACCGGAAAACCGTTCACTAATTTGTAAAAAGAGATTTCTACAGTTTTGTCTTTGAGTTTTTTTTGAGTCGGGGACAAAGATGAATCAGTCGATTTATATCCGAATTTTGTCAGGATTTTTGTGGTTGTTTTATAATCAGGTTTATCAATTAAGACATCAGCATCTTGATAGAGGCGGCGCGGATGGGTCTTTTCATAATATAGATGAACAGGTAGACCTTTAAGAAAGACATAATTGACTTTATTTTTCTCAAAAGCGTTTACAATTTTGACAATTTCTTTAAAATACAAAGATGATTGGACAAGATAAAGCATTTCCGGATCAATGATTTTGCTTTTTCTTTTAACAGACGTGATTTTTCCAATAATCTGACGCAGATAGATTTTGCCGTCTGATTCAAGATTATTATCACCTTTAGTAATTAAATATTTATTGGCTTTGTAGATAATGCGATGAGTAAAAACAAGATTGTTTTTATAAACCAAAATTAGATCATTAGTTTTTATTTTAGTAAAACTGACTTTCTCGTAAAAAACCTGGTCTTTTGGATGAAGAAGAGGTAGCATACTTTCTCCATCAGCCAAGAGAGAGAACGAGCGTCTTTTTTTTAATTGATTAAGAAGGGTTTTATTCATATCCTTGCTTTTGAATCTTCTTTTACAATGTTTTTCATTTAGTAATGAAAATAGTATACTATAATTATGAAAATCCCCAAATCACCTCACTATCTTTGGGACTATGATATTAATGAATTAAAAAAAACTGAAAAGGGGCGAATCTTTATTCTTGAGCGGATGATAAATTATGGTCCGGGAGAAGGAGAAAAAATAAATCTTGCGGACGTGAGAAAATATTGGGATAAACTTGAATTAAATTATTTAGCCCGTAGGCTTTTTGAACTTTTAATATGGGGAAAATATCAATCCTCACCAAAGAACAAAAAATTCTTTTGGATATAATAACACATAATAACTATCTCTCCTCGAATTACTATTTCACTGGAGGAACTGCACTTTCTGAGTATTATCTCCATCATCGGTATTCTGACGATTTAGACTTTTTTAGTAGAGATGACATTGACCAACAAGTAATTCTTGGATTGATGACTAAGTGGGGAGAACAGTGTGGTTTTCGTTTTGAATCAAGGTTTGTTGAGGTAGTATATCGATTTAAGCTTACTTTTAAATCTGGGTCAAATTACATGGTGGATTTCGGTCATTATGCGTATAATCAAATAGAACTGTCAAAAAAGAAATATGGCCTAATGAGTATTGATAGTCTTCGCGATATTGCAAGCAACAAACTTTTTACCATCAATCAAAGAACAGATGCGAAGGATTTTATTGATTTATATTTTTTATTACACGATCACTATACTCTTTGGGATCTTATTTATTCTGCCGAAAAAAAATTTAAACATGCAGGTTTTGACATATTGTTGTTAGCACAAGATTTACTCAAAGTCGAGGATTTTACTTCTTTGCCAAGGATGATAAAACCCCTAACGTTACTGCAACTGAAACGATTTTTCAGAAAAGAAGCAATAGAACTTGGGTTAAAAACAACCTGATTTATTCATAGCCCTGCTTTTGGATCTTAAAGTATTTGCTATAAGTGCCATTTTGAGAGACAAGGTCTTGATGTTTACCTTGCTCAATAATCTGACCATTTTCCAAAACGTAAATTTGATCAGCCATTCGAACGGTTGAAAACCGGTGGGAGATAAAAATCAGAGTTTTTTTCAGGTAAGTTTTTTTTAAATTATTAAAGATCCTAAACTCAGCTTGGGCATCGATATTAGAAGTAGGTTCGTCTAAAACTAAAATTGGAGCATTGCGGTATAGGGCTCGGGCAATGGCTAACTTTTGCCATTGGCCAAATGAGATTTCTTCACCATCTTCAAACCAGCGGCCTAAAATTTGATTTATTTTTTTTGGTAGTTTTAAAAGGTCATTGCCTTGAGCGTTAAATAGCGCCTGATTGACATTTTTTTTCTTATTATTAATATCTCCAAACTCAATATTTTCTTTAACCGTTAAATAATATCTGGCAAAATCTTGGAAAAGGACGCCTAAATGCCGGTACCAGTCATCAAGGTTGATTTTTTTTAGATCAACGCCATCAACTAATATTTTTCCTTGAGTGGGATCGTAAAACCGAAAAAGCAGTTTAATTAAAGTGGTTTTTCCGGCGCCATTGGGGCCGACGATGGCAATATCTTGCTTAGTATTAATTATTAGATTAATGTTAATTAAAGCTGGTTTTTTGCTGCCAGGGTAAGTAAAAGAAACATTTTCAAACTTTATTTCCCGAGGAATTATCTTTGTTAATCTTTTGGCGTTTTTATTTGAAATGACTTTATTTTTAATATTTAAAAGCTTAAAGTAGTCTTCAATATATAAATTGTTTTCCACGACACTGCCAAGATTAACTAGAAGATTAGAGGTCTGACCGGTAAAAGTAAAGATGGCATTAAGAAAGAATGTAAAATCTCCTAACGTGAATTTATTATTAAAAATTACTTGATGAACAAAGTCTTTAAGAAAGAAAAAAACTAAACCCGGGATAAAAAATGAAGCTAAAGTTGACCAAAAAATATATTTTAAAATCGGTTTTTTATATTGATTGACGACTTCGTTCTGGATTTGTTTAGTTTTGTCAAGAAAGAAGCTTTTTAAGTTGTAGATTTTTATTTCAGAGAGAGTATTGAAATTAGTAAAAAGATAGCGCATATACCAGAGATAGTTGATTTTTTTGGAGTTTTTAGTATAGATTGACCAATAAATATTGCCGTATTTGGCCCGGAAAAAATACAAAGGAGTTGAGAGAAAAAATAAAGCAATTAAATAAACAGGATTGAATCTTAAGGCAACAAAAAAAGCCAGAATTAATGAAGCAATACTATAAATCATAAAATTTATTACCCGGAGATTTTCAAATAATCGCCAGAGGTAAGTATCTTCAACCTTAGCAATCAGATTTCTCACTTCGCCGTTTTCCAGATTGGAAAAATCCAGGTGGGCTAATTTTTCCATGAAGCGACGGGTGAGGACATTTTGAAATTTTGACCTAAGAATATATTCAAAATATTGGGAGTTTAATGTATTGGTAAAAAAATGGGAAAGATATTCTGATATTAAATAAGAACCAACAATAAGAAAGACAAAAGTAATTTCTTTATTTACCAAACTTTTAAAGACCTGATCAATCATCAATTTATATAAAAAGAAAACTACAAATAGAAGGAGAGCAGATAAAAATGAGGTAATAAAATAGCCCAAAAGAAATTTTTTATCCTCCTCCCAGGCGATTTTTAGTAAGGAAAAAAGATTAGTGATGATTTTTCGTGTCTTGGACATAACTACTTCAATTTAAAAGCTTGATACCACTATAGGGTATCTGCGCTTTTTAAAAGGCGAAGCTGAATAATTTTTGCGACTTTTTAGTTTTTCGTCAAAAATTGTTCAGCGAGCTTTAAAATGACACATCTATTATAATATAAACATGACAGCAAGAGATAAAAGGCCGTCTTGGGATCAATACTTTATGATGCTGGCGAATGTCGTCAAGAGTAGGGCTGACTGTACAAGAAGACAGGTTGGATCAATTATCGTCAAAGATTATCGTATTATCTCGACAGGTTATAACGGCACACCTCATAAAATCAAAAACTGCTCTCAAGGAGGTTGTAAAAGGTGTAAAAAAAGAGATAAAGGAGAGATTAATTGGTATGAATACGAGGAAAGCTGCATCTGTATTCATGCGGAACAAAACGCGATCATTCAGGCTGCTTATCTGGGTACGTCAACAAAAGGAGCAACTCTTTACTCGACGACCAACCCCTGTTCGAGTTGCGCTAAAATGCTCATCAATGCAGGAATTATCAGGATCGTTTGCCGGGAAGAGCATCATGATTTGGAAGGGATTGAACTTCTGAAGAAAGCGGGGATAGAGGTCGAAGTTAAGTCAAAAGTTAAAAGTTAGAATTCAAAAGTTAAAGTAAAAAGTCAAAAGTATTTATAAAACTTTTTAATTTTGACTTGTATTTTTGACTTTTGCCTTTTGAATTTTGACTTATGTTATATCGTTTAATTTTATTAGTTATTATTTTATTTCTCCCCTTTTCCATTTTTGCTGCTAACTCCAACAATAAGTTCGGCATTCACCTTGCCCAACCGCACATAGAAGATTTTCCTAAGGTTAAAGAATTGGTTAATTCCAATGGCGGTGATTGGGGATATATTACTTTGATTATTCAAGAGAATGATCGTAATAAAGAAAAATGGCAGGAGATTTTTAATCGACTTCGTCAATATTATTTGGTTCCCATTATTCGTTTAGCAACTTCAGCTGAAGGAGAAAATTGGCGCCGTCCCGAGGTTAAAGACGCTCAAGGATGGGCTGATTTTCTTGATTCCCTAAACTGGGTGGTGAAAAATCGCTATATAATTTTATTTAATGAACCAAATCACGGAAGCGAATGGGGAGGCGAAGTTGACGAAAAAAGTTATGCTGAAGTATCTTTAGAGTTTGCTAAAAAATTAAAGGAAAAAAATAAAGATTTTTTTATCATGTTGGCAGGGTTTGATGCATCGGCGCCATCGTGGCAACCGGGGATGGAAGATGAGAAAACATTTTTGGAAAAAATGTTTTCTGTAGGGAACGACCCCCGTGTCGTTCAATCAACGGGCGAACACATGGGTTCGTCCCTACAAGAATACATCGACGGTTGGGCTTCTCATTCTTATCCGAATCCTGGTTTTTCCGGGAGTCCCTATGAAAGCGGTCGGGGAACAATCAGGACTTATGAGTGGGAATTAGGGCTTTTAGGGTGGTTGGGGGTGACTAAGAATTTGCCGGTGTTTATTACGGAAACAGGATGGAAGCGCGGTAATGAAGAAACAGTTGCAGAAAATTTTAAAATTGCTTATG
Organism: uncultured Gammaproteobacteria bacterium; assembly: GCA_964543535.1. Lineage (GTDB taxonomy): Bacteria > Patescibacteriota > Microgenomatia > UBA1406 > GWC2-37-13 > GWC2-37-13. The sequence continues at coordinate 12,819 of CAZIYS010000007.1, read as the reverse complement.
AACAAATGTGGTTACCAGATGATCGAGTAATAGTGGTGACGCCGTTTGTTTTTGACTATCAAGGACCACCATTTTTGGAGTTTTCCTGGAAGAAATTTGCTTCCCAAGATTTTTATCAACAGTATTTAACCGTGCAATCAATGTCAAAAATAAAAGGCGAGCCGGAGCAAAGAGAAAAAGGCTGGATTAACCATCGATTGCCAACTGATTTAGTCGTCCAGTCAACTTATCATTTTAAAATTAAGTTGAATAATTTAGGGCAAGCGGTATGGGACAAAGATAACAATTATCAATTATCAATTTTCAATTATCAATCAAAAACTCCAGAATATTTATTTGAAGATTTAAAAGATATTAGTCCGTTTGAGGAAAAGGATATTTATTTTATCTTAAAGACGAATGAAGATTTGGGTAATAAAAAAATTAAATTTATTTTACAAAAAAATGACAAAATTATTCTAGAAAGTGAAGGCTGGAACATAAATATTTTGCCTTTACCGTCTTTAAAATTTGAAACTAATTTTTTCCCTTGGGGAAAAGGCAAGGGTGACAACTATGAAATTCAAATCTGGGACGTGGATGACCGGTTAGTTTTTAAGAAAAAAAATATCTTAGTCAGAGGGGGAGAGGGTGAACTAAAAGACATTCAGAACATTGCTTTAGACGAACTTTACCGGATTGTTTTGTTGAAGCCTTATTATCTGCCGAGGCAGAATTTTGTTGTTTTCAAAAAAGACGATAATAAAATAAAATTTAAATCCCTACTGCCTTTTGATTTTAACAACGACGGAGCTTTCAACCTCAAAGATATCCAAAAACTTCTCGGACGTTGATTATTTATTGAAATATCAAAAATAATGTTATAATGTTGGTAATTATATGTTTCTAGAACAATATAAAGCAAAAGGAATTAGATTAGAGTCGACTAGAGATCCTAGAGAAAAAATATTTGAAATAACTACCTCGAAAGACCTAGCTATAGTTACAGGAACATCTAATATTCCTTTAACTCGGAAGATATCTAGGATACTTGGTGAAGATTTTGGAATTGCTAGTGGAAGGTTCTATGATGGTCATGTTGCTACCCAGTTACCAGCTTCGGTTGATGGAAAAGATGTTTTTGTTATACAAACTACTCCTCCAAACGCTGATAATCTAATGGAACTTTTAGACATAGTTCAGGCTTGTAGTTTGTCCGATGCCAGAAGGATAACAGCTGTTTTCCCATTTTTTTACGGATCAAGATCAGACCGTAAAGATAATCCAAGAGTTTCAATTACAGCAAAGTTAGTAGCTGATTTGTTATCAACTGCTGGTGCCTCAAGATTTGTAGTAGTTGATATTCACGCAGAACAGGAAACAGGGTTTTTTAAAGGTCCTTTAAATGTTTTACACGCAAGAAAAGTTCAAGCTCAAGAAATTTTATCTTTAAATTTAAGTAATCCTTGTTATTTGGCTGTTGACATAGGAGGAGATAAAAAGATATCAAAATTTGCAATAAGCGCTGGGGCAGATCCAAATAATGATATCGCAACGGTAATAAAAGAAAGAACTGATGGTGAAGCAAGACCAAAATATATTCAAGGAAAAGTCTCAGACAGAGATGTAGTAATTGTTGATGATATTATAAATACGGGAGATTCAATGTTAGGTGCAGCCAAGATAGCAAGAAATGAGGGAGCTCAAAGAATTATTGGAGTAATTACTCATGGCATGATGGCAGACAGATTTGGAAAGATTGATGCTGGAATTTTACAAAGAATACAAGACTCACCTATAGAAACACTTTATTTAACAGATACTATAAGGCAGCCTCAAGCAGTGAGGGAACATCCTAAAATAAAAATAATTTCCGTAGCACCTCTAATAGCTGAGGCCGTCAAAAGAATGCATGTAGGAAAATCTTTATCGCCAGATTTAGTTGATTAATTTTTTACTTCCTTATCTTCTCCACAAATTTTTCCAACCGATCGAATCCTCTTTTAATGTGCTCCATGCCGGTGGTAAAGCTGAGGCGGATAAATCGGTCATCGCCGAAAGCAATGCCGGGAATAGCGGCTACATAAGCATCTTCCAATAATTTCTGGCAAAACGTAATTGAACCTTTTACTTCATCGCTATAAAACCGTGAGACATTGGCAAAGACGTAAAAAGCACCGTCCGGCCGAGAAGCAACCATTCCATCAATTCGATTGAGACGTTCTATCATAAAATCACGGCGTTTTTTGTACTCATAGACCATTTTAGCCACATGATCTTCCGGACCATTAAGGGCCGCCAGGGCGGCCTTTTGGGAAATTGAGGCAGGATTTGAAGTAGTGTGGTCCTGAAGACGGGTAGCGGCTTTAATAATTTCTTCTTCAGCGGCCGCATAACCAATTCGCCAGCCGGTCATCGCATAGGACTTTGAAACGCCATTAACAACAATCGCCAATTTTTTAATTTTTTCATTAACCGAGGCAATACTAACATGTTTTTTTCCATAAATTAATTTTTCATAGACTTCATCGCTTAAGACATAGAGATTATGTCTCAGACAAATTGAGGCAATCTGTTTTAATTCTTTTTCTTCGTAAACAACGCCACTTGGATTAGAAGGTGAATTTAAAATCAGCATTCTGGCTTTTGGAGTAATGGCCTTTTCTAGATCTTGGGGATTTACTCTAAAATTATTAGTTTTTAAAAAGACACATTTGCCCTCAGCAATTTTTACCATTTCTTCATAACTAACCCAGTAAGGAACTGGGATAATTACTTCGCTCCCCGGGTCGATCAAAGTCATAATAATATTAAATAAAGCTTGTTTGGCACCGGTTGAAACAATAATATTTTTTGGTTCATAGTCAAGCCAGTTATCCCGGCGGAGTTTGGCGCAGACCGCTTCTTTTAATTCAATAATGCCGGAAGTGGCAGTATATTTGGTAAAACCTTCGTCAATAGCTTTTTTTGCCGCCTCTTTAATATGAAACATCGTATCAAAGTCCGGCTCGCCGGCGGCAAAAGAGACGACGTCCAAACCTTGTTTTTTCATCTCTTTGGCTTTGGCGGTAATGGATAAAGTGAGAGAAGGATTGATACTCTGGGCGCGTTTTGAGAGTTTCATAGGAATTTAAGAAAAATTTATAAATTGTAAAAGCTTGATACCGTTAATAAAAGCTCGCTGAGCAATCCCGCCAAAGGCGGGACTAAAAAGTCGCAAAAATTATTCAGCTTCGCTTTTAAAATAAATAAAAAAGCGCAGATACCAAATTTTTTACGGTTTTTTGTTTTCCGTTAAAAAATTTTCGGTATCAAGCTTTTAAATATTAGAAAGCTCGATGTGTAATTTTTACGAAAAACTAAAAAGTCGTAAAAATCACCCATCTTCGCTTTTAATTTTTAACTTGATTCTTAATTAATTCAATGACTTTCTTTACTTCCTTATCAGGTGCCAAATAATAATGCTTGATTGCTTTTAAATTTTCATCAAGTTCGTAGACGAGCGGAATACAATAAGGAACGTTTAAGTTGACAATATCTTCATTGGAAATATTATCCAAATATTTAATGATGGCGCGAAGGGAATTATGGTGGCCGGAAAGAATAATTTTTTTGCCCTTTTTAATTTCCAGCTCAATCATTTTTTGAAAGTAGGGGACGGAACGGTTATAAGTGTCTTTTAAGGATTCGCCGTTAGGAGGCGCCACATCATAGCTTCTCCGCCAAACCTTTACCTGTTCTTCACCATATTTAGCTACCGCTTCAGCCTTGTTTTGTCCTTGTAAATCTCCATAGTTTCGTTCGTTTAAACGCCAGTCTTTAATAATAGGAATGTTTTCTTGACCTAAGACTTGAAGAACTATCTCTAAAGTCTTTATTCCCCTTTTTAAAACAGAAGTAAAACCAAGATCAAAACTATACCCGAGTTCTTTTAATTTCAAAGCATATTTTTTCGTTTCTTCAATGCCTTCTGGCGCCAGATCAATATCAGTCCAGCCGGTAAAACGATTGGACCACTCGGTCAGGCCATGGCGGATAATTACAAGCTTGTTCATTTAATCGTTATAATAATTATAAAAATTATAAAGTTTATAACTTATTCAAGTATTTTACATTTTCTTCAAGCGTTTTTGTTTTGGTTAGATAACTGCCCGGGCAGATAAAATCCGGTTGGTATTTTTTCGCTAAAATAACTGGAATAGTTTTTTCATTGACAGCTCCGTCAAGAAAAATTTCCTTCCTATAGCCTATATCACGTAACTGTTCAATCTTATTGAGCGTTTCCGGTAGAAAAGGACTACCCTGAAATCCAAGATTAACTGACATTATTTGTAAATAGGGAATAGTGTCTAGGGCATAGTGACTAGTTAAATCACTAACATGGTCTTGAGGGTTGAGAACAAGACCTATAGGAAGTGAGTAGTCAGCAGTTAGTAGTTGGTAGTTAGGGAACAAATTAAAGTGAATGAAGATATTTTTAATATTAATTATTTTTTTTAAACCAGCGATTTTTTTTATATGAACTTCGTAATCTTTCACCATCAAGTGAAAATCGAAAAGAAGACTGTCTTTATAAAGACAGTCTTTATTAAGACTGTCTTTAATTTCCTCAATCTGGACAGTTTTATTAGGGACAAAGATGCCGTCAGCAATGTCAATCTGAAAACGGGGAAAGTATTTAGATAAACGATTAATCTGAAAAAACAAATCTTGAGAGTTTTTTTCTAAAATGCTAGGAACAGTTTGCATAAATATTATTCTATAATAAATATATGAAAAACAAAATCTTAAAATTATTTTCTGACTTTATTAGTATTAAATCTGTTGCTACAGATAGTAGCAAACATAAAGAGATTTTAAAAGCAGTTGAGTTTTTGAAAAAAGAAATAGAGCTTCTTGGATTTAAAGTTAATATTTATCAAAAGGACAACTGTCCTCCTTTGATTGTTGCCAAACATTATCTTAACAACGATCGTTGCCAAGATAGAAAGACGATTGGGGTTTATGCTCATTATGATGTTCAGCCGGAAGATCCGGTGGAAAAATGGGAGAGTCCACCTTTTAAACTTGCTTTAAAAAATGGCAAGATGTTTGGCCGCGGCGTGGCTGATGATAAGGGTCATATTATCCAAACTCTTGTAGCAATTAATCAATTAATTGCTACAAAGAAATTAAGAAATAACATTGTTTTGATATTTGAAGGTGAAGAAGAAGTAGGCAGTAAAAATTTTGAATATTTAGTTAATCAGGCGAAAAAGAATTTGGAGAAAGTTGATGTTTTTTATATTTTAGATATGGGGATGAAGGCAAAAAATATCCCCCAGATTTTTTATGGACTGCGGGGACTTTTAGCTTTTGAATTGAAAATAAAAACTAATGAAACAGATCTTCATTCAGGTATTTATGGCAATCAGGTTTTGAACCCAGCCCAATTACTATCAGAATTAATAAGTAAAATGAAAGATAGCCAAACCACAAAAATTAAAATTCCCGGATTTTATGACCAAGTAAAAAAAATTAACCAAAAAGAAACCGATTTATTATTAAAGGTTAATGATTCGTTATTATCAAAAATTTATCCCTCGTTAGACATTAATGGCATGATTTCCGGTTATATTGGGGAAGGTTCAAAAACGATTATTCCGGCCGAAGCAATGGCTAAATTTTCGATCAGATTAGTACCAAGTCAACAACATCAAGAAATAAAAAAAATTGTTGAAAAATTTATTAAAAATAATCTGCCAAAAGAATTAAAATACGAATTAAAAACTTTAGCAGGCAATGACCCGTTTTATACTGATTTTAAAAATCAATATGTGCAAAAGACAGTTGAAGTTTTTAGTCAAGTATTTAAAAACAAAACTTTTTTTAATCGTTCAGGAGCAACGATTGGGGCAGCGGAAATCTTACAACAATTATTTAAAAAACCAATTATTCTGACGGGTTTTACTTTAGCCGACTGCAATATTCATTCTCCCAACGAAAATCTCAATGAGGAGATGTTTTTTAAAGGCATTAAGTCATTGGAGAAAATTTTCTCTTTATGAAAAAAGACGATCTTATTTATTATCTCGGTTTTTCCTATTGCCTGGGTATTGGCCCGATGGCGTTTGCGGCTTTGAAAGTCCACCCTAAGGGTGTATCCGGCGCGTATGAGGCATCGGCAAAAGAACTGGCACCAATGATTGGACAAAGATTAACGGAAAAATTTCTTGAGTTTCGCTCAAAATTTGATCCGGTGAAAGAGTTGGAGAGATTAAGAAAAGATGGAATTTTGGTTTTGGCAGTTGATGATGAAGATTATCCGGAAAGTTTGAAAAATATTTCTGATCCGCCGATTTGCCTGTATATAAAAGGCAGCGTTGATTTATTTGCTAATAAGGTTCGGCTCCAAAATTTTTTGTCTCCAGTGGGAACCCTCCCCGCAGGAAGCGGGGAATCCCAAGTCGCAAAAAATTTCATCGCCTCACCTGCGCGATTGTCTCAAAAACAAAAATCCTCGCCTCCGCCTATTTTTTTTGCCATTGTTGGCACCAGAAAACCTACCTCATACGGTATTCAAGTGGCCAGAAAGTTTGCCTATGAACTGACTGAAGCGGGTTTTATCATCGTCTCTGGGATGGCAATGGGAATCGATACGGTGGCTCATCAGGCCGCCCTTGACGCCGGCGGGAAAACAATCGCCGTTCTCGGTTGTGGAGTCAACATCGTCTATCCGGCGATTAACTACCGGCTCTACCAAAATATTATCAAAACCGGCGGGGCGGTGATTAGTGAATTTCCACCAAATCAAACGGTATTAAAAGGCCTGTTTATTTCCAGAAACAGAATTATTTCCGGCTTGTCCCGGGGAGTGTTAATCGCCGAAGGGTTAAAAGACTCGGGTGCTTTGATTACAGCCCGGTTTGCCGGTGAGCAGGGAAAAGAAGTCTTTGCGCCGCCGGCTCCGATTACTTCAGACATGTCCCAAGCGCCGAATTTTTTACTGAAACAAGGAGCCAAATTAGTGACATCAATTGAAGATATTTTAGAAGAGTTTAACATGAAAATTACCCCGCGGAAGAGAGAAGATATTAGGGAGAAATTAATGGAAACTGAGAAATTAATCTTCGATATTTTGCAAAAAAATCCGCAAACAATTGACGATTTGGCAATTAGATTAAGCAAAACTATCCCTGAGGTTTTAAACGCAATTTCGGTCATGGAGATTGAGGGAGTGGTGGAGAAGAATCAGGAACACAAATATCAAATAAGAATATAAGTCAAAAGTTAAAAGTCAAAAGTCAAAAGTTGTTATCATTAATAAATGATTTTACAAGTTTATACTGATGGTGGGTCAAAAGGTAATCCCGGCCCTTCAACCATCGCCGGGGTATTTTATCTGGGAAGTAAAAAAACCTTTCAGTTTAATCAATCAATTGGAAAGGCTACTAATAATGAAGCGGAGTATTTGGCGCTGATTAAAGCATTAGAAAAAGTTATGAGTTATGAGTTAGGAGTTATGAGGGTAACGCAAATACAATTTTATTCAGACTCAAGGCTGATGATCAATCAGGTAAAGGGTTTGTTTAAGGTAAAGAAAGGAAAAATCAGAGAGTATATTTTGAGAATAAGAATTCTTGAACAAGAAATAAAAATACCAATTAGTTATTATCTCATTCCAAGAGAGGAAAATTGGGAGGCAGACAGGTTAGTCAATAGTCTTTAAAATGTCGTTGTAAAGAATTCCCCAGGAATTTGAGGATAGCTTTGGAATAAAACTACTTTTTTCGATACTCCGGTTGAGATCAAAGAGGTGGCTTGAGAGGAGATGGTTCTTCCCTGAATGGGAAGATTAGTGCTGCGGGAAAAAAGTAACCGCGTTGAGCCGTAAAAGACACGGACTAAAAAAAACTGACCGTCAGTACTAATATCTGCCCCGGGAATCGTATAGGAAAAACCATAACTACTGTCAGGGATACAGAGAGCCGAACCAGTTGAGGCGTTGGTAATCCGAGACGAAGGATCGACCACATATTTTGTGACCGAGTTTTGTTTGACTAAAGTAATTTCAATGGCAGGATTGGTCGTTCCTGATTCAAAGCACAAAATAATATTTTGATTGGTTGAGGCACCGATTATTTTAGTATCCAAGTTATAGTCGCCCAGATAAAAAGTATAGGCCCCATCTTTTATAATGGAGGAAGAAGTAAATTTATTGCTCGTTGCCGTGTCAATCGTCGCTTCCCCAGTGAATCCGGTGATTGAGGAAAGAGAGCCGAGCCCGATCGTTGCCGTTGCGTTTTCCTTCAAAGCCGCCTCGATTGCCGACTCGGCGGCGGCCAAAGCTTTCTGTGATTCTTCTTCAAGTTTTGTCACCTGAGTTTCTGTCACTGACTTAAAAGAAATAGAGAGAACAATGGTCATAACGGTCGCAAGAAGCATGACGGTGATTAGCAATATTTGGCCTTTTTTCATATTAAATATATTATCAAAATTAACAATCTCCAATTTCCAACTCCAATTAATTAAATTTCAAAATTAACAATTTCCAATAATCCAACTTCAATAGACACCAAAAACTAAAATATTTATTGTTAATTGTTCATTGGTAGTATTGGTGTTGGTCATTGGTTTATTGATTAATTTTAATTTATTGTGTTTGGCGCCACTCATAATTTGCCGTACTTAAGTATGGCAACAGATCTAAATATTTTTGGCTGTCAAAGACGATAAATAACGACGGCATGTTGTCATCGGTCCATTCCCGGCCATTGATCAGGGAGGTTTGGGCAACGAGGTTGCCGATGATTTTCAAACCTTTATTAGTAGTATTACCGGTACTAATATTATCAGCAATAAAAATTCCATTAGCTTCGGTTATTACTGCATTAAAGTTAATAGTTGAAGATACAATAGCAACTGATCCGGCCGGAGCAAAAATAACGCCTGGAACAGTTACCGTGACTGTGCCTGTTGAGATTAAAACAATATTATATGGTTGATTAAAAGGATATGAGTTGGAATTAATTGAAAGAGCTCCATTATAGACATAGATTCCCGACCCAGTAATCTCGCTGAGACTGGTGATGACGGTATGTTGCTTGCGGGTTTTGATATAAGAAAGATAGGAGTTAGGAGTTAGAAGGTAGGTGGGAGAATAAGCAGCTTTGTATTCGGGATTGCCGGTCCTGGCAGAAGGGTTAAGGGTGGTGATATTGATTGCTGGAGCCCCAACCACCCCAACCGCCCCAATTATGAAATAGGCTTGAGTGGTGTCATAGGCGTCATAAGCAACTGGAGTTAAAGGGATTTGGGAGGTTAGGGAGTTTCGGGAGAGAAATGAGGAATTTTTCAGCTTAATCCAAGGGCCAGGAGTTGGTGTTGGGGTGGAGGTAGGAGTCGGAGTCGGGGTGGCGACGATAAAGGTGACGGTCCTTCCTCCGGTTGTCCAGGAGCTCCAAGGCCAGACATAACAGGATCCTCCAGCTGCAAGCCCATTACAGGTAGATTCCGCTCTGCCCGCAACAGACGGGGTGGTACCAACAACAACAAGCGGACTGCCTGACTGACTGACCAGACTCATCCAGCCGCCGCGATCAGGGTAGGTAGCGCTACTCGTGCCTTTGGGAAAAGTATAATCAGCGTCGTTAGTCGAACAGACGGGGGTCCCGCTTTTAGTACAAACGGTGTTGGTGCAGTAGATTTTACAGATTCCAGTTACGGGAACGTTAACAAGGCTTGAATTTTTTACCACAACTCTTATCCAGGAAGCGGGAGTTGGGGTGGGGGTGGGAGTTGGGCCGCCTGGAGTGTTGGTCGGGCCGCCGGTTGGCGTCGGCGCAGTACAGCTTAGATCAGAGGCACAAATTTCCCCGCAATGAGTACAAGAACCAGCTACAGGAGCGCTTCCAGCAGGACAATCACCGTAACAAGCACAGTAGATGCTGCCAACTCTTTTATTAGTAACTGGACAGGAGCCGCCACCACAGACATCATAAAAATTATCTGTACTACAAAAGCGATTACTTTGATCACATGAAGAAGCACATTGCGGATTAGGCGTCACAGTTGGCTGGACTTGGCAGGAAGTAGTAAAACCACAATAAGCACCAGGGACTCGAAGAATTTGACATACATCTGCTAAAAGACTGTTTTCTAGTGAAGAACAGCCTGCTGGTGGATAACCACAACTTTGTTTTACTATTCCAAATTTACATCCGTTAGCAACAGTGCCATTACAGTGGCCATTACTACCAAGTGTACAAACACCGATGGTTGGAGTCGGAGTGGGCGCCGTAGTAGCTGTAGGAACAGGAGTGGCGGTGGGCGCACTACAGGTGCAGTCAAAACAGCATTTCTTGTTGGTGGCACAACCAAAAGCGCCGGCAGCTGTACAATCGCAGTACACGCCGGTACAAGTAGAAGTTTGAAGCACGCATGTACCACCTTCATCAGAACAAAATGTTGCAGCCACAGGCAAAGGGTGAATGAAAAAGACAAATACTACCATTAAGAAAATGAGGAAATGAGGAAATGAGGAAATAAACAAATGAAACCGCTTCATAAGAAAAGAGTAGCAAAAAAGAGAAAGGGATTCAATTACTTTATTTGAAATTAGTTGTTGGTGATTCGAAATTAGTTATAGAAATTTGAAATCAGAAATTAGTTCCTTTCATGATAATTAACCCAGGTACTTCTTTACATAATCACCTGATAAAGATTTTGATAGGCTCTTAAGTCAGTAAAGCTTTTGATGATTTTATTTTCTTCCGTCATTAACAATCATTTTACACCATTTTCTAATTTCAATTTTCCATAACCAATCACGATTTTCTAATAACGACTTTCGAATTAATTACGGAGTCGGGGTGGGAGAGGGTAGAAAAGAAGGGTTAGCAACGACTTCCACGATATTGGCCGCCTCTAAACCATCGTTAGTAACAGGAATATCTCCAGAGACATTTAGCCAACCGGCAGTAATAGTTATTATGCCACCATTTTGATTAATATTATTAAGTCTATCTAGTAATTCAGCAAGAGTATAAAAATATTGACGTCTAATTGAGTCTGTCACTGGTTCTACATAAGCAGGTGATTCAAGAGGAGATATAAGATAACCACTAAGAGTAGGGGCATATATTCGTTGTGTAACTAATGTTGTGTTATCAAAAGAAAGATGTAGAGGCAGATGATAATCTTGGACCTCTTTACCAGGAAGATTATGAGGATAGTGTAAGATAAGTACGTATTTTCCATTAGCAATCTCAACAAGAGCAGCTTCGGAAACAACAGCATTATAATATGGATCCCGATTCATGACAATGTTAACGCCTAGGGTTTGAATCGTCACATTATTTCTAGTTAATAATGTATTTTTCATTAAAAATTCATCATCCCATTTAATATCATCCCGTAAATCAATTTGACCCTCTGCCTTTATTCCAAAATGGAATCCATTATTATCAGTATAACTGACTCCTTGTGGTCCGCTAAGCATCTGGCGAGTTAAGTGTAGGTCGGCCGGGAGGACTAAATTAGATAGATTTGCTACTTTTGCCGCATAGTAATACTGTTTTTCAAGAGTCATTTGGCCAATCTCGGTTTTACTATAACCACCAATCTCTAATATTTTTTTATATGAAGAAGTATAAACAGTTTCACTTAAACTTTCTTGATAAAGTTTAATATCTTCCTGGTCAATTTTCCCATCAACATTTTGATCAGGGACATTAGCATAATTACCGTTTTGCCAGAAAAGAGATAGTTTGATTTTAATACTATCAATTTCAGTCTGAACATAAGGCATTTTTAGTTCATCAGTCATATTAGCGAAGTCAGGAGCGGGGGTCGGCGTCGGGGTTTCGAAAGATGAGGCAGGAGCTTTGGGGTTAAGGTAAGGTTGGACGCTTAATTGGTTACCCAAGCTATCGTAGATGACTATATTGCCCCAGTCGTTTAGGCTGACGCTGGCGACCTTAGTCAGATCACCGCTATACCCGGCTTCCCAGGCTATCTGGCTAGCCGTCTTAAAGGCCGGTTCCATCTTTGTTCCTGCCACCAAAACGCCGTTTTCATCAAAACAAATACCGGTATAAAGGTTGCCTTGATTGTCATCGGCAAGGACCGGGTAGCCAGGCTTTCCTTTTTGGTTGGCAAACAGAGGATTAAAAAACTTTGTTTTGCCGTCAATGGTCGCTTGCCAGAGACCGTTTTTGTACTCAACCGCTGTGCCATCAGGCAGCGTCCCTATGACTCCGCCTTTTGTCTCTTCAGCCTTAAAAACCTGCAGCAGATAATTACTATCAATTAAAAATCCGGCGGTCTGATCAGGATTATCTTGACTGTATAGATAGTTGAGCCTTGACTCGTGAACTCCCTCAAACTGGGGAATAGAATAGCCGGAATTATTGGCTTCAAAGGAGGCGCCTTTTATGGCGCCAATAAAGATGGTTCCCGGCGTAGCTTTTTCTTGGCCGAAGTAAAAATCAGAATATGGAGAAGGAAGGGAAGTATTAATATCCACATCAGGATTAGGTTGAAAAATAGGAGTAGTCTCTGGGAGAGGAGAAGAGGCTTCGGTACGAGAAGGGGGAGATGATGGGGTTGGAGTTAAATTAAGTAATGGTTTAGCACATCCAGTAAGAAGTGCCAAAGCACTCGTACCAAGAGCGCTTAGCTTTAAAAAATCCCGTCGAGAAAGTGTTTTTCCAACTTTGTTGTCTGGTTTTTGAGGAATTTGTCCTTTAAATTCTGCCATATTCTTATAGAATATTATAAAAAGTAAATATTCATTAGTCAAGCGTATGTTAAAGTCGGGTACATCGGTGACAGTTTCTGTTTCTCAAAAAACTTGTAATG
>CAZIYS010000006.1:46537-57109 GCA_964543535.1 uncultured Gammaproteobacteria bacterium | reverse complement strand
AATCTGCTGCCTCGGCGTCATTTCTGCATCGGCGCCAACCGTGACCCCAAGATAGATATTAGTGTTTTCAGTGAAAATTGCATTGCCGATTTCCGCACCACAGTCAGAGCCAATTAGAGAAGAAAAAATTCCATCGCCATCCGGCGTCACCGAACAGGCGCCGGTGTTATACAAAGCAGTGCCGCCGGTTGAGACGCTGTAAAGTTTAAAAGTCACGTTCGTTGCTGTTGTGATCGGGTTACTCAAAGTATCAGTCAGCCGGCCCTGAAAAGAAAGAATCCGGCCGGCCCGCGTCAAAGCCGTCGGGTAGGCAAACTGTTGTTGGACTTTGACAAAAAACTGGTTATATATTCCGGCGCCCATCACCGAGACGAAGAGGAGAATTATGATTAAGCCGATGTAGTGTTGGATAGCCAGTTCTGGGAACACGAATCTACGCGAATCGGAAAGCGAATCGACACGAATTGGTCTTTTTTTGAAGAAATCCCTAATCTTCCTAATCACCCCAACCTCCCTAATTAATCCTGGGCTTTCCTTCACATAGCCTTTATCCTTCGCCCACTCCATAAATTTCTCCACCGAAGCCATCTTTCTTTCCACCACAGAAACACTCTCCCCACGGGCGCGGAGTTTGCTTAGATACTGTTTAACTGTGTTTTTATTGATTTTATCCATGTTTTTTTCTATACTCAATTCGCTTACGATAAAGCTCTTCGGTTAATCCACCTTCTTTCATATGTTTTTCTTTGAGGGAAATGATTAATTTATCGATTAGGTAATTGGCCTGTTTAATAAGGGTTATCATTAGATTAACGGCCTTTTCTGGGGAAGATGGGAGAGAAGGGAAATTAGGGGAATCTGGGAGGGTATTATTTTCCCTTATCACTTCCCATATCTCCCCGATTTCCCTTATCTTTTCCACCACTTCCTCTCTTTCCCATATCTGTATTTTATGTTGTCTTGCATAAGCCATATAATCCTTTAGTAGTTCTTCCAGACTACCGCGGGCAACACCGCTTAACTTAATATAGCCTTTTAAACCTTCTTGTTTATATCCTTCACTAATATTCTGCATACCGCTTCTTGCTGCTTGTTGCATCTGATCGCAAGTACGTGAAAATTTACTAATATATTTATTGACAAACTCAACCGTGTAATCATAGATCGGCACGGTGATTTTATAAGCTAATAAATATTCGTATCCCGCTTTATAAGATTGGTTGTATTTTTTATTTTCCATATTATTTATGGCTCACACAAGCCCCAAGAACTCTCGGACATCCTCGAGATAATTAGTAACGGTTTTGCTGTCAAGGTTTTCTTTAAGAAGATCTTCTTTGAATTCTTTCAGTAAACCCCCAACCACCCCAACCGCCCCAACATTGCCGATCTTCTTCGCCGGGTTCTCCTTCATCCAACCTTGAGAAATACAAAACGAACAGAATTTACGTACGGTTGACAGCCGGCGGTTGATGGTCTTGTGGGGGATATTGTTTTCGGTTAGGTAGGATTTGTATTCGGATATAACGTTTTGGGTAATAAATTGTGTAATTGTGGTTTCCGATTCGACCCGTACATTATTCGATTTAAAATATAAAATCAGCCACCCAAAGAAATGCCTAATGTCAGATAGATAATTTTTGACAGAAACCGGCAACAATTCCTTTCGTGTTTTTTCGCGTGTCTCATTTTCATCTTTCGTGTCAATTTGTGTCTTTTTAATCCCCGCAAGGAGATATTCTTTGAATGAGGCTTCCAGATTATAAAGATTATACGTATCAGACATACACTTTTATCTTAAAACAATCTTATATAGTTTGTCAAGAGGTATTTTGTATATATTAAGATACACTAATCGACACGAATTGGAAAACGGATTAACACGAATATAGTATTATTTAATCTAATTTAATAGAATTACCGCAGAAAATATTTACTAACCTTAATATATCAATAGACATCAAGAAACCTATAATAAAATAAGTAAGAAGTCAAAAGTTAGAATTCAAAAGTTCAAGTAAAAAGTCAAAAGTACAACAAATGTCATTCCCGCGAAGGCGGGAATCCAGATAAATTAAAAGGAAATAATAAATTGGATCCACTCCTACGAGGGGATGACAAAGTCACTTTTTAATTCTAACTTGTATTTTTGACTTTTGCCTTTTGAGTTTTGACTTAAAAGAGTTAAAATTCGTGTTTTTGTCACCAAAACTTTTTCTCTGCTAATTTCTAATTCTTTAAATCTAGCTTATTTTGCCGCCCTTTTCTTACATATAGTGTTTGATGCATTAAAAAAACACTACCTATAGCACGCCACTACCATGATTGACTTATATTTAAAACTGGTATAAAATTAAGAAAGATGAAAAAATCAATTATTTTTTTTATTGTTTTGCTCATCGTTATGGTTGGTTTTATCACTGCCTTTGGGTTTTATGAAGTAAAGTTTTTTACCGGCCGAGCTGATGTCAGCCAAGCCTCATTCTCCGTTGACAACTCTTATATCTTCAGCACCCCATCAGGGGCGAGAGCTAATGGACAGGAAAAAATCCGCTTGACTATCTTTATTTTGAATAATCAGGGTCTGGGGGTAATGGGCAAAAAAATCTTTATTGGCACCGATCCAGCCTTAAACATCGAAGCGATTCAAGGTTTGACAGACGGCTATGGAAAAGCCTATTTTGATATCTCATCTACCAAACCGGCCGAGTATTTCTTGGAGATAAAAGCTGATGATACGATCTTGAAGGACAAGGCGCACTTAGTATTTAACTAGATAATAACCAATAACCAAATTACAAGAAACAAACAATATCCAATCTTTCATTACCAATTAACCAAACTGTTTGGTTATTGATTATTGGTAATTGATCATTGTTTGGAATACTTGGTTATTGTTTCTTGGTTATTATTTAATGTTGGTAAAAAACTTTCTCTTAAGACAATAGCCTTGCTCTGAAAATGGCCTTTTAGAATATAAATAATGTATATTATCTCCGCAATGATTAAAATCTCCAGCAGCCGGGGGCGAATCAGAGAAAGTATAAACAGAAAAAACTTAATAATTATCATCCAGATCGGCAAGATCTCAAGATTTAACTTGACACTGTTTGGCGAAATTGATTTTTTAAAGTCAGTCTGGGCAAACAAGCGAAACTTTTCCGGATTAGAAGAGGGGAGATTGATGGAAAAGTTGCCTTTACTATCGGACGTTATGTTTAATTGAGGGAAACCAAAGGCCTCAACCGGCCTAGATATTAGTTGCAATAAAAAGCTCAGGGGCCCCAGGCGATTGCTCAAAACAGGTGTCTTCGCTTTATCATCGCGATTAGTTAAATATTTTCCTTCTTTTGTGAAAACCGATAGTTTTACTTCCGTATTCGGTACTGCTTGTCCGCTCAAAATCACCTGATCACCCATGAAGTAATCTTTTTTATCAAGAGAGACAGTTGGCGGCATAACGACCGGGCCGATACTAACGTTGTAGTCAACCGGAAAAGGGGGGAGGCAGAGAGGCGAGCTTAAACGGCCAAACTGGTCTTTGGAGCTCAAGCAAGCCTCACGGGACGAAAAAGGGGAGAAGCGGTTGTTAAACTGAAAATAGCCTTTATCGTTGGCCGTCGTCTGATCAAATATACCCAGACCTTCAAAGGTCACTTGAGCTTTTGGCGAAGTATAACCATAGAGACTAAATCTAAACTCGCCGATGGAAACGGAGTTTTCGATATTAGCCGCTTGACTGATACCGGCAACCGAACCTGACGATTCCGGAGGATTATTTAAATAAAGAAAACCAAGCTGGAGAGGGACAACAACCAGCAGAAATACAATAGAAATAAAATAGAGATACATAGAAATACGATTGTATTTCAATTTATTTCTACTTATTTCCATATATTTCTATTGTAGAGGATTATTGACGCTTCCGCAGTTGTGTTTTCAATTTTTCAATCTCTTCCTGTTCTTTTTTCAGTTCTTCTTCAAGATTAGTTTCTTTAACAATAATATTTTTGTAAAGATTGCCGATGATAAGAGTTAGAATAATGATGGTTAAGACGACGGCTAAAGCCACTCGCCAAGGAAAGACCCAGACATAGGTAAACGCTTCCAGTACCTGACCTTTTTCACCGTATGAGGCGGTGAAATTCAGCTTATATTTTCCCATCAGCCATTTTTTTCCCAAACTATTTTCATAGTTGCGGACGACATCAGGAAAGATATTTTCCTCCCGGAGATTGGTTTGATCAACCGGGCTGCCAAAAACATTAGACATCGTAATCACTCCACGGGGTCTGACATGATAGTCGCCGCGATTTAAGATCTGGGTATCCACTTTAACCGGGCCATATTCAAAAAAACCAGGGGTGAAAAAACGGCTGACTAAAGCTTTTTCCGAGATTGGCCCAGCCACTTTAATATAGATTAAGGAAGCAATTCTTGAAGTCACTCCGGTACCAGCTTCTTTTTCCGCCCCAATCGCCTGAGGAATAGCGGTGGTTGGTTCAAAGTAAACAGCCACATAACGGCCGCCCGGACGGGCATCAAGCGGAACATTAATCTTAGCTTGTAAAGAGACTTTGTCCGAAGCGGCAATCGTTATTCGATCATACGGAATATTTAACCAGGTTTGGGCCGAGAAGCGGGGAGAAAGTTGGTTAACATCTTCAATAATTCTTGGAGCGCCCTGACTGTTGTCAACAATAAAATCAGCAATTCTGACTAATCCGGAAACCGGCGCTTCGCTAAAGTTATAAAAACGGATGTTAACAGCCGAACCTTCACCCGGATTAATGGCTATCTCTTGTCTGGCCGGAGCCACGGTGAGAGGGAGGACAGACTGGGCAAAAGCCTGGCCAAACCTAAGCGTTATAATCGTTATAAAAATTATAACTATTATAAATATTATATTTCTTTTGGTAGTCATATTAGAACGTCGGCACAGCCGTATATTTAATTTTATTAAAATAGTATCCGGCTGGTTGGGTACCACTAATGGCAATCCGGTAACAGGCATAGACTGACGAGCCGCTGACAGGAACGCTGCTAGTCATAATCTCGGCATTAGTATCAGAGCGGGTTTCCGGAGCCTCCTGGTCAGCCGGTGTTTTTGAAGAAAAAGCCCGAGTTGATTCGTTAAAGAGAAATTTAGCATCGGTTCCAGACACATTAGCCAACGAATAACCAAAGCCAACATAGGTGGCCATATCAGTCCAGTCGGCCGAAGTTGTGTGACTGCAGGCGCTGGCGCCGCAGAGAGTGTCACGGATACAGGTTCCGGCGCTAAAAGTAAACTCTCCGGCTGACGGCGTGGCCCCGGTACAGGTATTGCCGCCTTTGCCCATCTGATCGTTTTCTTCAATATAGACTTTATAACCGGAAAGAGCATTGGTCGAGACAGTTAGCTGTTGGGCGGTGTTATGAGTGGCGGCCGCATAGGTTGACGGCACTGTTCCCCAAGGAATTGAATAGACAGTTGAGTCGGGGGTTGAAGAAGTGCGGGTGATTCCGCAGTAGCTCCCGGCATCAGCCGTCACGGCCGCCACGGCAAAAGACAAAGTTTCATCAACGGTGGCCGAGACAAAGACACCCTCAATCGGAGCCACCTTGACATCGCTATTATCAAGAGTATTATCCGAGCCATCGCGGGTTTTGACATTGATTTCGTAGACATCAGCTGTCCCTTGAGTGTGTCCCGAACTAATTGGGGCCGGATTAATCACTCCGGGAGATGAGTCAATGGTAACCGTGATTGCCGAACGGGCCGCACAGGTCGAAGTCTGCCGGTCGATGCGGATAGTGTGGTCGGCCGAAGAGGTACCGCAGGTAATTGTCTCGGTGGCATTCCAGTTGGCATCGGTACAGCCGGTAACGGAGATATCAGCCGCGGCCACGGTTGACAGATCAAAGCCATTGGTCGCCACCGTCGAATTAGTGTCAGGCATTCCATCACAGGTTTTGCCGGTTGTGTCGATGGCCGGAAGAGTAATTAAAATATCACCAGCAGTGGGAATTGCATTGACAGTAGTAAAGGCAAGAGTCAGACTGCCTGACTGGGTGGCAATGACATAGTCGTTGGCGCTTAAAGCCGAGGCGCCAAGAGCCGGCGTAAAATTAAAATTGGTCGTGTTAGCAATATTGGCGACGGTATAGGTCGACTGGCTGTAACAGCCATCCAGTAGTGAGCCGGAAAAACAGACGACATCTTTAGGAAATAGATGGTTGGTATCATTATCAGCGTTGCCGGTTGCATCAACCGTGACGACCGACGAACTAGCTGCTCCGGTGGCGACTCCGGCCCGGTAAGAAAGTCTTGAGTTGCTTAAGGTGGCTGAAGCCGAGGTTAAATTGGCCGAATCAAGTTTGGAGTTGAACTTAGGAACAGTATATAAGTATATTATAGTGATAGGGAGAAAAATCAACAAAAAAACAATTGAGCGGAATAAAAATTTTCTCATTATAAATATAACAATATATATTATTTCCAAAGTTGTCAAGGGTATTTTCGTTCTTCTTCTTCTTCTTCTTCTTCTTCTTATAAAGCGCCATTTTTAAATTTGAAATTAGTTGTTAGAAATTAGTGACTAGTTATAGAAAATAGAGAATAGAAATTAGACGTCTTAATTTCCTAATCTCTAATTTCCATTTTCGATTACTAATTTCGATTTTCTAACAACCATTTTCTATTTTTCAAATGACAAATTGGTATTGACAAGAATTTCACCGTCTGTTAAAGTTTAAATAATATGGCAATAAAAGAAAGACGGACGAAGATTTTACTCGCATTATATTTACTGTCAAACGTTGATTTTTCATATATAACCCTTGATGAAAAAACGCAAAAGATCTTTGACCTTTCCTTAAATCAGAAAACCCGGGGAACGATTTCAGGGTTGATTAAGGAGGGAATGATAGAAAAAAATAATAACCAATACCGTTTAACCGAAAAAGGATTTGCCGAAATATGTCTTGAATTTCCTTTTTTTCGATTTTTGAAAGAAAAATGGGATGGAAAATGGCGGGTGATCTCTTATGAAATCCCGGAAAAAAAACGCGAGATTCGCGACCGCTTGCGACGGGAAATGCAGGGTTGGGGACTGGGCCCTTGGCACCGCTCTTTCTGGCTAACTCCACATCCGATCCTAACCACCCTAAAAGCCCTAACCGCCCAAAAAGAAGAAAAGTGTTATATTCAAGCCTTTGAAGCTGATCACACTTTTGGCGACCGTGACATTCTGATCGAAAAGGTCTGGGGAAAGACCGCTCTTGACAAATCTTACCGGGAACTATTTAAAAAATGGCATGAAGTCTTGTCTTCAAACGACGAAAAGATAGATAAGTTTAAAAAAGTTATCTCCGAATATATTGTTCTTTTGCGGCAAGATCCCGGTCTTCCCAAAGAATTAATCGGTGACAGTTGGATCGGGTTTGAGGGATGGAATATTTTTAGGGAAATCAAAAGCATTCTATTAAGTTAAAAGTCAAAAGTTAGAATTCAAAAGTTCAAGTAAAAAGTCAAAAGTATTAAGACTTTTTAATTTTGACTTGTATTTTTGACTTTTACCTTTTGAGTTTTGACTTTAAATACAATGTCTCCCTCCTCATCCGTCCGTCTTATTTTTATATTCTCGGCTTTCAACATCTCTAAAACCTTTTTGCTCGGGTGACCATAAGAATTATTCTTACCAACGTTTATCACTGCTACTTTAGGGTCTGCTAAGTCTAAAAATCTTTTAGTCAGTCCGTTTTTTGAGCCATGATGGGGAATTTTGAGGATGTCGATTTTTTGTACGGAACGCATATATGCGTTCCCTACCAACCTATTTAATACAAAAGGCGAGGCATCGCCGGTAAATAACACCCGAAATGTTTGGGCGCTATAAATAGCGCCCCTACAACATTCAAACAATAAAACATTAGAAAAATCATTATCATTACTGGAATTGAGATTCCTAATGGGCCAAATCATAGTAAATCTAGCCTCGGCCTGGATTATTTTTCCAGCCAAAGCCTCTTCAATCTTAACTTTTTTATTTATGATTTTTTCCTTCAATCGTTTAAACGATTGAAGTGAGGTATTGAGATCGTTGACTAAAAAAACCGTACCAATTTGATAACGGTCCAAGATATAGTTCAAGCCGCCGAAATGATCTTTTTGATTATGAGAAATAAAAATCAACTCAATTTTCCGGTCCCAAAAAGGCATATACTTTCCCAAGCAGGAAAGAACTTTCTTATCCGGCCCGGCGTCAATCAAGACGTCAACTTTATTTTTTATCCGGATATAGGCGGCGTCGCCTTGCCCCACATCGCAAAAGACGATTTTTGTCCGCTCGTCGAAATAGTTATTAACAAATATTAACAAACAAACGAAAAGAGAAAGGATAATGGCAAGAAAAACAGTCTTTTTTGAGACAGGAGATTCCATCATATTCGTCTTTTGCGGATAAACTCTGCTCTTTTTTTAAAAAGATTTTCTCGAAAACCGCCTTCCAATGTAAATTTTCTTTTAAGTGATTCTATTTGCCTTTTCAATAAGAAGGTCTCCATTTGGCAAAAGGTAAGAAGCATGTTAGCTGCAGTTTCAGGATCATTGGGGAGGTTGGGGGTATTAGGGAGATTAGGAGAAGCCCAAACCGCCCTAAAAGCCCTAAAAACCCTAATTCTCGAGTCCTGCTTAGACCAGATTGTCAGCTGTCTTTGTCTTAAGAAATCTTCGTAATCGATAGCGAGTTCTTTTAAAGATCCGAAAGCGACTCCAAGTAGCTTGATATAACTTTCCAGACTTTGAAAAGAATATCCTTCAGCGATATTTTGTTTTCCTGAACGAGCCGCTTGCTCCATTTGATCAAAGGTACGGGATTTTCTGTCGATATATCTTTTACAAAAAATTACAGTTAGATCATGAATTGCTGTTGCAAAGATATAGGTAGTTAGATTTTTATAACCTTCCATATTATTATTTAAACTGTAAAAATATATAAGGTAATTTTGCCAATGTTTCGATAACAAAAACCAAATAACTCAAAATGCCATAAGAAATTAGACTAGGAATATAGCCTAAAAAATAACTGATTTTTCCTAAAATAGCGGTTAAAAACCCAAAAACCATTAAGATAGGAATGGTTTCCGCCACCAGTAGATTAGATAACGGAGAAATTAAAGATACTTGCTTAAAATAGAAAAAGATTATTGGCGCCGTAAAGACTTGAGCGGCTAAAGTCAATCTGATATTTTTCCAGAAATAGTTGTTGGATTTGCTTTGGCCAAATAAAATAATCCCTAAAGTCGCTCCATAGGAAAGTTGTAAGGAAATCGTCTTCAGCCAGTCGGGCCAAAAGATTAAAATAAAAAACAAGGAAAGAAAAAGAGCGTACAAAGTGTAGTTTTTTCTTCCGGTTATAATTGCTACGTGCGTGAGTAGACCCATAAAGCCGGCTCTGACAATTGGGGCTTTTGGTCCAACGAAAATGACAAAGGAAATTATTGCCAGTATCGTTATCAGAGTAGATAGCTGTTTGCTAAGAAATTTCGTTGATGAGCTGATCATCGAAGAAAGCAAAGTTATATTAATACCGGAAAGGACGACTAAGTGCAAAAGGCCAACGATCTTAAGCTGTTGGTAAAATTCTTTAGTGGTTTTTAGATTAACGCCGAAAATAATGCCGTTTAAAAGGGATGCGTGAGGTTCAGGTAAGTAAGAATTTATTACGTTAGTGAAAATTGAAGGAGTGAACATAAAAATAAATCAATCTCCAATATCCAACTCCAATTACCAATACCCAATTATCCAATGATCAATTTGAATTTGATTATTGGTAATATTGGAAATTGGTTAGTATTGGTTTTGGTCATTGGATTATTGATTATTTTGAGAATTTATAATGAGATAAAATTTTTAATCTTTTCAAACACACTCTTATTGACGACTTTTTTCGTTAATAACTCTTCAATCGTCTGATAGGGCCGGTTTTTAATGATTTTATTAGCCGTTATTTTTCCAATTCCAGGCAGAGTATCAAGTTCTTCAATAGTGGCAGAATTGAGATTGATTAATTGATTATTATCTTCTGTACGGGCATTGCTCGCAATGCCCGTACTTGTTGGCGTTGTATAATCCAACGTTCGTTGGTTTTGGACAAAGATTCCATTATTAATTTCCACAATTGAAGGGACGTAAATTTTTTCCTGATCAGTGATAATCCGGGCCAGATTAAAGTTGCGATTAAAAAAAACCGTATCCGCTTCATCAGACAAACCACCGGCCTTGTCAACCACGTCTTTTAACCGAGCCCCAAACATTACTTGATAGACATCGGGTTTTTTTACAGCACCGGAAACGTCGACGAAGATTTTGCTTGGCCCCACTCCGCCTACGGCTCCGTTAGGGATAAAGGAGGTTTGGATTTCTTCTTCTGAGCTTTGGCTATTTTTAGCATAAATAACTAAGGCCGTGATCGTTATTACTAAAGCCACGGTCAAAAGAATAATCTCCAAAAGATATTTCTTTGACTTTTTTAGTAATGGGTTAAAAGATTTAATAAATCCAGTCATATTAAATAATCATAAAATGGT
>CAZIYS010000006.1:0-46437 GCA_964543535.1 uncultured Gammaproteobacteria bacterium | reverse complement strand
AGTGGAGCGATTCATCGCTCCTAAAATTGAAGGTGTGATAAATCACACCACTACTTTATGAACTTTATTAACTTTATAACTTTATGAACTATTTTAGTCAATCGCTTATAACCTACAAAAATAGGTTAATGGGTTGTTAAGAAGGGATTTTTTTGATGAATGATAGACAGGTAGTGGAGCGATTCATCGCTCCTAAAATTGAAGGTGTGATAAATCACACCACTACTCTTTATTTTTTTTAATCACGAATATTATTATCAATATTGCGATTAATATTCCTGCTGTTATTTTAAACGGAAAGGCGAAGAAAGACGTAGAGCTAAAAATCGTTGGTGAGTTTTCTCCAAAGCTTATTTGCGTTGATAAATTATATTTACCAATAAAAAATCCGGATAATAATAAAGATGTAGGAAACAAACATTTTTGTTCCGTACGACGATTATCGTCGCAATCAATTTGGGCTGACGGTGTTGCCTCCAATAAACGCTGTGACTCGGCCAAGATATTTTTGGAAATAATATCGTATTTAGCAGTTTCCCCAAAGTTGCCTTTTAAAGTAATCTGGCCTTCCGGCTTAATCATATTTTTTCCTTTGTTCTCAACAATAAAAACTAAAGGAACTTTATCAGCACTGTCAAAAATTTTAATATCTTGACCAAAGGTCGATCCACCTCTGATGGAAAAAAGAACTACGCGGGGCTTAATGTCAATATTACCGGAATTGGAAATAGTTACCAAGATATTTGAGCCAATGGTGGCTTTAGCTCGGGCCGAACCAATCCCCTCACTGGCCGTTGGAGGTGCGGTTTCAGCCAGAAGACTGTAATAAAAATCTCCGTCAGTAATATTTTCCGGAATTCTGATTCGAAGCAAAATTTGTTGTGAACCCTTAGTTTTTAAAAAAAACGGCTGTTCCAGTTGTAAATCTGAGTTATCAAGACTGAAGCGGACCGGTCCTTCAAACTCCGGCTTAATTCTAATATTGCCAAGATTGTCTTTGGCTTCAAATGGCAAAACTTTTAAATTAATAAAAGCCGGGTCGCCGAGATTATCTAATTTATAAGCAACCATGATTGATTTACCCGGTTTGATAAAAAGTTCCAATAAGGGAGGAGAGATTGAGAGGGAAACCTGCTGGGCATTTACGGTTTTGCTAACGATCAATATAATCGTTATAACCGTTATAAAAATTATAAAGATTATAAGCTTACGCATATTAATAACTCGGTGTTGCCACAAAATTAATAACCGTTTGATAGCTGCCGGCTGGCTGGATCGATGAGATATTGATTTTAAAAGTAACGGTTGATTGCCGGTTTTTTCCAACATTAATACTTGTCATAACGGTGGCCGGAGATTCAGCCGCCGTCCGGTCTGGAAAAGGACGGTAGTAAGTTGAGTCAATAAAATCAGCTGGAATATCGTTGCCGGACATGCCGTAGCCAAAGCCATAGGCCGAAGTCGATGACCAGACTTTTGCTAAGGATTCGCTGCAAGTATTAACTCCGCCGTCACAACTGGTATCAGGAATGGCGTTGCCCGACTGAGTTTTCAGTGGTCCTTCTTCAATGGCTGTCACTTGATACTGACCGGCCCCGCCAAAATAGACCGTTAAATTAGTGGTGGCGGTTGAAGGGGTACTGGGGACTAAAGTTCCAAGAGCAATGTTGATGTTGGAGATGGAAAAACGGAAAGGAATAATTGAATGAAGATATTGGAATCCAGCTTTGACAATGTAACCGTCAGAAGAATACTGTCCGGCGGCCAGTTGTCCGACCGTATCGGCCAGTTTATAGCTGCTGGAGCTTTTATTGCCGCCGGCGACTTCGACATTGGCTGACTCGATTTTAAAGCGGGAAGAGTCCATGGGGATGGCCAAAACTCCTCGGTTTATAATTGTTATAACAGTTATAAAAATTATAATGATTATAAACTTACGCATATTATTTATCTTTCTCAAACTTCTCAATCAACTTCTCCATTCTCTGTGCTGACTTTTTAATAATCTCCAGCTGATGATCGTCAACAAAATTTTCCAAAGCTTCTTTGATATTTTTCAGATGATTTTTAATGAGCAGTGATAGAAACAAAAATGTTTCTTCTTGCAACTTTTGACTTTTGACTTTTAACTTTTGACTTTCTATATGTTCGCTTCCCATAAACATAGCAAACGGCGTGATAAAAGCTAAGGAAATAATCGGAAGCAAAGTTCTGAAGTCTTGATTAGGAGGTAAGTTTAAAAGGAAAAAAATAATTAAAGTAACGGTGGTGGTAATGGAAATAATCGGTTCAAGGATAAGAGCCAGCGAGAAGAGGAGAAAATAGATAAGAAAGAAAAATGGCGAGGTCAGTCCGCCGGTTGAGTTGATGATGCCCATAATGATTAGAGTAAAAACAACCGACTCGATTAATCGGGAATAAATATCTTTAGTAACGATGAATCGTTTGACCGAATATAAAATAATAAATAAAATAGCGGTAATTTGTAGATCATAGTTGGCCAGATTGGTTTTAGGAAAGATAAAAGTCAAAACAATGGCAAATATTAAAATCAGGGCGTGAATAATTTCTTTATTAATTATAAACATATGTTATAATCTTTATAACTTTTATAATTATTATAACAGTTATAAAAAAATGCAAAAATCACCTAATTTTGCCACTAATGTGATTGATGAGCTGAAGAAAGTCAGCTGGCCTTCACGAGTCGAGACGATTAAATTAACAACAATCGTCATAATTGTTTCCTTGATAATTGGACTTTATGTGGGTATAATAGATATTCTTTTGGCAAAAGGATTAGAAGTAATTACAAAGTTCAGGTAAAAGAATAAGTCAAAAATCAAAATTCAAAAGTCAAAAATACAAGTCAAAATTAAAAAGTTTTAAATACTTTTGACTTTTTACTTTAACTTTTGAATTCTAACTTTTAACTTTTGAATTAACTATGAATAATGATCAGATTGCCGGCCCTGTTCCCAAATGGTATGTCATTCATATTCAGACGAGTTATGAGGGAAGAGTTAAGCAGGCATTGGAACAAAGAGTCAAAAGCTTAGGAGTAGAAGACAAAATTTTTGACATCGTCATTCCAACCCGCGAAATTATCGTTGTTAAAAAAGGCAAAAAAACCAAAGCCACGGAAAAAGTTTTCCCCGGCTATATTTTAATCAAGATGATTTTAAATGATGATTCTTGGTTAGTGGTAAGAACAACCGAAGGTGTAACCGGATTTGTTGGCGCCGGTTTGAAACCAACCCCGATTTCTGATAAAGAGGTTGAGGCGATCATGAAGTTCGTCCAACAAGAGCAGCCGAAGTTCAAATCAAAATTTTCTGTTGGCGAAGCAGTCAAGATTACGGACGGACCTTTTTCCGACTTTCTTGGATCGGTTCAAGAAATTAATGAAGAAAAAGGTAAAATAAAAGTTTTGGTGTCAATTTTTGACCGAGAAACACCGGTTGAACTTGATTTTTTACAGGTTACGAAGTTATAAAATTTATAACTGTTATAAAAATTATAAAGATTATATTCAACAGCTATGGCTAAGAAAATAAAAATCATTTTGAAGTTAAACTTGGCCGCCGGTGAGGCAACTCCGGCGCCTCCGGTTGGTCCGGCTTTGGGCCAGCATGGCGTGCCGATTATGGAGTTTATCAAAGAATATAATGCCAAGACGGCCAAGATGAAAGGTCAGATTATTCCGGCGGTTATTACCGTTTACGTAGATAGAAGCTTTACTTTTATTACCAAGTTGCCGCCGGTGGCGGCTTTGATTAAAAAGAAACTGTCGTTACAAAAAGGATCAGGCAAACCCAATACGGAGAAAGTTGGAAAGTTAACACAAGCTCAATTGGAAGAAATTGCTAAAGAAAAAATGGCCGATTTAAATGCTAACGATGTTGAAGCGGCTAAGAAAATCATCGCCGGAACAGCTAGGTCAATGGGGATAGACGTTGAATAATATTTATAACAATTATAATTATTATAAAAATTATATTTTCTTATGGGAAAGGTTAAACCAAGACTAATCGGAGATACCGAGGTTGAAGAAAAGCAAAAAAAAGAGCAAAAAGAAAAATCAAAGGGAAAGAAAATGATGAAAAAGAAGGATATTGTAGGGGTTGATGTAGGGGTTTTGCGCGCAAAACCCGTACAGGACGAAAAAATTGTAGGGGTCGGTCGCAACCGACCCATTAAAAAAACGTCCCCAAAAACCTCAGCCATTAATTTGCATGGGAAAAATTATCAGGAAGCGAGAAAAATGATTGACAGAAATAAATATTATTCTTTGGAGGAAGCCATTTTATTATTAAAAAAAATCAAACCAACCAAATTTGATCAATCGGTTGAACTGCATTTTGTCGTTGATGAGACAGGTTTAAAAGGGGAGATTGAGCTGCCATTTTCTACGGGAAAGACTGTCCAGGTGAAAATTGTTGATGATAAAATTTTAGCTGATCTTGAAAAAGGCAAAATTGAGTTTGATATTTTGGTAACACATCCTTCTTTTATGCCGCGTCTATCTAAATTTGCCAAAGTTTTAGGTCCAAAAGGTTTGATGCCCAATCCTAAGGCGGGGACGGTCTCAACAAAACCGGAAGAAGTGGTTAAAAAGTTCGAAAAAGGCATGCTCCGCTGGAAAACCGAGGCAAAGTTTCCTCTTATTCACCAGATGATTGGTAAAATTTCCTTTGAAGAAAAAAATTTACTTGCCAATGCGGAAAAATTCCTTGAGGCCGTCGGTAAAGCTCATATCAAAAAAGCTTTCATAAAAACTACGATGAGCCCAGCGGTTAAATTAGAAATTGGTTATTCGTGACTCGAAATTAGTAATCGAAAATAGAAATTTGAGATTAGTTTTTTCTAACTTCTATTCTCTATTTTCTATAACTAGTTACTAATTTCTAACAACTGTTTTCTAATTGTGAAGCCAGACAACCTCGTAGGTTGGATGAGGCTAAATCTTAAATCTTCTTCTCGCGAGATCAATGATAATGTTAGAGGCGTCTTCAATAGTTAAGTCAGATCCTGTTTTAATGACCAAATCATAATGATAGGCTTTGGTATGATTATGATTAAAAAGCGACTCAACAAATTCTCTTCTTTCTTTATCAGACTCCTCAATTCTTTTTATTGCTTCTGATCTGGAAATATGCTCATAGGTCATTTGCCAGGTAATCCGTTGATCCAGTTGACAGATAATCCTAATATTTAAACCACTGGGGAAAAGAAAATTAGCGCCCCGGCCTAAAATAATAGAATAGCCTCGTAGTCCGACTAAAGACATCACTTTGACCAAATGGCGATGATATCCGGGAAGATTAGTTATTCTTTTACCAAAAACTTTATTCACAATAATATCAGCCAATGGCAATCTTTTTGGATCAACAGATTTAACTAACTTTTCTTCTAAATGTTTATTTTTAGCAATTTCATCAATTAATTCATGATCATAAACTTTCCAAGGTTCACCCAGTCTTAGCGCGATTAAATTAGCGGTTGATTTTCCGCCTGAGCCCATTTCTCGGGAAATAGTGATGATCGGGAGAGGTCCGTTATGTTGTAGGGGCGAACCTCTGTGTTCGCCCTTTTTTGGAGGAAAAAAATTCTTTTGAAAAATTTCGTAGATTTTTCCCATGGAAAAAGTATAACATAATTTGATAGTATTAAAGAAATAAAAGTTATATGTTTCCAAATATAACCAATAAACCAATGACCAACACCAATACTAGCCAATTTCCAATACTATCAACAATCAAATAGCATTTAGCTATTGATCGTTGAACATTGATAATTGGAGTTGGATATTGGAGATTGATTATTTTGAATTTTTATTATGGACTATCTAATCAATAAAGAAAGCCAGTTTTGGTCATATTTATCACAAGGACAAAAAGATCTTCTAAATGAAGGCCTGTATTTAATGAATGATATTATCCGCGATCAGGCCTATCAGTTCAAAGACTATTCTTTTTTGGTCTTTCCTTTTGCCAAGGCCTATGAAGGGTTTTTAAAGCAGATTTTTAAGGATAAAGGATTAATCAGCCGTCTTGACTATATTTCCGACCATCTTCGTTTAGGTAAGTTGATGTCTCCTAATTTAATTATCAAGCTGGGCGACCGGTCTCTTTACAAAAAAATCGAGGAAAAATATTCAAAAGATTTAGCTGATAAAGTTTGGAATGTCTGGAAAAACGGACGAAATCAAATCTTTCATTATTTTCCTCATAATCTAAAAGCGATTTCCTTTGGCGAAGCCAGGGAAATCTCTATGGAGATATTAAGGACGATGGAGGAAGTTTTTTTACGGCTTTAATAATGGCTTGAGCATCAATTTCTTCAAAACGGAGCAATTCTTCAGGAGTGCCGGAACGGGGGAGTTTGCGGACGCAGAGATGAATGAAATTGTTACATTGTTTCATTGTTTCATTGTTGAGAGATGATCGAACTGCTTCACCTAATCCTCCTGCTAGATAATGATCTTCTACCACAATCACATTTTTTGTTTGCATGACTAATCGATTAATCGATTGTACATCAAGCGGTTTAACTGAATAGCAATCAAGAACAACAGTTTCTATGCCTTGTTTTACCAGTTCTTTCTGGGCTCTTAACGCTTCATACAAAGTCACCCCCGCGGCGATTATTAACGCTTTTACTTTATGAACTTTAAAAACTTTATTAACTTTATGAACTTTTGACCCGCCAATTTTGAATTCTTCTTTCTCCCCATAAATTACCGGTGTTTCTTTTCTGTTGGTTCTTAGGTAAAAAAGCCCATCATTCTTGGCCATTATTTGGGTTAATTTAAAAGCCGAAACGGCGTCGGAAGGATAAAATATAATGCTGTTTAAAATGCTGCGAAACATAGCCAAGTCTTCCAGCCCCATCTGGGACGGGCCGTCCGGGCCGATGGAAACGCCGCAATGAGATCCAACGATTTTTAGATTAGGCGCCGAGTATTGCGCCATTCTTAGTTGATCAAATCCGCGGGTCAAGAAAGTAGCAAAAGTCGAGGCAAAAGGAATAAATCCTAATTTTGATAAACCAAGGGCTGTCGAAATCATATTCTGTTCGGCAATAAACATTTCAAAATATCTCTCGGGAAATTTTTTGGCAAATTTTTCCGAAAAAGTTGAGTTAGACACTTCCGCATCAAAAACAATTATTTTCTCATTGCTATTTCCTAGGGAGATTAAAGCATCACCATAAGCCAGACGGGTCGCAATCAAATCACCAAGTTTATAATCAGTTGAATCAGTCAAATTCGGTTGAACCGGTTTTAAATTTTGATATTTGATATTTGATATTTGATATTTAGGAAGTTGAATTTCTCCTCTTATATTAATATCAACCTTTCCTAATTCCTTTAATACTGCCTTCAACTGTTCCTTCGGCACCGGCTTTCCATGCCAGCCTTCTTTGTTTTCCAAAAAAGAAACGCCTTTGCCTTTAATTGTGCGAGCAAGAATCATCGTGGGTTTATCGGATGAAATCGGATCTGATTGGATGGAATCAGATGGAATTGGATGGAATCGGATAGAATCGGTTGAATCTGATTTCATCTGACTCTGTCTAATTCTATCTAACTTTATCTGATTAAACGCTTTATAAACTTGGCTGAGATCATGACCATTATCAACTGTTACAACATTCCAACCAAAAGCTTCAACCCGTTTAGCATAATTTTTCAAATCCCAGCCAAGCATGGTTTGGGTGCTTTGGCCGAGCCGGTTAACATCGGCAATCGCAATCAAATTATTAAGTTTATAAAACGAGGCAATCTGGATGGCTTCCCAGACCTGGCCCTCAGCCATTTCGCTGTCTCCAAGAAGAACCCAAACTTTTGGGAGTCGTTCGATACGCGATTTTTCCGAAATACTCAAATCGGAAAAATCGGTATCTTCACTCCTCAATTTAATTCCTAAGGCCATCCCGATCCCGGCGGACAGTCCTTGTCCCAAAGATCCGGTGGCCACATCGGCATATTTAAACCTGAAAGTCGGATGGCCTTCAAGATCAGAGTTAAATTTTCTTAAGCGCATTAGTTCTTGATAAGAAATTACTCCGGCGGCGTGATATAATGCATATATTAATGGAGAAGCATGGCCTTTTGACAAAATGAATCGATCATTTTGGACACCCTTAGGGTGTCTAAGATCAGATTTAAAAAATCCTCCGAAAAATAACGTCGTTAATAGTTCAACCGCCGATAAAGATGAAGTCGGGTGGCCGCTACCGGCTTCAGTTGTTGAAGTCAAAATATCATAGCGGATCAATTGACAAAGTTTTTTTAGTTTTTTTCCAGGTATTTTTTCATTCATTGTTATATTATAGATTAACAGATTTTTTAAGTATTATTATCCGTCTTTATTACGCATAAATCTTGAAAATACTCTTTACAATAATTCAGTTTTTTGTTAATATTTTTTTATATGCTTGAAGAAAATTTATTAGAACTAAAAGGATGGGATGCTTTACGAGAAGAATTAATAACATTACAAAAAAGACGGACTATTGCTACCGATTGGAATGCGGCAACCGAGGGAGCAAGACTATTAGAGTTACAAGATTTGCTAGGGTCAAATAAGGAGCCACTTCCACCCGAATTAGGAAAAAGACAAACCGAGGCGGGAACTGTTGTAGGCGGAAAAAGACAACCAAAATTGACATCGCAAGAACGGACTCAGATTGTTTCTGCAAACCAAAATATTCGAAGTCCGCAAAGAAAATGATTTTAATTTGTTTAAAGTTATTATATGTTGGAAGCATTTAATTCTATAAGAAATTTATTTAGAAAGAGACAGATTATAATTGAAGGTCTTGAAGAAAGACTAAAACAGGTTGCAGCTCCTTTGCCGAAGGTGATTAGATCAGAACAACGGGCCCCCGTAACACCAAAAGTACCTCCTTCATCTTCAACAATAATAGAATCGCCGTTTACTGAATTAGCTAAAAAAGGCAAACTACCTCCAAAAGTAACAAGCGGTAAATAACCTAACTCTCAAAAGTTGAATTGTTACTAATATGATATAATTAAAAATAATTATGAAAGGAGTACCTAGTTCACCAGTACAATGTATAGGTTCTAGATGTACAAAACAACCTACGATTGAAAATCAACTGGGAAAAAAAATACAAATTAGAGGGACTGAAGTCGATAAAATATTTGCTTGCGTAGGTCATCAGAATTTGGTCGAGAAAATAGCAAAGGAACAAAGCGTTAGTTTATCTAGATTCAATAATCCAGAGCGGTTGATAGTATTGCAGAATGAAGCTCTTGAACGTGGTACAGTAAGAGGTAATCCGCTTCCCTTGGAAATGAAAAAACAAATAGGAAAGTGGCGTGAATCACGCCACGGACGATCTCCAGAACAAATGTAGATGGAGACAGTCCTCTTTAAAGACAGTCTTCTTATAAGGGAGTACTTTTTAATCTTCAAGAGTAGAGACATCTCCAACAGGCAGACCCAGCTCTTGAGCTTTCAAGACCCTTCTCATGATTTTCCCGCTTCTTGTTTTTGGCAGTTTATCAACAAACTCAATCTCATCAGGCGTTGCGATTGGGCCGATTGATTTGCGGACGGTTTGAACTAATTCTTTTTTTAATTCATCAGAGGGTGTGACTCCAACTTTCAGAATTACAAAAGCTTTAATTGATTCGCCTTTGATTTCGTGAGGTTTGCCAATGACAGCCGCTTCGGCCACTTTAGGATTGGAGACAAAGGCTGACTCTATTTCGGCAGAACCAAGACGGTGGCCGGAAACTTTGATGACGTCGTCGTTTCGTCCCACAATCCAAAAATAACCATCTTCATCAATCTTGGCAGAATCTCCGGCAAAGTAGAGAAAGTTAGAGAAGTCTGGCTCGATACGCGATTTTTCCGAAATACTAAAATCGGAAAAATCAGTATCTTTGCCTGACTTTTTTTGATTTTGAATTTTTTCAAAATAAGTTTCTTTATAACGTTCCGGATTATTATAAAGTCCCATCAGCATTGAAGGCCAAGGTTTTTTAATGATTAAATATCCTTGAGTGTTGGGCGGGACTTTATTACCTTTTTCATCTACGACGTCGGTCTCGACGCCAAAAAATGGTTTAAAACAGCTGCCTGGTTTTAAGGGAACCGACGGAAGAGGAGAAAGAATATGCATTCCAGTCTCGGTCTGCCACCAGGTGTCCATAATAGGACATTTCTCACGCCCGATATTTTTATAAAACCAGAGCCAAGCTTCCGGATTAATCGGCTCGCCAACGCTGCCTAATATTTTCAAAGAACTCAAATCATATTTTTTCGGAACTTCGTCGCCTAAGCGCATCAAAGCCCGAATAGCCGTAGGTGCTGTATAAAACTTGGTTACCTGATATTTTTCAATTAACTCCCACCAGCGGCCGGGATGAGGATAGTCGGGGACGCTTTCATAGATAAAGGTGGTTATGCCGTTTATCAAAGGCGAGTAAACAATATAGCTGTGGCCGGTGACCCAGCCGGCATCAGCCGTGCAGAAATATATATCATCAGGCTGTAGATTAAATACCCATTTTAAGGTAATGTAAGTTCCAACCATATAGCCGCCATGGCAGTGAACCACGCCCTTCGGTTTTCCCGTACTGCCTGACGTATAAAGAATGTACAATGGATCGGTTGCTTCCATGACTTCAGTCGGGCAGTCACTATTTTGTTTTGCTATTAAGTCGTGCCACCAAACATAGATAGAATTGGATGAAATCGGATTTAATCGGATAGAATCAGTATTTTTGCCGATTACATCTGATTGCATCTGACTTCGTCTGGTTTCATCCGTTTTCATCTGACTTTGTCCAATTATATCTAATTCTAATCTCTCAACAACAATAACATGTTTGACTGTCTTGTTTTCTTTGAGAGCTTCCTCAACATTTTTTTGCGGCTCTAAAATTTTATCTTTATAAGGATACCAGTCAGTGGTGATGACGGCTTTGGACTGTGCGTCTTCAATCCGATTTTTTAAAGCGTCAATGGAAAATCCGGAAAAAACCACCGAATGAACCAGTCCGATTTTTGCACAGGCCAACATGGCTATGTCTTGTTCGGGAACTCTCGGCAGATAAATTGTGACATGATCGCCTTTTTTTAAACCTAAAGATTTTAAACCATTGGCAAAACGAGAGACTTCATCATTTAATTGTTTGTAGGTAAATTTGCGTTCACTCATGTCCTGTCCAACCCAGATCAAGGCAGTTTTATCAGCAGTTGGCGTTTTTAACCAACGGTCAAGGCAGTTGTAAACAATATTTGTCTGTCCGCCCGCAAACCATCTGGCATAAGGCCATTTCCACTCCAACACTTTATTCCACGGTTTAAACCAAAAAAGTTCCTTAGCAATTTTCTCCCAAAAAGCTTCGGGATGTTCGAGTGACTCTTTATAAAGTTTCTCGTAGTCTTTGACATAGGAGTTTTCCACAATCTCCGGCTTGGGGTTAATTAGCATAAATTCATTTTGGCGCAAAAAACTAAAAAAAGCAAACGTAAGTTGGATTGATTACAACTCTGATGCGGCCGCACTCAAGTTGTTACTTTCATTTTAGTTAACAACAAGGCAATGACTAAGGGAAAGAATGATATGATGATTAGCCAGTTTTTTGCCAGTGTTATCTGATCAATTCTCAAGAAAAAGAAATAAAGAATCAAATAGCTTAAGATCCGCGCCAGTCCCAAGATTCCATCTCTTTCCAAAAACAGATGATATTTTTCTTGCCAAGACCGCTGGTGTTCATCCACCGTATTAAAGTATGCGGTTGCCAGAGCGATGTTTAAAAAGGGCGAACCGATGGCTGTCAGAACTCCCATTAAGACTAATCCTAACCAACTCTGCCAAACTCCTAAGAAAAAAATTCCCAGACCAGTCATCAGCGCTCCCATCAGATAGAGATTTTTATTTTTTAACATTAATCTACCGGCAATAAAACCAGTAATAGCAGCAAGAAAAGAAATCAAAGTATTAACCGTTCCCAAAGAAACCTCGTTTTTAATAATGAGAAAAAGAATAATAGTACTTAAACTGCCAAAAGCCACATCCCAAAGACCCAACAAAAAATTTTGACTAAGAACTAGTTTCCAATTATTACTTCGTTGATGATCAATAATCTGCCTGAGATTAAATTTTATTCCGTAAAAAGCAGGGAGGGAGGAAGAAAGGAAGATTATGACAAAATTAAGAAGAAAAATAATAAAAAATAGTAAATAATAACCAGAATCAGGAAAATGAATGATTTTATTGCCGATTAAGATGATTAAACCACCAATCATTGGCCCAAAAGCTAAGGCAAAATTACTAAAAGAAAGATTTTTACCAAAATAATTCTCCCGCTTGCTTTTTTGAGCGAGAAGATATTGGGAAAGATTATAACTACTCCAGTAAAGGCCGTTGCCGATCCCAAAAAGGATTCCAAATAAAAGATAAGAATTCTCTTTTAATATAACCACTGTTAGCCAGCTTAAAGAAAAAATCACTAAAGAAAGCTGAATTAAAAAGGCAGTGGAAATTTTTTTTAAAAACCAACCAGAGGAGAGATAAAAGATAAGGAGAAAAACAAATTGTAGAATATTAAAAATAACGACCGTAATAAAACCACCGGTCTTAAAAAAAAATATATTGAGGAAAATCCCACCCAATGAGCCGGCAAAAAAGAATATCGTTTGGATTGTAATTAGTTGTTTTTCTTCTTTGGAAAGCATTTTTTAATTATAGTCTATTAGGAAGTTTTATCGTGGAGGAATTTTTATCCCTTGAATATTTTTTTGTATAGACTATGATATAAATTATACAGAAATGAGTAACAATAAAATCTTGTTTAAAAAAACCCAATTTTTAAAAGAAACCTGGTCCTACATTGCCCCGACCTGGGAGGAAATGGGGCAGATTTGCCTTGATTTAGGAGTTGATATTTTAAAAAATACCAAACAGTTTGATACTCTAATTACTTTAGCCAAAGGCGGTTGGACTTGGGCCCGCACCATGGCCGATATTTTACAAGTTTTTGAACTTTCCAGTTTCAAACTTTCATTTTATGATCCGTCTCAACCGGGAAAAAAATTAAAAGAACCTTTGTTGGAAATCCCATTAACCATTCCTTTGGCCCGAAAAAAAGTGATTTTGTTTGATGATGTCAATGATTCCGGTGACAGTTTGAAATATGCAATTAATTATTTGAAACATTTTGGCCCCTCCTCAATTACAACGGCGACGCTTTTTCACAAGCCTAAGTTCGCAAAAATCAAACCGGATTTTGTTGGATCGGAAACTGATGCCTGGATAGTATTTCCTCACGAAAGAAGAGAGGTGATTGACGGGTTAGCTTTAAAATGGAAAAAAACCGGTCTTAAAATTCCAGAAATTAGAGAACGATTAATAAAGATTGGTTTGCCGGAAAAAGAAGTTAATATATTTTTGAAATAATTAGATGATTGTTATTGTTGATTTTGGCTCCCAAACAACCCATTTAATCGGACGAAGAATACGGGATTTGGGAATCGCTTCAGAAATAGTTCTTCCTAAAAACACTTTGTCTGCCATTAAAAAATACAGTCCGCGGGGAATTATTTTATCCGGCGGCCCGGCCTCTGTCTTTGGTAAAGACGCCTTACTCGTTGATAAAAAGATTTTTAAATTAGGGATTCCAGTTCTTGGGATTTGTTACGGACTGGAAGTTTTGGGACATATGTTGGGCGGCAAAGTCGCTCCGGGTAAAAAGAAAGAATACGGCCCCACAGACTTTAGTTTGAAAAAAGAATGTACACTTTTTGCTAACTGGGGAAAAAACAAAAAAGATTTTAAAGTTTGGATGAGTCATTTTGACCAAGTAATTAAGCCACCAAAAGGATCAACGGTTGTTGGATCAACTCCGGCCGTTAAAGTGGCTGCTTTTGCCGATGAAAAAAAGAAAATTTATGGAATTATGTTTCATCCGGAGGTTCATCACACGGAGTATGGACAGGAAATTTTGAATAATTTTGTCACAAAAATCTGCGGAGAAAATCCTTTATTTGGAACTAAAAAAATAGAAGAAATCAAGGAGTATTTGAAAAAAGAAATTGGAAGTAACAAAGCGGTTTGCGCCCTTTCCGGAGGAATCGATTCCAGTGTTGCCGCTTTTCTCACTCATCAGGTGATTGGGAAAAATCTCACCTGTTTTTATGTTGATACCGGACTGATGCGGGAAGGGGAAACAGAAGAAGTAAAAAATACTTTCAAAAATAAATTAAAACTTCCTCTTGTTGTTATTGATGGGAAAAAAGATTTTTTAAAAGCCTTAAAAGGAATCATTGATCCGGAAGATAAGAGAAAAGTAATAGGAGAAGCTTTTATTAGGACATTTGAAAGAGAGGCCAAAAAAATCGGAGCAAAAATTCTTATTCAAGGAACTATTTATCCCGACGTCATCGAAAGTAAAGGGACGGTTCATGCCCATAAAATCAAAACCCATCATAACGTTGGCGGACTTCCGGAAAAACATGGTTTTAAATTGGTTGAACCTTTAAGAATGTTTTATAAAGATGAAGTGAGAAAGATTGCCCGGGAGTTGAAATTTCCGCCAGAGATGGTGACCCGTCACGTCTTTCCCGGTCCGGGACTGGCCGTACGGATAATCGGAGAAGTGACAGAAGAAAAGCTAAGAATATTAAAAAAAGCCGATTTAATTGTCATCGAAGAAATTAAAAAAGCCGGTTTGTATGATCAAATTTGGATGGCCTTTGCCGTTTTTACCGGAATAAAAACTACGGGCGTGACTGGTGATGAACGAAAATATGGAGAGACAATTGCCATCAGAGCCATCGAATCAAAGGATACGATGACCTCCGATTGGGTGAGACTGCCTTATGAAGTTTTGGC
Organism: uncultured Gammaproteobacteria bacterium; assembly: GCA_964543535.1. Taxonomy (GTDB): domain Bacteria; phylum Patescibacteriota; class Microgenomatia; order UBA1406; family GWC2-37-13; genus GWC2-37-13. The sequence goes on along the minus strand of CAZIYS010000006.1, from coordinate 31,560 downwards.
CAGAATTTCAGAAAGAATTGTTACAGAAGTCTTCGAAGTCGTCCGCGTAGTTTATGATATAACTACCAAACCACCAGCAACGATGGAGTGGGAGTGAGGTTGCGGAAGATTTGCAAAATAAACAATAGATGCACATGTTCCACATAATAATAATGTTGCCGCTGCTACGCCACAAGTTAATATTTGTTTTGTTGTAAAACGTATAGCTCGATCAGGATTTATAAACGTGCGAGAACCACGTTCTGTAAAACCAACAAAATGGTAGCCAGTACCTCTTTTTCTAAACCCTCCATCGTATTGATTCCATTTAATAGGCATTAAGAGATTTTACTTCTTCTTCTTCTTCTTCTTCTTCTTCTTGTCAAGCGCATTTAGACGCCTTAAATATAAGATTAGTAGTGGAATGATTCATCATTCCAAAATATTCTATTTACCTATTCTGTCCGACCGTCACGAATAGGTAAAGTAAACTATTATTAAATCTCTCATGACTATAAAGTGAAAGTAATATATAATATTTTTATGAAAAAAAAGTTCAAAGTAATACCTAATTTTAGGAACGAAGATGAGGAGAGAGATTTTTGGGCGACCGCTGATTCTTCGGAATATTTCGATTTTGATAAGGCGGAAGAAGTCAGTTTCCCAAATCTAAAACCGACTACCCGCTCAATCTCAATCAGAATTCCCGAATATATGCTAATGCATCTAAAAGAAAAGGCTAACGCCCTGATGATTCCTTATCAAAGCTTAATTAAAACCTATATTCAAAAAGGACTGGGTTTTGATAAATAAGAAGTTCACCGGCGACGATGGAATAGGAATGGGGAGCAACAAACCAATCTACTTTGAAAGTAGATAAAGTAATCCGCTTCCTACTACACACAGGAAAGCTCCCACAGCAATTCCCAAAATTCTATTCTCCTATCCGTGACGGCCGGACAGGATAGGTAAATGAAAATGTACATATTGACAAAATGACATTTTGTGCTAATATAGTTACATATGAATAACATTATCAATATTACCGAATTCAGAAATAATATTTCCGACTATATTAATCGGGTCATATACAACAAAGACTCTTTTTTGTTAAAAAAAGGTAAATCCATTGTGGCCAAGGTTATCGTCTATAAAGAAAAGAAAGAATATTTGACCGAGGATAAGATAAAAAAATACGCCGGAATTTGGTCAAAAAAAGAAGCAAATTTAATATCAAAATATGCTAAAAAAATGAGAAAAGAAACAAAGTTAATTCCTCGATACTATGGACTATCTGATTGATACTGATGTCAGTATAGATTTTTTAAAGAATCAAAAACCCGCAATAGATTTATTTCATAAGTTAACCAATGAATCTATTAAAATAAGCGTTATTACTTTGATAGAAATAGGTTATGGAATAGAAAAGTCGTATCAACCTAAAAAAAAGAAAAAACAATTTAGAGATTTTATAAATGAATTTTCAATAGCAATAATACCGGTGGACTCTATAATTTCCGAAGAGTTTGTTAGATTAAAAATTGACTTGGAAAAACAAAAAAATCCTTTAAGCGACTTTGATCTTCTGATTGCCGCAACAGCCATTGCTAATAATTTGTCTTTAGTGACAAGAAACGCCAAACATTTCAAAAGAATAAAAAATTTGAGTTTGTTATAAGAATATTATCATATGAAATTCAAATACTTTTCCCAAAATGGAAAGATTTTACCGATTGAGCAGGCGGTTATTCCTCTTTCAAATATTGAATATGCATACGGTTTCGGTGTTTATGAAAATATCCGTATTTCAAATGGCCAAGCATTTTTTCTAAAAAATCATATAGAACGGTTAATCGAGTCGGCAAGAATCATCGGGATTACTCATCCATTTGATGCTGCTTTTGTAGAAAACAGTGTTTCTGATCTTGTTAAAAACACCAAATCGGAAACTTATAATATTAAGATATTTTTAATCGGCGGCTCAATAAAAGAAAAAGCTTCTTTATATATTTTCTGTCTAAATCCGCTTTTTCCAGATAAAAAATTATATAAAGAAGGGGCGAAATTTATCATTTATAACTATGAAAGACCTTTTCCCCATGCAAAAACCCTCAATATGTTGCAAAGCTATCTTGCCTACAGTAAAGCAAAAGAATCTAGAGCGTATGACGCACTTTTAATTAATCATGATGGATTTATTACTGAAGGGACAAGAACGAACTTTTTTTGTATTGAAGACAAAACTATTTATACGCCTCATAAATTAGATATTTTGCTTGGAGTGATGAGAAAGGCAACGCTGAAAGTTGCCTTAGAAAATAAATATTTGATTGTTGAAAAAAATATAAAACTTGATGAAATTATGTCTTATGACGGAGCCTTCGTGACCAGTACATCATCAAAAATCATTCCGATAAAATCTATTGACGGATATATTTTAAACGTTCCCCATACTTTAATAGAGCTAATGACGTTGCTTAATGAATTCTTATCAAATTGTGGTGGAAAGATGTAGTGACAAAAAAATTTCCAGTTGCAATGAAAAAAATAATCTGTATAATTTAATAATCATGAAAAATACGACAGCTCAAAATTTTTATTTTTATTTTACCCCCCTCAAGGGAGGTTTCTTGACGATGTAAAAAAATAAAACACAACGTACAGACCTCCCGAAAGGGAGGTTTTTTTTATAAGTTAAAAAATAAATATGCCTATCAAACAAAAAATCATCATCGCCGGACCTTGCGCGGCAGAATCAAGAGAGCAGGTTATTAATTGCGCGTTAGCCTTGAAAAAACAAGGCATTAAGATTATGAGAGCTAGTCTTTGGAAACCGCGTACTAAACCCGGATTTGAAGGAGTAGGAATAAAAGGAATTGCTTGGTTGGCAGCGGTGACGAAAATGGGAATGATCGTTGCCACCGAAGCTTTATTTCCTAGCCAAGTATCTACAGTTATTAAAAATATTGGAAAATTAGGTAATGCTAAAAAAATAATTTTCTGGCTTGGTTCGCGAAACCAAAATCATCATCTTCAAAGGGAAATTGCATTAAGGATAAAAGAAGAAGCATCAAAATCGGTTAAACTTTTGATTAAAAATCAACCTTGGTGTGATGAAGATCATTGGTTAGGAATAGTCGATCATGTCTTAAACTCTGGGCTTTCTCCGAAAAGATTGATTCTCTGTCATCGTGGCTTTACTCCTCAAGCAAGAAAAAATCCCCATCGTATGCGCAATCTACCTGATTTTAAAATGGCGATGAGAGTTAAGGAAAAAACCGGTTTACCAATGTTGATTGATCCGTCTCATAGTGGAGGAAGCGTAGAAAATGTTTTTAAGGTAATTAAACAAGCAGTTAATTTTAATTTTGATGGAATGATGGTGGAAGTTCATCCCGAGCCAAAAAATGCTAAATCAGACGCCAAACAACAATTAACATTTCAAGAATTAGATAAATTATTAAAAAATAGATTCTGTCACTCGTAACGAATATTCCTCTGCGAGGCTCTGCGGAATATCTCCGCAATCCGCTTCTCGAGGAACCTTTTTACTCGTGACACCTATTTTTTGTTTGCGTCATCCCCGTGAAGACGGGGATCCAGGCTAAAATTACCTTATGAAAATACATATTGGAAACAATTTACTGCCAAAGATTAATCAGTTGTTTGATTTTTCTAGGTTTTCAAAAATAACCGTCTTAACTGACGAAAACATTCCTAAATCTTTAATTGATAAGATTGAAAAATTTTTAAAAAGAAAACTAATAAAGATTACTATTTCGTCTGGAGAAAGAGAAAAAAATATTGAAACAGTCAAAAAAATCTGGGAAAAAATGTTTGAATTTGGTCTTGACAGAAAATCTCTTCTTGTTAATTTAGGCGGAGGAGTGATTACTGATGTGGGCGGATTTGCCGCCTCGACTTTTATGAGAGGAATAGAGTTTTTAAATATTCCGACGACTCTTTTGGCTCAGGTTGACGCCAGCGTTGGCGGAAAGACAGGGATTGATTTTCAGGGGATTAAAAATGGCATAGGAGTTTTTAAAGATCCGGTTGGAGTGGTTATTGATGTTGATACATTGAAAACTTTGCCGAAACGGGAATTCATATCAGCCTTTGGCGAGATTATTAAACACGGAGTTATTTCCGGACGTGAGCATTTTGATTTAGTGACTTCAAAACAGCCGGAAGAGTTTAACCAAAGCGAGTTAATTAAAATAATCAAACAATCAATAAAAATTAAATCAAATATTATCAAAAAAGATCCAAAAGAAACAACTGGATTACGAAAAATTCTTAATTTTGGTCATACGATTGGGCATGCGATTGAGTCTTTAAGTTGGAAAACGGATAAACCATTATTACACGGAGAAGCAATTGCCATTGGGATGATCGCTGAAAGTAAATTAGCCTCATCCAACTGCGTCAGTTGTACGGCAAAGTTATCAGAAAAAGAGTTTGAGTTAATTAAAAGAGCTATAGCAAATGCCGGTTTGCCAATAAGAATAAAAAATCTATCGGTTAAAGACATTTTGCGAGTCATGTCTTTTGATAAAAAAAACATCAAAAAAACTATCAATTGGAGTTTGCCGAAAAGAATAGGAAAGGTTATTATTAATGTTGAAATGCAAAAAGAATTAGTAGTTAAAGCAATTGAACAAATAATAATATGAAAATCCTTGTTGTCAACGGTCCGAATTTAAATATGTTAGGAAGGCGTGATCCAGTCAAGTATGGGACGATTACTTTACTGGAAATTAATGAAGAGTTGAAAAAATTGGCAGAAAAATTAGGCTGCCAACTTGAATTTTTTCAATCAAATCACGAAGGAGCGATCATTGATTTTTTGCAAAAAGAGTCGTCGCGGAAAGCAGATGGAGTTTTGGTTAATCCCGGCGCCTTGATCCGCTATGCTTATTGTTTCCGCCAGGCATTAGTTGATTTAGGCAAACCGGTAATGGAGATTCATATGTCAGATATCAATAAAACCGGAGTCAATAAAAAAGTTAACATTCTTGATGATGTTCGAGTCGGTCAGGTGACAGGATTAAAAGAAGGAAGTTATTTTGAAGGATTAAAACAGTTAATAAATTTTATTAAAAAAATATGAAATTTTTAAAAATAAAAAAAAGCCAAAACATCAGAGGAAAAATAAAGATGCCAACCTCAAAGCTTCATTCGTTTCGGGCTTTAATCTTATCCAGTATAGCTGATGGCATTTCTTTTATTAGAAATCCCAAGCTCAGCGGAGACTGGCATGAGGCAGTCAAGGCAATGAGGATGTTTGGGGCAGAAATTGAGGAAGTTAAATCACAAGTTTTTAAAGTTAAAGGAGTAGCGGGGAAATTAAAAGTTCCCAATGATGTTATTAATGTTGGAAATTCCGGGACAATGTTATTTTTTATTTCCGGTGTGGCTGCCGCTTGCCAAGGATGGTCTATTATTACCGGTGACGAATCAATCCGTACTTTAAGAAAAGTTTCTAAAAACTTATTTGAGCCTTTTAAAGAATTAGGTATAGAGATTATTTCTACAAAAGGCGACGGTATGGCGCCTTTAGTTATTAAAGGTAAGGTTAATGGTGGTGTTGCTCACATGGATGGAGTTGGTTGCCAGCCAGTCTTTAGTGTTTTGATTGCTTCGGCTTTTTCTAAAAAACCGGTCGAAATTTTTGTCAGAAATCCCGGCGAAAAAGCTTATATTGATTTATTGTTATTTTGGTTTAATAAGGTTGGTTTAAAGTTTAAAAATATTAATCACGAGTATTACATATTTCCCGGAAATCAACTACCAAAGGCTTTTGATGCCAAAATGCCCTTTGAGTGGTCAGCTCCCGGCTACCCGTTATTGGCGGCCATTATTACTGAGAATTCGGAAATTAAAGTTAAAGGAATGGATCTTAAAGATCCTTATGGAGATAAACAGGTAATTTATATTTTGAAAAACATGGGGGCGGATTTAACTATCGAAGAAAATTGTTTAACAGCCCGTTCAAGTAAGTTACAAGGAATGGAGATTGATATGAATCAATTACCTGACCAAGTGTCCACAATTGCCGTGGCTGCCTGTTTTGCCAAAGGCGAGACCGTCATTAAAAATGCCTTGACGGCCCGCTGGAAAGAATGCGATCGGATAGCAGCTGTCTGTACAGAATTAAAAAAAATGGGGGCAAAAATCACGGAAAAAGAAGATGGATTAATTATTCGTCAGGATGGAACTTGGAAATTAAAAGGTACAGATATTAATGGTTATTATGATCACCGGATGGTAATGGCGTTTGCAGTCGCCGGTTTAGCCTGCGATGGCGAAACAATAATTTCTGATGCTCAAATGGTAGAAAAATCATTTGATAGTTATATTCCGGAAATGATTAAAGCAGGTGCGGATTATCAGTTAATAGAAAAATAAATATGGTAAAAAATATTATTTTAATTGGCATGAAGGCCTGTGGAAAAAGTACGGTCGGGAAACTTTTAGCACAAAAATTGGTAATAGAGTTTTTGGAACTTGATCAAGAAATCGAGAAGGTTCATTTAATAAACAAAAAAGAAAAATTGAGTTTTCGGGAAATTTTTAAAAAACATGGAGCAATTTATTTTCGTCAATTGGAATCTAAAATTTTAAAAAAAATTTCCCGGGAAAAAACAAACGAAGATTTTGTTTTAGCCTGTGGCGGTGGGACTCCACTTAATGAGAGTAATCAAGAAATTCTCAAAGAATTGGGCAAGGTAATTTTTTTAGATGTTGATAAAATAGTTTTATTGCCGCGGATTTTAAAGCATGGCATTCCGGCATTTTTTCCGTACCCGGATGATCCAAAAAAATCACTAAACGAACTATTGAAAAAACGCAGACCCATTTATGAAAAAACGGCTGACAAAATAATTTCTTTTACTAACGAAACACCAGAAGAGTTGGTTGGAAAAATTATTAATTTATTTAAATAATTATGAAAATAAACGGTGAAACAAAACTAATCGGGTTTTTTGGATCAACTTATAAAACAAGCAAAATGTATGCGATGTATAATGCCGCTTTTGAAGCTTTGGGGCTTAACTATGCCTATGTTCCTTTAGTGGTCAAAGATCTGAAAAAAGCCGTTGAGGGAATTCGTCATCTTGGTATTAGTGCCGTCGGGGTGACGATTCCGTACAAAATTGAGCTGATTCCTTTTCTTGACGAACTGGATGACAATGCCAAAAGAATCGGAGCGGTCAATGTTGTTCTTAATAAAGAAGGAAAATTAATTGGCGGTAATACTGACGGCGAAGGAGCAGTGATGGCTCTTAAGGAAAAAACAGAAATCAAAGGCAAAAAAGTAATTCTTTTGGGAGCCGGTGGAGCCGCCCGGGCTTTGGCTTTTGCCATTAAAGATGAAGGCGGAGAGTTGACGATCTTAAACCGGACAGTCAGCGAAGCTGAAGAATTGGCGAAAACAGTTGGATGTCAATCCGGCGGACTGGAAAAGTTATCAGAACTAATGCCAACAGTTGACATATTGGTTAATAGCACTTCGGTTGGCATGGCGCCTGATATTAATCAATCTCTTGTAGATAAAAAACTTTTACATAAGAAATTAACCGTGATGGACATTGTCAGCAATCCAAGAGAAACAAAGCTTTTGAAAGAAACCAAAGCAACCGGTTGCCAAATTATTTTTGCTGATAGAATGTTACTGTGGCAAGGTGTATTGAAGTTTGAGATGTATACTGGAATAAAGCCACCAATAAAAATTATGGAAAAAAATTTATCAATTGCTAGATTCTAACTACTAGCTACTAAATACTATTTTATGGCAGGTAATACATTCGGACAACTTTTTCGGATAACGACCTTTGGAGAGTCCCACGGCGGGGCGGTTGGTTGTGTGGTTGACGGTTGCCCTCCGGGACTAAAGATTTCCGTTGAAGATATTCAAAAGGATTTGGACCGAAGACACCCCGGGCAAAGTAAAATCACCAGTCCGCGCAAAGAAGAAGACAAAATAGAAATTTTATCAGGAGTTTTTGAGGGAAAAACCATCGGAACGCCAATTATGATGATGGCCAAAAATAAAGATGCACGTCCGGAAGATTACGAAAAATTAAAAGATGTTTTTCGTCCCTCTCACGCTGATTTTACCTATGAAAAAAAGTACGGGTTTCGTAATTGGCAAGGATCAGGCCGAGCTTCGGCGCGGGAAACTTTGGCTCGGGTGGCGGCCGGCGCGATTGCCAAAAAATTATTAAAAGAGAAATTGGGAATAGAATTTTTTACATATGTTGAACAAGTAGGAAAAATAAAAACAGAAATTGATTTTAATAAAGTTACGTTCGAACAAATAGAATCAAACATTGTTCGTTGTCCTGATGAAAAAGTCGCCGAGAAAATGATTCAATTAATCAATCAATTGATACAAGAAGGCGATTCAGTCGGCGGTGTTATTCGTGGCTTGATAAAAAATGTTCCGGTTGGTTTAGGCGAGCCGGTTTTTGATAAATTATCAGCTGATTTAGGGAAGGCAATGTTATCAATTCCAGCTGTCAAAGGGTTTGAAATTGGCAGCGGATTTGAGGGAGTTAAAATGAAAGGCAACCAACACAACGATCAATTTTATTTGGATGAAGATGGAAAGATTCGTACTAAAACTAATTTTTCCGGGGGAATTCAGGGAGGGATTTCCAATGGGGAGAATATTTATTTCCGAGTGGCTTTTAAACCGGTTTCAACGATAAAAAAAGCGCAAAAAACCGTTAATAAACAGATGCAGGAAATTATTTTAGAAGCCGTCGGCCGCCACGATCCTTGCGTTTTGCCAAGAGCCGTGCCAATTGTTGAAGCCATGGCGGCAATAACGATTATGGATCATTATTTACGTCACAAAGCGCAAAATTTATAAGTTAAATCGATGTTAAAGCTCGTCACTAAATTTTATTGCTCCGTTGGAGCCGCCCCGCCGCGGCGGGGTCCAAAGTCGCAAAAAATTAAGCGTCTCGCTTTTTCTGTTGTTTAAAAGCGAAGATACCAAATTTTTTACGGTTTTTTGTTTTCCGTTAAAAAATTTTTGGTATCAAGCTTTTAATAAATTTAAACCTATGAAAAACCAACTTGATGAATTTAGAAAACAAATTGATGTAATTGATGACTCGATTGTTAATTTATTAGCCAAAAGAATGAAAGTGGTGAAAAAGGTTGGCATATTTAAAAAACAAATCAATATGCCGCCGCTTGATCCGACCCGTTGGCAGCAGGTTCTAACCTCAAAGATGGAAAAGGCTAAATCTTTAGGTCTTGATCCGGAAATGGTGAAAAGAATATATAACATTATTCATGAGGAAGCGTTAAAAATTGAGAGTAAATAAAATTATGGTGGCAAAAAGATTGACTAATTTTCCCGAATATATTTTTTCCCGACTAAACAAAAAAATTGTTGAGATTGAAGAGAAGACGGGAAAGAAAGTGATAAATTTAGGCGTTGGTTCACCTGATTTTTCGCCGTCCACACTTTATTTAAACAAACTGAAGGAAATTATTTCCGAGCAGGGAATTCATCTTTATCCGGGTTACGGGGCAATTAATGAATTTAAATTGGCCCTAAAAGATTGGTATAAAAAAAGATTTCAGGTTGATATTAATGATCTTGAAATTCTTCCGGTCTCCGGAGCCAAAGATGCGATTAGCCATCTGCCAATGGCCTTAATTGATGAAGGAGATGAGGTGTTGACTCCGGACCCGGGCTATCCGGCATTCTCCGGTCCGGTATCATTTTTTGGCGGCCAACCGGTTTTTTATCAACTAACAGAAAAGAATAATTTTAAAATTAATATTGATGAATTACAAAAATTAATCAGTAAAAAAACCAGGTTTATCTGGGTCAATTTTCCTGCTAATCCAACCGGTCAAGTAGCTTTTTTGGATGAACTGAAAAATATCGTTGAATTTTGTCTTAAAAACAAAATCTGGTTAATCTATGATAATGCGTATTCTGAAATTACTTTTGATGGATACAAAGCGCCCAGTATTTTTCAAGTTGATCGGGCAGAAGAAATCGCTATTGAAATCGGATCTTTTTCCAAAACATTTTCTTTTGCCGGTTTTAGGATTGGTTGGGTGGTCGGTAATAGAGAGATAGTCAGCGCTTTGGCAAAAGTTAAATCACAGATGGATTCCGGCCTGTCTTTAGTCTGGCAAAAATTAGCCGCTTATGCATTAGCGAATTTTGATGGCGGCTGGTACAAAAAAATGATAAAAAGTTATTTAGAGAGACGGAACAAAATCGCTGTTTATCTGAAAAAAATCGGGCTGACTTTTGATTATCCAAAAGGCAGTTTGTATCTTTGGGCAAAAATTCCAAAACAGTACAAAAATTCCCAGGAGTTTAGTTTTGAAATCTTAGAAAAATATCAAGTTTTTTTGACTCCGGGATCGGCCTTTGGAAAAAACGGAGAAGGATATGTCCGGGTAAGCATTTGCAGTAATATTAATAATATTGATCAATATTTCAGCATATGAAAACAGTTGCTATCGTCGGGTTTGGACGGTTTGGAAAAGTACTTTATCGTTTGCTAAAAGATGATTTTAAGGTGATTATTTATGATCACAAAAACGAAAAAGAGGTTTATCAGACGGACGTGATTTTTTACGCCGTACCGATTTCCACTTTTGAATCAGTAATTAAATCACATAAAAAATACTTTAAAGATAATCATCTTTTAATTGATGTTTTGTCAGTCAAGATGCACCCGAAAAAGATTTTTAATAAATATTTGAAAGGTTTAAAGACTCAAGCTTTATTGACACACCCAATGTTTGGGCCAGACAGCAGCAAGAATGGTTTTTCCGGACTGCCAATTATTTTAGACAAATATAAAACTGATGATAAAAATTTTTCTTTTTGGAAAGATTTTTTTACAAAAAAAGGACTCAAAGTTATTGAAATGTCAGCTCAAGAACATGATAGATTGGCGGCTAACTCGCAAGGGGTAACTCATTTTATTGGCAGATTATTAGAAAAATTTAATTTTGTCCCAACTGAGATCGATAGTTTAGGATCAAAAAAACTTCAGGAAGTAATGGGGCAGACATGTAATGATACTTGGCAGTTGTTTAATGATCTGCAAAACTTTAATCCGTATACTAAAAAAATGCGGCTGCGTTTGGGAAAGGCTTATGACAGACTTTACAATAGTTTATTGCCGAAAAGCGTAAATAAGCGTCATATTGTTTATGGTATTCAAGGCGGGAAGGGGAGTTTTAATGAAGAAGCGATAAATTATTATATTAATCAACATAAAGTAAAAAATTTCAAGATTAAATATTTATTTACCACGGAAAAAGTTTTAAAGAATTTACACGAGGGTAATGTTGATTTTGGACTTTTTGCTATCCAAAATGCCGTCGGTGGCGTGGTTGAAGAGTCGACTCATGCGATGGCAAAATATAAATTCAAAATAGTTGAAGAATTTCAGATTTTAATCCGTCATTTTTTGATGAAAAGAAAAGACGTTAAAATCGAAGATATTAAAACAATTATGGCTCATCCACAAAATTTCCGTCAGTGCAAAGATAATTTGGCAAAAAAATATCCTAATTTGAAGCAGATCAGCGGACAGGGAGATTTAATTGATACGGCACGATGTGCTGAGGCTCTGGCCAAAAATAGAATTGACAAAAACACAGCCATTTTAGGGCCAAAAATTTTGGATGAAATTTATGATCTGGAAATAATTGCTGAAAATTTACAGGACAGTAAAAATAATCTGACAACATTTTTTCTAGTTGCCAGGTAGTATAATAAAAAAAGAGAGGCATTCCCGCGGGGAACAAGGTCCGCCTTTGGTAGTCCTCTCATCGTGATGAAAACATTGTATATTGTTAATAGTTAATTGTCAATAGAATTATGACTACAGAAGATCGTTTGAAACTAATCAAACAAGTTGGCGAGGAGATTGTTCAGGAGGATGAGTTAAAGAAGTTATTGGAAAGTGGGGAGCAGTTGGTTACTTACGACGGCTTTGAACCCTCAGGTCAAATGCATATTGCTCAAGGAATAGTTCGGGCGATCAATGTTAACAAAATGATTAAAACTGGAATTAAGTTTAAGATGTATATTGCTGACTGGCACGCGGTAACCAATAATAAAATGGGCGGAGACATTGATAAACTGCAGACCGTTGCCAAATATTTTATTGAGATTTGGAAAGTTACTGGAATGGATTTGAAAAATGTTGAGTTTGTTTGGGCGTCCGATCTTATGAAACATCCTGACTACTGGAAGCTTGTAATAAGAGTTGGTACGACCAATAAATTAGCGAGATTTATTCGTACGGCCGAATTTATGGGTCGAGAAGAATCAGTTGAAACCTTGACAGCGGCTCAGATGATCTATCCGTGTATGCAGATTGCCGATGTTTTTTTACTAGGAGCAAAAATAACGCAACTGGGTATGGACCAACGAAAAATTAATATGTTAGCCCGGGAAATTGGTCCGCAATTGGGATTTTGGAAACCGGTCGTCGTTTCTCACCATATGTTAATGGGTTTAGGTAAACCGCCAATAACATCATCAGATAGAGCCACACGAACAATTGCTCTAAAAATGTCCAAGTCCAATCCTGACAGCGCGATTTTCATGACTGATACGACTGAAGATATCAAAAGAAAAATTAATAAAGCTTATTGTCTTGAGGGCGATGTCAAAGAAAATCCAATTCTTGAATATTACAAATACATTATCTTTGAATCCTTTGATCGATTGGGAATTAGTGAGATAAAAATCGAGAGGCCGGAGAAATGGGGAGGAACGTTAAGTGTTAGGAGTTATGAGGAACTGGAAAAACTTTTTGCCGAAAAAAAAGTCCACCCGATGGATTTAAAGCTGACTTTGTCTAAACTTCTTGATCAGTTAATCGAGCCGGTGCGACGGCATTTTGAAGAAAATCCCGAGGCAAAAAAACTATTGGAACAAGTCAGGAGTTTTCAGGTAACGAGGTAGAGGAATTCTTCTTTGAAGCGGAAAACGACCTTGACAAATAGTATACATTTTTGTATACTAACCACAAATGAAATATTTAGAACTTATCAGCAAAATAAAAAAAAACATTTTTACTTTATCTGATGTTTATAAATTTTTTGGAGATGAAGATCCTTTAACGATCAAAATCCAGCTTTTCCGCTTTACACAAAAAAAATTAATCAAACAAATTAAAAGAGGAATATACTGTTTTGATGAAAAAGAAATTGACGAGTATATGTTGGCAAGTTTGCTTTACAAACCATCATATATAAGTTTAGAATCAGCCTTGAATTATTATGGAATAATACCGGACGTAAGTTTTGAAATAACTTCCATTTCACCAACAACAACCAAAAAAATCAAAACCAACATAGGAGTTTTTTCTTATCAAAAGATAAAAAAAGAATTATTTTTCGGCTTTCAAACGGTAAAAACAAAAGAAGGCAATTTTTATTTGGCAAAAAAAGAGAAAGCACTCGTTGACTTTTTTTATATTAGGAAAATTAGAGTAACTAAAGATTTTCGCCTAAAACTTGAAGAATTTAATTTTCGTTTATATAAAAAATATCTTAGAAGTTTCCCCGGCTGGTTGCCGAAATTAGAAGATATATGAACTACATTGTTGATAATTTTGAAGAGATCGTCGAGTTTGCCAAAAATTATAATTTACCCTTTATCAAAAAGCGGGCAATCTTAAGAGAATACCTACAAACAAAAATTCTTGAGGTAATTTACCGGGAAAAAATTTCTGCGGAGCTTTTTTTCATTGGTGGCACTTCTTTGCGTATCTTGCGGGGGCTTGATCGTTTTTCCGAAGACCTAGATTTCGATTTAGGAAAGATGACTCTTGAAAAGACAGATAAATTAATCAATTTGGCGCTAAATGAATTTAAGAGAGAGAATATCGAGGTTGATTTTTATAGAAATAAAACCGCCAGAAAAATTTATTACGAATGGCGATTTAAAAATCTGCTTTTTGACCTAAAAATTTCTCAAAATTTGAGTGAAAAGTTGACGGTTAAAATAGACTTGGAAAAGTTTTGGCAAGGCCAGGAACGAGAGGTAATTTTTATCAACCGCTACGGATTTAGTTTTCAGGCAGTGACTATCACAAAAGATCAGCTTTTAGTTCAGAAGCTTTTCGCTTATCTAAAAAGAAAGCAGACTCAACCAAGAGATATCTACGACATTGTCTGGCTTATTGGCCAAGGGGCAAAAATCGATCAAGAGTTTATTAAAAAAAACAAGATTAATATTGATTTAAAAGCACAAGCAAGAAAAAAATACTTAAAAGAAATAAAAAAAATGAGTGGTTTTCAGAAAAAACTTAGGCCTTTTCTAATCAACGAGAAAAAAAACAGCAAAATTAGTTTTTTCGACAAAACCTTGCAGATTATTTAAAGGAAGAAAAGTTTTTAGGTGACGAGGTAGTAAATTAACAACTTTCTTTTTTGATTGATTAAACCTTATGCAGAATTACTTTTTTTAGATTTGATAATAATTTTGCAATCCTTGCAAGTCCGTTTGCGAAAAAACTTAATTTAATATCAGGTTGGGCAGATCGGGTCAATGTCTGTCTTTGTTCGGCCTTTTCACGAGCAATTAATAGTCCAGGTCGAAAATCCTCTTGATGTCTTCCATCAGCTAATGCCATATTTTTCCTATTTTACCTCTTCTTCTTCTTTGCAAGCGTATTTTCAATGTTCTGACTGGATAACATCCCATGTCATCCCCGTGAAGCTTGTCCTCGCGAAGGCGGGGAACGGGGATCCAGTCGATAATTACATTTTAAAAGGTAAGTTCAGTCTGGATTCCCTCCTTCGAGGGAATGACAACTGATATAATATAATCAAACCATGAAATCATATAAACTTGATCCGGAAGAAAAACAGTTTCTTGAAGATTATGAAAAAGGTGAATTTAAGTCAGTTAAAAACTTGGAAAAAGAAAAAAAACGATATCAGGAATACGCCAGAAATACGTTGAATAAATTAAAGAATATCAATATTCGCTTGTCAATTCGCGACCTCGAGAAACTAAAGGCCAGATCAACTGAGACAGGTTTACCTTATCAAACTTTGGCAGCTGCTGTCTTACGTCAGTATATTGACCGAAAAATTAACTTAACATTTTAAGAGGCAAAAAAACTATTAGAACAAGTTCGAAGCTTTCAGGTGACGAGATAAGGTTATTTTTTAATATTTAACCGTAGTTTTCAAATCTATATTGCAATTATTACAATGAACAATAATCTTAGCGGTTCTGAACCATGGCATATAGGTTAGAAGCTTTGCTTTTCCAGTTGTTCCTACTCCAGAACATTGTTCTGTCCCTAGAAGATGAGATGGAACTGTAGCGATTGTTATTGTTGGAGCCTCATTTCGTCCTAAGCTCGATTTTTTTGCTTCTTTCATATTAAAAACCATATTATACTTCTTCTTCTTCTTCTTTGCAAGCGGACAGGGTTTTTTGGCAAATTAACAATTTTCTTTTGACATCTCTAAATATTTTGCTATACTTTTTAAGTTAAGTTCTTTTTATTTTTTTGTGAGCAATGTTTTTCTACAATTTGAGAACTTCGTTACTTTAAGCTGTCCGCCTAAACTTGCTTCAACACTTAACTCATCGCTATTCGCTCGTCGTGTTGAAGAGCGTTTTTTGGCGGACTTAAGAAACTGTAATTACTCATTTATGAATATAAATTCGTAAACAGTTTCTAAAGGAGGTGATTTATCATGAGTAAAAAACTTTATGTAGGTAATTTGTTATACGAAACAACCGATGAGGATTTGAAAATTCATTTTGGTTCTGTTGGCACAGTCGTTTCCGCGACGGTCATCAAATTTAGAGACACCGGAAAGTCAAAAGGTTTTGGATTTGTCGAGATGACAACTGAAGAGGAAGCAAAAAAAGCGATTGATACTTTAAATGGTCAAGATTATAACGGAAGAAAATTAATAATTTCTGAAGCCCGACCGCCAAGAGAAAGAACTGATTTTGGTGGAGGAACACCAGCAGGGGGAGATCAACAGCCGCAGGCATAAATATATTAGGAATACAAAAATCCGTCCTAATTTCTACGGGCGGATTTTTTATGGATTGAACCTCAAGTAATAGACTGATATAATAAGCTGTTTTAAATTAATAATATATGGTTTTAGAAAGACAAAAATCATTTATAAAACCGGGAAGATTATTATACAGTTGGGGTTTGTGGAGAGTAGCGGATTTCGTATGTCCATCTAAGGGGATAGAGATATTTAATCTTGGGGCAAAGACGATCTACTTTCTTATAGACAACAGCCCGAAAATCAACGATTTTATTGATTATTATGAAAGAGATTCACAACTTAGTCGGCTGGCTTTATTAAGCGTTGATTTTTATCGATGGACAGATAGAAAAGTTAGTAAACAACCTTATTTTAAACACCCTTTTTATACTGACTATTTATGTTTTGAGATGTTAGACGAGAGGAATGAAATAATTAATACCGAATCTGATAAAAGAGTTTTTTTAGGAGCGGCATTATTGCATGATGCGATTGAGATTAAAAGAAAAAATCATGAGCAGTTTACTGAAAAAGATCTACTAAAGCAACTTATCCAGAGTGGAATTAATAAAGATGAAGCAAGAAAGATTGTTGTTATTGTCAGTTTTCTTACTCCTTCTAAAAAAGATAATTCAAAATTATCCTCAGAACAATGGAAGAATAAAAAAAGAGAAGATTTTAATCGAATAATGAATCAAGAACCTTCAGAGGAATTACCCTTAGATTTATTAGAAATGGCAAAACAAATTAAAATCGCTGATGAAATGGCTAATTTAAGAGAAACAGTCGAGGATGTTAAGTCAGGTAATGACGGTCCTGATAAAGAGGTTTACGATCATAAATCTTTTGAAGAACGGGTAGCGGTTTTTGAAGAAAGAATCGGCATAATTACTGATAAATATCCAGGTCATCCACTATTATCTCAACTTCAAAGTGATCTTGACTTTCTCAAAGGATGTCTTCATTCAAGTTAATTTTTCTGTTATATTTTAATTAATGATATTTATTCACTTAATTTTTTATTTAGCCGCCTTTTTTATTCTTTGGTACTGTTCCGGCATTATTATTAGTTCAGTTGAACGTTTAGCTCATAAATTTAAGTTATCTTCTTTTGCCGTATCTTTTTTTGTTTTAGGAATTCTAACTTCGATTCCGGAGTTTAGCGTTGGGATAAATTCGATTATTAACAAGACCCCGGATATTTTTGTGGGGAATCTTCTTGGTGCCTCTTTGATTCTTTTTATTCTTGTTATTCCTATTCTGGCAGTCTTTGGCGGCGGGGTAAAATTAATTCACCAGCTCGGTGAAAATAATCTGATTTTTTCGCTTTTGGTGGTCGCCGCCCCGGTATTTTTAATTGCTGATAATGTTTTAACGCGTACAGAAGGAGTATTTTTAATTTTGATTTACATAATTCTTTTTTATTTTATTGAAAAGAAAGATGGTTTAATGGCCGTCTCTAAAGAGAAAAAAATTTTTCCTCAAAAGCATTTTATTGAAGATTTTGTTGAAATAATATTAGCCTCGATAATCATTTTTATCACCAGTAAATTTATTGTTAATGAAACCGTATATTTTGCTTCCTTTTTTCACATTTCTGAATTTATCATCAGTTTAGTAATTTTATCCATCGGGACTAATCTACCGGAGTTAAGTTTGGCAATAAAATCGATTTTTTTGGGTAAAAAAGAAGTGGCTCTGGGTGATTATTTGGGAAGTGCGGCCGCCAACACTTTATTATTCGGTGTATTTACCTTATTAAATGGCAAAAGAATTAATGTCAGCATCTATTCTTTTCGGATCTTACTTTTGACTCTTTTAGGACTGGGAGTTTTTTATCTTTTTTCTCGTTCCAAAAACGATATTTCCAAAAAAGAAGGCAAAATTCTGCTTTTAATCTACTTGTTATTTGTCATCTCCCAAGTTTTATTTCCTTAAATTGACAAGAAATTATCATTTGACAACCGTAAAGCGATACTTTATACTTTATTCATATGAAAAACTTGTTTAACAATCTGACTAAAAAGAAACAAAAATTAGACAGTCTTTTACCTTTAAGAAAAGAAGTCTTAATTGAGATAGAAGATTGGTTAAAAATAGAGTTGACTTATTCTTCAAATGCAATCGAGGGCAATACTTTAACCCGTAAAGAAACCGCTGAAGTCCTGGAAAAAGGGATTACTGCCGTTATATCCGGCAAGCCTCTAAAAGATCAGATTGAAGCGATTAATCACGCTAAGGCCATAGATTTTGTAAAAGATTTGGCTAAAAGAAAAAAAGACCACACCGAGATTAAAGAAGAAGAAATTAATAACATTCATCGAATTATTTTAACGGGGATTGACGATCAGTGGGCTGGTCGATATCGAGAAACAGAAGTTTTTATCAAAGGGTCAAACGTTGAGTTGCCGCAACCCATAAAAATTCCTTATTTAATGAATGAATTTATCCAATGGTTATCATCTCAAGGAAAAGCTCATCCGGCAAAGGTGGCGGCAGATGCCCATTATAAATTAGTAAGTATCCATCCTTATATTGATGGAAATGGCCGTACCGCTAGACTTTTAATGAACTCAATTCTTATTATTAACGGTTATCCGATGGTGATAATAAGGAATGAAGAAAGAATTCAGTATCTAGATTCATTGGAAGAAGCCCAGTTAAAAGGGAAATTTGACTCGTACTATCATCTTATTAAGGTGTCAGTTGATCGTTCACTTGAAGCTTATATTAACGCTGCCTCAAGTAAGCCAATTTTACCGGCTTTTAAGAAAAATTCTCTTTCCATTGTTAAATCTAAAAGAGAATTTATCTCCTATTCAGAACTTCTTAAAATTGGCGAATTGGCAAAAGAGACAGGAGAGACAATCCACACTTTAAGATATTGGACCAAGATGGGTTTACTTAAAGTAACCAAATATACAGAAGGAGGGTATCAATTATATTCCCCAGACTCTATAAAACAAGCTAAAAAAATAAGACGATTACAAAAGAATAAACGCCTTCTTCTTACCGAAATTAAGAAAAGAATTATGCACCACTAAAGCAATCCCGTTTGCGACGGTTATTTTTGCCGAGGTTTTATTTAAAATATTACTGACGCCTTTAGTTGATCCGAAAGATAAAGATTCATTTTTTAGTTGATATTCTAATCCGTCAGAGACAACTCCTTCTAATTTTTCACTGACGGGAATAATTGAAACCTCATCACCGATTTGGCCATTGATTATAATTTCTTTGTTTAAAATATATATTTCTTTGTTACCCTCAAAAACTTTAATTTTTATTGACTTATTTTCTATTTGAATTTTTGCCAGCAAAAATATATTGGCTATAAAATGATCAATTCTGTCTCCTAAAATTCCGAAGATAATTATTTGATGGCATTTTTTTTCTAAGGCAAAATTGATTGCCAATTCAAAATCCGTCTTGTCTTTTTTTGTCGGATATTTAATCCATTCTATTTTTGATTTTTCAAGCTTTTTCTGTAAAGACATTGGTATTGAATCAAAATCACCTATGACGGCGTGAGGAATTAATCCGAGTTTTAAGATATGTTTAACACCGCCGTCTGCGGCGATTAAATAATCTTCCTTTGTAATAATATTTTTTGCCCGGCTTAAATCTGAGAGGTTACCGTTAGCAAAAACAACTGCCCGTTTCATATGTCACATATTTTACAATATCCATTGACAAAAAATAATTTATTTGTCATAATGAATCTAAATTAGGGGAGCCAGATTACGGCTGAGAGTTCCCCGCCACGGCGGGGGAGACCCTTGGAACCTGTCCGGATAATACCGACGTAGGGAAAATATATGCATAACTCCAGTATTTCTTTCCAGGTCTTGCCTAAAGCAAAAACTGACAAGAAGATGATAAAAATCATAGATCAGGTTATTAAAATGATCAAACAATCGGGTGTTAGTTATGAAGTTGGACCGATGGAAACGACGATGGAGGGGGATTTGGAAACCCTTTTTCAAATAGTAAAAAAAGCTCAATATCTATGTATTAAAGAAGGGGCGAAAAATGTTTTTACTAATGTGAAAATCGCCTATGATCCAAAAGGAGTCTTGACTATTAATCAAAAAATAAAAAAATATCGTTCTGGATTCCCGCCTCCGCGGGAATGACAGTAATTAAATTATGAAACAACATACTTTACCAGTAATAACAGGTTTAATTATTTTGTTAATTTGGCAAATTGCAGTCACAAGTTTTCACATTGAACAATGGATTCTTCCGGCTCCGACGCAAATTATTAATTCATTCTGGCAGTCGCGGTCATTAATTTTTTATCATCTCATTCCAACGGTTGTTGAAGCAATAATCGGGTTAATCGGGGCGGTTTTTGTCAGTATTTTTATGGCGGTACTGATGGAAAGGTTTCAGATTATACGAAAAATTATCTATCCGTTTCTTATTCTTTCCCAAACAATCCCATTTATTATTCTGGCTCCGCTTTTAACTCTCTGGTTTGGGTTCGGACTGTTACCAAAAATTATCATCATCGGCCTTGTCTGTTTTTTTCCGATTACAATCAATCTTTTCGATGGATTTCAGGGTGTTGATCCGACCATATTACGTCTTCTAACTTCAATGGGGGCAAATCAAAAGCAGATGTTTAAATGGGTAAAATGGCCGGCCAGTCTGCCGAGCTTTTTTTCCGGACTGCGGATTGCGGCCGCTTATTCTATCCTAGGCGCGGTGATAAGTGAGTGGATGGGGACTGATCGAGGTCTGGGAATCCTTCTTATCCGTTCAGCCAAATCTTATCTTACCGATCGTGTTTTTGCGACCATTGGAATAATTACAATATTAAGTCTTATCGTAGTTTTTGCAGTGGAAATTATTGCCAGGATATCTATTCCTTGGCACTATTATAAGTTCAGAAAAATATCATGAGAAAAATAATTTTTGTCTTTTTAGGGATCGTTCTAATTATATTAAGTATTGTTTGGGTAAAAAAAACAATTAAATTAACAGGATCTGATGAACAAAAACAAAAGGTGACTGTACTTCTAGACTGGTTTCCCAATACTAATCATACCGGCCTTTACGTCGCTCGCGAAAAAGGTTATTTTGCTAAAGAAAATCTTGAAGTGTCGATTTTACAACCGGCCGAGGGAGGAAACGGTCAAGTGATTGCCGCCGGAAAAGCCGATTTTGGCGTCAGTTATCAGGAGGACATTACTCAAGCCAGAGCCGCCAATCTCCCTTTAATCTCTATTGCCGCTATTATCCAGCATAATACCTCTGCTTTTGCTTCTTTAGAAAAAGCCAACATCAAGTCGCCAAAAGATTTTCAAGGAAAACGCTACGGAGGCTGGGGGTCAGCGATTGAAGAAGCGGTTATTAAATCAGTGATGACTGAAGCTGGCGCCGATTACTCAAAAGTGAAAAACATCACTATCGGCGAAACGGATTTTTTCAAAACTATCGGTCGTGATAGTGACTTTCAATGGATCTTTTACGGCTGGGATGGAATAGAAGCGAAGCGTCGGGGAATTAAGCTAAATACGATTATGCTTAAAGATTTAAACCCTGTTTTTGATTATTACACACCAGTAATTATCACTAATGAAGATCATATAAAAAACCAAAAAGATCTGGTTTCAAGATTTATGAAAGCGGTAAAAGCAGGCTATGAATTTTCTATTAAAAATCCGGTTGAAGCGGCACAAATTCTTATCAAGTCTGCTCCAGAGCTAAATGCCGATCTTATAAAACAAAGCCAGCGTTATTTAAGTAAGCAGTATCAGGCTGACTCCCCAAGCTGGGGTATACAAAAAGAGTCGGTCTGGAAAAGTTATGCCCAGTGGCTGGTTGATCATAAATTATTAAAAAAAATGATTAACGTCAAAGACGCTTTTACCAACGAATTTTTGAAATGAAAAGTAAACAAAAATTAATTATTGACAATCTTTCCCTGTCTTTTGGGCAAAAGGTGATAAAAAATATTTCACTGGAGATTTTTGATCAGGAGATTGTCAGTATTATTGGCCCTTCTGGTTGTGGTAAAAGTACTCTCTTTAATGTTATCTCTGGCATTTTATTGCAAGATAACGGGACTATCAAAATTGATGGATTAGACGAAAGACAAAGACAAGGAAAATTTGGCTATATGTTTCAAGAACCTTTACTTTTTCCCTGGGCGAAAGTCTTGGAAAATGTCATGTTGGGATATAAGATAAAAGGATTGATTAAATCTCAAGCCCGAACGAAAGCCTCAAAGTTGTTAAAAGAATTTGGTCTTTTCGAATACGCAAATTTTTATCCTGACTCTTTGTCCGGAGGGATGAAACAGAAAGTGGCTTTACTTCGAACAATCGCTTTTAATTCGTCACTACTCCTCCTTGACGAACCTTTTGGATCATTGGATGCAATCACCCGAAGTTCACTTCATTTATATCTTCTTGAAATTTGGAAAAGATTAAAATTAACAATTCTTTTTACGACTCATGATATCCGCGAGGCAATATTTCTTTCAGATAGAATCTATGTTTTAAGCAAAAAGCCAGCCACGGTTATTGACTGTTTGGAAACAAATTTGCCCCGCCCGAGAAAAATAGGAGACTTAACTTCTTCAAAGTTCGTCGATCTGGAAAAAAAATTAATGAATTTACTTTAAAGAATAAGGAGTTTTTAGTTTAAATTGATTATCTAATAACCGTTTAATTATTTTTTCTGCGTTTAGAAAATCTTTTTTTACATTATTAATATCTTGTCCACGGTCGTGGGTAAGATACAATACCTGGTCAGCCTCTTCATAGGTAAATCCAAATTCACCTTCATCAGTTTGTCCGTCCCAAAGGCCGGCGGTTGGGGATTGTTGAATAATTTTTTTTGGGACTTTTAAATATTTTGCCAGCTGTAGAACTTGAGTCTTATATAAATGAGAAATTGGTTCAATGTCCGAAGCCGCGTCGCCAAACCGGGTAAAATAGCCAAGTAATCTTTCCGATTTATTTTCCGTGCCGCAAACCATGGCATTTAGTTTCTTGGCTAAATCAAACAATATAATCATTCGGACGCGGGCCATAATATTGCCAAGCCTCAATTTTGATAAAGAAAGCTCGATACCGCGTTTTTCACTCCAGTGGGAACCCTCCCCGCCACGGCGGGGAATCCCAAGTCGTTCAAAACGGATATCTTCGCTTTCTTTTACAAACTGATCAACAATTTTTTTTATAGAAATATTAATAACATTAATTTCTTTTAAATCAGTATTTGATTTTTTTCGGGGATAATAATCCATTTGGACGGCGAAAATATTTTTTGCTGGCAAAACTTCTTTTAAGAGATAAAGAGCCACCGTTGAATCAATTCCGCCGGAAAGTCCGATGACGACTTTATCAATTCCGGTTTTTTTATGAATGCTTTTAAGAAAATTAACAATTTTCTCTGTTTCAGTCTTTGGATTGATTAAAAGCGGGTTTAGCATGGGTATAGTATACTAAAAAGAGTTATAAAGTTCATAAAGTCATAAAGTTTATAAAGAAAAAATACTTTAAGAACTTTACAAACTTTAAAAACTTTATAAACTAATTTATGGGTTATCGTACAGCCTTGATAGTCGGCCGTTTTCAACCCTTTCATAAAGGCCATCTTTTTTTGATTAAAAAAGCCTTAGAAAAATCCGATAAAATTGTAATCGGCATAGGTAGCTCTAATATTTGTGATGAAAATAACCCGATTGATTTTGAAACAAGAAAAAAAATTATTAAAGCAGTCGCTTACAAAGAAAAGATAAAAGATAGATTAATTAAAATTGTTCCGCTGGACGATTTTTTTGCTGATAAAAAATGGCTGAAAAATTTAGAAAAACAAGTGGGAAAATTTGATCTGGCTTTGGGAAATAATGACTGGACAAATAATATATTAGAAAAAGCCGGATATAAAGTATTGAGAGTTAATTATTATAAAAGATCTTTATATGAAGGATGGAGGATAAGGAAGTTGATAAAAGAAGGCAAAGATTGGCATGATAGAGTGCCTAAGTATTTAATATCAAATATCAAAGATCAAATATCAAAAACACAGATCAAAAATCAAAAATATAAACACATAGTATTTGGGGGAACGTTTGATAGATTTCATTTAGGTCATCAGGCATTGATTAATAAAGCTTTTGAGGTGGGGAAAAAAATTACGATTGGGATTGCTACAGAAGAAATTTATAAAAATAAATTTTTGTCAGAAACAATTGAGTCGTTCAACGTAAGGCGAAAAAATATTACTGATTATATAAATTACCATCTTAACAACGATCGAGCAAAGATGGTAAAAACAATACCTTTTTCCGAGTTTACCGGAGGAGCTGATAAGAAGAAAGAAATTGATGTAATTGTGGTTTCGAAAGAAACTTATCCAAATGCTTTAAAGATTAACGAACTAAGAGAAAAAAATAAATTACCACAGCTAACAATAATAATCATCAACGATGTTTTGGCTCAAGACGGGGAATTAATTAGTTCGGAGAGAATTAGAGAGGGAGAGATTGATAGAGAAGGACACAATTATCAATTATCAATAATCAATGATCAAAAAAAAGAATTAATTCTTCCGGAAAAATTAAGGGAAGAATTAAGAAAACCAATGGGAAAAGTGTTTGAAGAAGTTTATAAAGTTATAAAGTTTATAAAGTTTATAAAGCCAATACAAGTTATTGCGGTCGGGGATATTATTGTTAATGCATTGTTAAAATCTGGCATCGATCCGGACGTGAAGATAATTGATTTTCGTTCAAGAAGAGAACCGATAGAAGATTTACACGGATTATTAATAACTGATTCTCACGGATATCAGCGTAAATCCGCTAAAAATCAGCGAGAATCTTATGTTAATAATCCAGGAACTATAAATTTAAAAACAGCAGAGCATATTCGACAAAAAATAAAACTCGCTCTTTATAAAAAACAAAAATCATGGATCGTCATTGACGGCGAAGAAGATCTTCTGGCTTTGCCGGCGATATTATTTGCACCGTTAAATTCTTTAGTTTTATACGGTCACTGGCAGTTGGGGATTATTGCAGTTGTTGTTGATGAAAAAATAAAAAATCAAGTTAGAAATATTGTCAAGAAATTTTTTTAGATTTTTGTTAAAATCTTACCTATGTTAATCAAATATCAACCAGCTGAGTTTGAGAAAAAGTGGACGGAGAAATGGAATAAAGAAAAACTTTATGTTTTTAATCCAGAATCAAATAAGAAAAACTATTATATTTTAGTGGAGCTGCCTTATACGTCTGGAGATCTTCATATTGGTCACTGGTTTACTTTTGTTACTCCTGATGTTTTGTCCCGCTTCAAAAGAATGAATGGTTTTAACGTCTTTTTTCCGATGGGTTATGACGCGTTTGGACTGCCGGCGGAAAATGCCGCCATCAAAAGAAAAATTCATCCTAAAGATTGGACAATGAAAAATATTGAGACAATGACCAAGCAGTTCCAGACAATGGGAACGATGATTGATTGGAACTGGGTGACAATTACTTGCTTGCCGGAATATTACCGCTGGAATCAATGGATATTTTTGAAGATGTATGAAAAAGGCTTGGCTTTCCGGGGAAAGACTTTATCAAACTGGTGTGAAAATGACCAGACCGTCTTAGCCAATGAGAATATTGAAAACGGCAAGTGCTGGCGGTGTGGCAAAGAAGTCGTACAAAAAGAAGTTGAACAGTGGTTTTTAAAGATCACTGATTATGCGGAAAAGTTAATTTGGAACGAGAAACCAGCAGTCGATTGGCCGATTTCAGTTCGAATCGGTCAAAACAACTGGATAGGTAAATCACAGGGAATGATTATTGGATTTGGTAAAGGTTTAACAGTTTTCACGACCAGGCCAGAAACAATTGATGGTGTAAGTTTTATCGTTTTGGCGCCTGAACACCCGTTCGTCGCTTCGCTCCTAAATTCAAAATTCAATCCCGCCAAAGGCGGGACAAAATTAAAAGAAATTAAAAACTATGTTAAGCGTTCAAAAAGAAAGAGCGAAATGGAAAGAAAAGAAAATAAAGAGAAGACGGGCGTTTTTACCGGTAGTTATGTAAAAAATCCGGTTACCGGAAAAAATATACCCGTGTGGGTAGCAGATTATGTGTTGGCCAGTTATGGTACTGGAGCAATAATGGCCGTCCCATCTGAAGATGAACGCGATCGTGATTTTGCCCAAAAATTCAATCTTTCCATAATAAAAACCGGTTTAAATGCCCGACCCCAAGGCGAAAAAAAATCTATTTATCACCTCCGTGACTGGTCAGTTTCCCGTCAAAGATATTGGGGGACACCGGTGCCGATGGTTCACTGTTCAGACTGTGGTATTGTTCCGGTCCCTAATAAAGATTTACCGGTAGAACTGCCTTATGAAGTTGATTTTACCCCTTATGGCAAGCCGCCTTTAGCCACTAATGAAAAATGGTTGAACGTGAAATGTCCTCACTGTGGTAAAGACGCTAAACGCGACGCCGAAACCTTGGACACTTTTTTTGACTCGTCCTGGTATTTTTTACGTTATATTAGTCCAAAATATGAGAAAGGACCCTTCGATAAACTCAGGGCAAACCTTTTGACTCCGGTTGATGTTTATTTTGGCGGCGCCGAACATACCTTAGGTCATACTTTATATGCCCGTTTTTTTACTAAATTTTTTAATAGTTTAAAGATGCTGGATTATGACGAATTTGCTTTAAAAAGAATTCAGCACGGAATTGTTTTGGGATCGGACGGCAATAAAATGAGCAAGTCAAAAGGCAATATCATTAATCCAGATGATGTAGTCGTCGAATATGGGACAGACGCGGCCCGGCTTTATCTTTGTTTTATGATGCCATATGAAGGGACTTCGCCCTGGTCAACTCAAACAATTGCCGGCGTTCATCGGTTTTTAAGTAGGGTATGGAACATATATCAAAATTATGTAGGGAACGCATATATGCGTTCCGTACCAAAAGAAAATAATAAATTAATTATAAAGCTGAAAAAAACGATTAAAAAAGTTACCGAGGATATTAATAATATTAAGATGAACACGGCGATTGCTTCGATGATGGAATTTCTAAATGATTTCGAAAGAAATCCTCAAGGTTTATCAAAAGAAAATGCCAAAAAGTTTCTGCAAATATTAGCTCCGTTTGCACCATTTCTAACCGAAGAAATTTGGCACGCAGTTTTTGGAGAAAAAACCTCAATTCATTTATCAGATTGGCCGAAAGTGGAGGGAGAGATAGTTGAAGAAGAACTAATTATTCCTATCCAAATTAACGGTAAGCTTCGGTCCACCCTAAGGGTGTCCAGGCACGAAATATCAAAAGATATAGTTGTAAACAAAGCCCTGGAAGATGAGAAGGTGAAAAAATATTTAACTGGCAAGCCGAAAAAAATAATCTATGTTCCGGGGAAAATTATAAATTTAATTATTTGAATATAGATAGACAAAAGTATTACGAGGCGGCAAAACAGCAGTTAGAAACCAATATTTTTAATCATTCCCTTGCTCTTGAGGCGTGCATGGGTGGGCTTTATGATTATTTTGCCACCAACCACCAACTCACCAATAACGAGCCACCAAAGGACGATTGGATCTTGGCTGGTTTGATTCATGACATTGACTATTCCGGAGAATTCAAACCAACTCATCCGCAAAAAACTTTGGAAGCTTTGGCGAAATACGGTTTGACAATTTCTGAAACGGTTCACAATATTATCAAAGCCCATGCATCAGATCTAACCGGTCGTCAACCACAAAATAAAGCCGAGTGGTCGATCTTTTGCGCAGACAGTTTGACCGGTTTGATTATGGCCGTAGCCTTCGTCTATCCTTCGAGAAAATTAGCAGACGTGAAATTATCATCAGTTGTAAAGAGGCTTTTAAAAGAACCCCGTTTTGCCGCCGGCACGCGCCGTGAAGACATTAAAAAATGTACTGATCCGGCCGGATTAAACCTGCCGATTGAGAAATTCGTTGAAATCTGCTTTGAAGCGATGAAAGGAATTGCCGGAGAGATTGGGGTGTGAACGTTTTAATCTATCAATAAATTGAAACAGAGATATCTATAATCCAAAATGTTCAAAAATATCCAGAATTCCGTTTTTATCGACAGATTTACCAACATAACCATTATCTCCTTTTGATAAAACTAATTTTTTTAGATCGTCAGTGGCATTGCTCATGGCTCCGGCAAATCCGCAAACTTCAATAAAATCCCAGTCAGTCAAGCTGTCACCAACTCCTAAAATTTCTTCAGCCTTAATATGATATTGATTAACAATCTCTAAGATAGCTTGTTTTTTGGAAATTCCTTGAGAGGTAATATTTCCGAAATAATAACCCTTAATGGCTGGATGAGTGCTCCAACCGATCGCTAATTTTTCTTTATAATTTGAAAATATTTGTTCAACAATTTTTCTTTCTTGGTCATTTTTTGTCACCGGTAAAATCTTAACTACCTCACTTTTTTTTACCTGATCAATCAGAAAATCAATCATAATTGGCTCTAAAGATAAAGTAAAATTATGAAGATCCGTAATCTTATTTTTTTGATTTTTTTGAATATAATAATTATCGGTCGTATAAATTTCAGTATAAATATTTTTATCAAGAAATTTTTTTATTAAACTAACAGCGTCATTATTATTTATAATATGTTTTTTTATTACTTTATTATCAGTTGGGTCAATTAATAATGCTCCGGCCAAACTGGTTTGAATATTGTTAATATGAGCATCGTCAACGATTTTTTTGACAGAATAATATGGCTTAGCACTGCATAAAATTATATAAATACCTTTTTCTCTAATCTGTTTTAGCTTGTTAATAACTTCTACAGGGGGATAGGGGGCATTATAGCCACGTTTGTCACCAACAATGACGCCGTCAACATCCAATATAATGGCTTTAATTTTGTTCATAGTTTATTTTAATCTATTCCAAGCAAAGGAAATCAATAGAAACTGTAACAAATAGACAAAAACCGGGCTGAAGCGAAGAGCGATTTCTTGGCCAAAACCATATATGATGACAAATAATATTGAAAAGGATAACATTCTACCCAAGTTTAAAAATAATTCTTGATCAAAGATCAAAGTATAGCTGTTTTTTCCCTCAAGTTTTTTTTCTTCATCCATAATATTCATTATCAAAGGCCCGCTAGTCAGCCACATAAACTCAATTGTCAAACGATTAACTGCGATGTAAACAATAATCATTAAGGAATTAAAAAATAATCCGAAAATAAAAGCAACGATCAATCCTAAAATAACAGTTGTCAATAATGTTGGTTTTTGATGATGAGATAAAGCCTTTCTTCCATAATAGTAAATAAGAAGAGATGAGATTAAAGCAATCAGGGCGTTAAATGAGCCAAGAATATTTTCGGCCCCGAGTTTCGTCAGAATTAATAGAGTTGGAAAAAATAAAGAGATTCCCTCAATTACTCCGATTGAGACGCACAGCATCCGAACCGCCCACCACCTTTTTGTTATTTTTTTGATAGTGATATGGGATATTGACGGCGATTGATATTCATCTTTAACTACCATTAGGCCGGATAAAAAAAGCAAAACAAAAGCAAAAAGGATAGTAATCTGATAACTTTGGGAAAGACTAATGATATTAAATTTACTTGCCAGAAAGATAAACCAACCAGCAATAAGGGGAACAACGATACCGGTTATCATGTTGAGAGAAAAATTAAGGCCAAGAAAATAGTTTCGATTGTGACTTTTGGTTTGTTTGAAAGTTAAATAATTTCTATTAGCCCAATAAAGACCATAACCGGTTCCGAATAATAAACCGAAAACCAAGTATGACCAGGCGGTTGTTTTCGGGAAAAAGACGACTATGATGGGAATTAAGGCGGTGAGGATGGCGCCAAAAAAATAAAGATGAGTGATTTTGAATTTTTTTAACAGATGACCATTAAGATAGAAAATTAAAGGCAGCATAATGGTATTACCGATGTTGTAAAAAGCCAGACTGATGATATCTCCTTGTTTTCTCCAGATAAACGCATTGATGAAAGTCCCGATTAAAGGATAGGTAGCGCCAAAGTAAAAATAAGAAACCAAAAGATCTCTGGCTTTTTGCGGTAAAGACTTAAAATGATTAATCTCGTTTTTAAGAAAGTTCATTAAGTGAGCCCAGAGAGACTCGAACTCTCAACCAACAGCTTAAAAGGCTGCTGCTCTGCCAGTTGAGCTATGGGCCCTGGTGAATTAAGTTATTAATTCTATCAAGTTGAATCGATTATTTCATCTGATTTTTTTACTTTTTATTTTTTTCTTTATCTTTATCATTTTCATTATTTTTTTTACAACAAGATCAATACTCACGTCTATTTGCTTATAAGAATTTTACTTAATAAAGCTAACGACAAAGTTTTCAAAGTTTAGTTTGAAAGGATACAAATAATCTCCGGGATAAGTATTGCTAAAGATATAAACGAAAACACCAAATAAAAGAAATACAAAAAACATTATCATCCAGATAAAATAATCAAAAAATTTTTTTATGAAAAACACAATTCATTTTCTATCATTCTTCTTTTTTTGTCAAATTATCCCTGTTCTCATAATCCGGCTTCGGCCTCTTTATCATATAAAAAATTATTTTGTTAAAATAGGCTATTATGACCTGGTTTTATTTAGCGATCGGATCAGCAATCAATTTTGCTGCCCTAAACCTTCTTTCCCGTGCAGTCTCTATCAAAAGTAAGAATCCTCGAGTTTTATCTTTCATATTTAATGTAACGGCAACAGTGATGGCAATAATAATCTTTTTAGTAGCAGGCGGTCATAAAAAATTTTCTTTACCATCAGGTTTTGAGCCTTGGATTTACCTTTCAATAGCAATGTTATTTTATGGTTTGTATGAACGGTTAAGATTTTATGTTACCCAAGCTTTAGAGGCATCGGCTCTATCAATCATTAATAATACTTCTTTGGTAGTAGCTTTTTTTGTTGCCGCCTTTATTTACTCGGAAATAATGACTATTAACAAAATAGGTGGTTTTTTATTAATTCTTACGGCATTATTTTTGGTGAGCGTTAATAAAGTATCAAAAATAAATTTACGAGGAATCCTTTTGGCAATATTGGCCAATGTTTTTCTTGGCTTTGGCTGGGCTTTAGATAAAAAGGGAGTCTTTTATTTTAACGCAGAAACCTACAATGTTTTAGCCTGGATTTTGCCTTTATTTATTCTTTACCTTCCTCATATCAAGCTTAACGATCTTAAGAAAGAAATCAAAATCTCTTCCTGGAAAATTGTTTTTCTATCCTTTTTCAATGTTATTGGTTATTTTATCCAGCTAAAAGCTTTAGTGTTAGCTGACGCTACCCGCGTTATTCCCATTGTTCAAACTTCGACTTTATTTACTGTAATTTTTGGAATAATTCTTCTTAAAGAAAAAGAAAACATCCCAAGAAAAATATTAGCCGGAATAATCGCGGTAATTGGAGTGTATTTTTTAACACATGGAGAAGTTAAGAAACATAGGTAACACTTCTGGATCAGAATACATCAATAAAT
>CAZIYS010000005.1:0-63274 GCA_964543535.1 uncultured Gammaproteobacteria bacterium | reverse complement strand
TATTACAAGTTTTTTGAGAAACAGAAACTGTCACCGATGTACCCGACTTTAACATGATCTTGACAAAAATAAATAAATAGTCCATTATTAAATTAATGACTCTTTGGTATAGGAATATTATTTTATCTATTGCCGCTTTCTTTTTTTTCCTCGGTTTGGCGTTTTTAGAAACGCCATCAGCTTACTTTAGTCAAGAAGATTTTTATGATTGGGGTGTTTCGGCAAGAAACTCGGCTTACTCAAACGTTCTTGGAGAGACAACCCAAAAAGATTCAGCTACCCAAGCGGAAGCCAATCTTTATACTCCCAAAATTACGCCGGATAACCCATTTTATTTTGCCAAAACAGCTTTTGAAGTTCTTCAACTGGCGGTTACTTTTGACGAGAAAACAAGGGTAAAAATGAGATTATCTTTTGCTGAAAGACGGCTGGCCGAATCAAAAGCAATGATTGAAAAAGGGGAGATTAGTAAAGGGACAAAACTACTAGAACAATATGAGAAACTTCTTGAAGCCACTACGCAAAATTTCAAAAAAATAGACGAAAAAGGCGAGGGGGTCGAGGACCTGGCAAAGTTAGTAGAAAAAACCACCGCAGTTCATACCTCGGTTCTTGAAAATATTTCTCTGAAAATTCCGGAAAAAGGAAAAGCGATCATTGATAAAGCAATTCTTACATCTCAAACAGGTATGGATCGGGCGGCCGACGCCCTCAATGAACCAGCCATACCGATTGATCTTCTGACTCGTCTCAATGCCCTTCGGGGTCAGGGAATTATTACCCAAGAAGAGGCGGCTACTTTTACTCAAGCTAAGTCTCGCGAAGAAGCCAGAAAAATTTTTACCAATTTTGTCCAGCAGGGGATTGTTCCTGAGGCGGATTTCAAACGCTTTGACACCGGCCAAGCAAAATATTTTCAAAATGATTTTAACAAAGCAGTGGAAATAAGAAAATTTAACGAGTTGGTTAAATTTGAAAACCAGAAACCAGATGAAGAAACAAAAAAACAGCTGGAAAAATTTGCGACTACTTTTAAACCCGGAGACACTGTCCCGCCAGAATTAAGAAAAGATTGGGCGGCCACAATTAGATTAGAGGAGGTTCAAAAAACCATCCGTCCTGATTATATTGATCCCGCTTCTTTTAAACAAGAAGAACGTCGCTTTCAGATTTTTCAGGAAATAAAAGATAGAGTTAGGCCAACTGCCGATGAAATCCGTTTTGCCGAGGAGTATACCCAAAAAAATAGTCAATCCGCACCGCCGGAAGTTCAAAGAATTCTTGACTTAAAAAATAAATTTGGGGTGGTGGCTCCCGGAGTTATTCCGCCCACAGGGCATAAAGAAACTATCGGTAATAAAAAATCCGACGAACCAGGAGAATTTCGTCAACCTTATTATCCATCTCAAAATCAAAATTATCAGCCATATCAGGAAACTAGACCAGGTAACCAGCAGTTTGCGCCGCCACCACCGCAAACCGGTGGTCCACCGCCAAACCAAGCATCCCCAAACAATCCATCACCACCACCCAACAACCCGCCTCCGGTCAACAATCAACCGCCTCCCGGCATTCCAAACGATCAAGCTATTTCAGGTAATTAATATGGAAAATAAAAATCATCCTGAAAAATATACAGTAAAATTATGAAACAAAATAGTGTTCTTTTGCCCATTATTTTATCGGCAATCGTAATTATAGCGTATGCGCTGCGCAGAACATTGCAGACGAACGGCTTACCAATCGATCCATATTACACGGTTCTTTTTCTCCTCCCCGCCTTACTTATTTTTTTCAGAAAATTTGCTTTTGCTGATTTAGGATTCAGAGTCGGTAAACCATTGATGGGTATTTTTTTTATTTTCCTTCTTCCAGGAATTTTGTTTTTCAGGTGGACACTGATGGGTAGGTCTATCATGCCTTTTAATACCCTTTCTGTTATGTTGCTGATCGGTTCTTTTGCCGAGGAATTTTTCTTTCGGGGGTACCTGCAGGAAGATTTTAAAAAAAGATTTGACGGGAATATCTGGATCAGCCTCCTCCTTTCCAATATCGTTTTTGCACTAGTTCATCTTGTTAAGGGTTATTCCTTACCAGCCACTGCTATGACCGGATTAATTGGGGCTTACTTTGGGATTACTAAAGATAAACAAGGAGGAAACTCTCTGTTTTATTCTATGGCCGCTCATGGATTGTATAATTTAATAACTAGTTTGATAATATGAAAAAGTTGTCAATCATAGCTGTAGTAATTGCTTTTTTAAGTCTGATTTGGACGTTTTCAATTCATGCGTCTGATACACAGGGGTGGCCGACGTTTCATGGAGATCCGGCACGAACCGGATTTTTCGATTCCAAAATTCCCTCTTCCCCAAGTGTGTTATGGAAAATTACCACCGACCAGTTAAAAAATTACGGCGTTACTGATTTTGAAATTTTCTCTCCCATTATTGATCAGGGTAAAGTCTTTTTCTCCTCGGCTCAAGTTTTTGCGGCAGACCTTTATTCCGGAAAAATCCTTTGGAATTATAAAGGCGATAGCCCAAATTTTTATGCTGGCGTAGCCTCTGCAGGTGATGGTAAGATTTTTGTCAGGGTTACCAACAGCAACCAACTAAAAAATATGTCTCTTGGTTTCATCTATGCCCTTGATGAAAAGACTGGAAAATTCCTTTGGAAATATCAAACCAAAAAACAACTTACTCATTCAAACCCGTTATTTGTGGAAGGTAAGGTGTTTGTTGGCGATGAATCCGGCTCTGTTTATGCCATTGATGCTAAAGGCGGCAAGTTGGTTTGGCAACAGCAACTCGAGGCCTATCAAATTCACTCTTCACCGGCATATGATAAGGGAGTGATTTTTGTGGGAACAGAAACAGCAGATGATAGTGGCGGTAGATCAGACAGAGGATCTTACCTTTATGCGCTGGATGTTAAGGATGGAAAAGTGCGTTGGCGGTTTGAAAGTGATTGGCGCTCAAACACTATGCCCAATCTTATTCATGGCACGCCAGCAATTTTAAACGGGGTAGTTTACTTTGGCTCGGAAAACGGCTGGTTTTATGCTTTAAACAAGGACAATGGTCAGGTTATCTGGAAAAAGCTTATTACCAAAAGGATGAGAACTTCAGCTAGGCAGGCAGCGGGTCTGGGTCTTGTTGGAGTATCAACAGCCCCTGCTTTAGGTTATGGCAAGATTTTTGTTGGAACCTGGGAAGGAAATTTTTTGGCCCTTTCCCAAAAAGACGGGACAATTGTTTGGGAATACCCATATGGTACAGAGGGAACAGACTCTTCAGCAGTGATAGCTGATAAAAAAGTTTGCCTTGGATCACACTATGAATATTTCTATTGTTTTAACGAAGCGGATGGAAAAGTTTTATGGAAAGAAAAATTGGGTGGGCCTTCAGCAGCTCTATCAGATGGAATTTTAGTTGTTCCCAATACTTTGGCGGCGGCAGAAAGCCCTGGGAGTATTCTAGTGGCCTTTTCCGACCAAAGCATATCTGCAGTTTCCATCGCCGGCCAGCCAAGATTTGTTTTAGACAGCAGATATATTTTAGCGGTTCTCGCTTTAGTAGGGATTTTGATTTTGGGCGTTGTCATTTACCTAACATTGAAATCCAAAAAAATTACCCCCAAGAAATTATTAATTTATGGCGGTATACCTGTGATATTGATTATAGGAGGTTATATTATTTATTCAAATTACCAAAATGCAAGAAAAACCGAACAGCAGGACATTTTGGTTAAAGAAGGTAAAATTGACCGTTCAACGGGAAGTTTTATAGAAAATGACGGTTCACCCAAACATGTAGAGTACCGGAACAGAAGATATTTTTTAGACGGACCCAATTGTGCCAGATCCGGTCTTGATCGTTTTGCGATTCAAGTTAAAAGGGTCAATGGAGCAGTTGCGGCAGATGGATCAGATGGCAACACCATGTACGCAATAGGCAGTAAGGATCGTCCGGAATATATTGATAGCGTAAAGACTAATGATATTAAAAAAGATTGCTGGAAGCAAGCAGCCTATTAACTATGTTGAAACTGTCCATTTTTAAAAAACAACAAGCAGGTTTGGTAACCCTCGTTGTTTTAACTGTTGTACTGCTGGCGGGGATCTATTACCTTTCGGCACAAAAATCTTCACAGCTAAACCCTTCACGACAAAACCAAACCCAGACTCAATCCCAATCAGTTTCTTTGCCTACAAAACTATCGGAAAATAAATATGAAGGAGAGGATTTTTCTGTCGTTATTCCGAAAGGCTGGGACAAAAGCCAGCAATCCTTACCAGGAACCCTGTTAACACTTTATAGACTCAGAGAAAACCATACTGACGATCCTAATGCCCAAAAGATCAACTTTAAAAGTTATATTGCCATATCTTTTGACAGAACTCAGGGAAAAACCATGAGTCAAATTATCGATATGGTTAAACAAAGCTTATCTCAACTTTCTCCCAACCTTAAAATAAACACGCTTCCTCAAGAAACTGTTGGTAATCAAACCGCTAATTTGATTGAAATAAATTTGGCCCAACAGGATGTTAATTTTAAGGTTTTGATAGCTGTAATTATTAAGGGTGATAAATACTTCACGCTATCTGCCAATACCACCGAGAAGAAATGGACCAGCTATAAGGAAGACTTTTATAATGTTTTAAAAAACATAAAACTAAAGGAATAATTATCACTCTTATAAAGAGTCCAAAATATATTTTAATTTGTTTAGCTTATATTAAGGTAAGAAAATAGAAAAACAATGAAAATAATTCCAAACAACATAATCTCTTTAAAAAAGATTAAACTATCTAAACTACATTTAATACTTATTATTTTAGGTTTGCTTATTTTGTTTGGAATAACGGCCTTCATTTATTTACAAAAAGGACAGCCCCGTTTTTTGGCAGGAGAATCCAGACAACAACAAGGTTGGGGACAAAGATCGGGAGGAGCGCAAAATTTTGGCGGACCTCCGTCAACTATAAAAAAACCTCGTTGGAATGGTCCAATTCCTAACCCTCCAAAGGATAAAATCACTTACTATAAAGGCCTTTGGGCGGGCACATGGTTTTATCCTGAAGAATATAGCGGAGTAAAGCCTGAACCTGAAAAATATAAAAGTTGGGGTGTAAATATAGTCAATATTCAGCCTGGCTTTGAGATTAATAGCCGCGGTGAAACGCGTTACCCCCTGGACTATCCCACTTATGAAGATTTAGATGTCTGGTTTGGTCAGTTGGCAGAATTATTTTACAAAAATAACATTCATCTGGCGATGACGGTAATGATTCACTATAAAGAGGAATTTGTTCGCGGAGTCGATTGGGGAGGCGAAACTGCCTATATCCCCAAAGAAAAAGCTCAAAGCCCTGGATATTTCAAAAATTACGACACAATAGTAATTGATATGGCCAAAATCGCCGAGAAGTATCATTTTGATTTATTTAGCCCCCTGGGAGAACCGGAAAACGTGTTTTTAGACGCCAAAATTGCCTCTGACTGGAATCAACAAATTTTACTTAAAATTAAAAAATATTATAAAGGAAAAATCTATTACAAAGGGGATTTGCATAAAGGCGAAGGAGACAATATGAACTTTAAAGGTTACGATGTTTTGGGAATTGTTACGAGTCCTACCGAATCCCAAGCGACCAGAGAAGATTTAAGAAAAGCGTTTGATTCTAATATGGTTCGAGCTCTTGGTTGGGCGAAACGAGATGGGATTTCTGAAGTGGTAATATCTGAACATGGTTTTTTAGGAAATAATAAAATGGCGTCTCCTGAAAATATCGGACTTGCTTTAGAAGAAGGCAGTAAAAAATTAAACGGAGTATTTTTGACTGAACCATTTCCTGCAATATTAAAAACAACTCAAGGAGAACAAATAGTCGGAGAAATGAAACGATGGTTTTTAAAAAAGACTTTTTAAAATAAATTCCTTCTTTATTGAACTGTCTCTTTAGAAATATTAAGTGCAATATTTACCAAACACTGATCTTTTTGGTTTAAGTTTGAGATTTTGTCACAAAATGTCTGGTCCCGGCTCAAGCGGCTATAGTCACGATAACAATCGTCCTTAGTTTCGCGACTTTCAATTCTCTCACAGATAGAACTGTCTTTTTTCAACATTGCTAAATTATGGTAACATTCGCCCTCATCTATTCTTGAAGCGGATTTAGAACATAGTGTTAAGTCTTTTGTGATCAAAGCCTGACAATCAACACGATCCGGTTTACAAGGGACAGTGCTTTGAGTTGTCATTGCTAGGCACAGCTCATGCTCAGGCTGGTCTTTTAAGACTTTATTGCACATTATTTGATTAATAGCCTTTAGGTTTGATATATAGTAATTTGTACTGATAAAGTGGACGTAACATTTACTAATTTCTTGGGGACTATCTAATTTATCACAAAAAGTTGAGCTGCCGGAAATAGCGACTAAATTCTGATAACAATATTGGCGGTTGCCCCCGGAAACATTCCGGCAAAAAAAATTATCTTCTTTGGAAACAGCTAAACAGATATTTTTAGGGTCGCCGTCCAAATTCTGACAGTATTTTTCATCTTTATTCACTAAGGCCAGGCATAAATACCTAACGCTATCTTGATTAATTTTTTGGCAAATTTGGCTGGCTGGATTATTGGTAACCGAATCAGAGATTTGCTTTGGCCGGAAAAAAGGAAGAACCACGAAGATTAAAAGAAAAATTATTCCGGTGATTATTAACCAATATTTATTTTGCATTTTTTTAATTTCCTCCCAAACAATCTTTTGGACAAGATTGTTTGCTTTCGTCTAAACTTGGTTCGCAAATATCATTACCACAAATGCCTTCCTTATTCTCGGAAGACTTTTTTTCCAGATTACCCCTTGGTTTCTCTCCTTTTGGATTTGCGTTTTTCTCTCCAAATAATTTTTTAAAAAACTCGATGATTTTTTCCCAAGGGCTTGAGCTCGCTCTTTTAAAACTCTGTTCACAATCTTGCTTGCAGTTATCAATCGTTTCCGGTCCTTCGCATTTTCCATCACCGCAAAGACTTGAGGTAATTTGTTTGCCAAGCCCTCCTTCTCCCGCCAGCTGACTTTCTGCCGGCGGTTCTATGATTTTTGCGCAGTTAAAACTTTTCCCGCGGTCTTGAGAGATATACGTTTCAAAAAAATATACCGATCCACCCGTACCGGCCGCAATATATTTCCCGTTTGCCGAAATATCAACTTCTTCAAGATATTCATTAAAAGGTATCTCTGTTTTCGATTTTGTATTCCTGTTAAAAATATAAAGCTTTTTATCGGTTCCTCCTGCGGCAATAAAACTGCCGTCATCACTAATATCAATTCCACCCAAAGACGCATTGACCTTCCAATTGGCAATAGGCGTTCCTTTTTCTTTTTCAAAAATATAAGCGTCTCCGCCAAAGGTGGCGGCTCCTATATACTTTCCATCAGGCGTAAAATTTAAGGCCCTAACAGAACTGCCCTGAACGGTTGGAAATTTCCAAACGGGAATTTTGGAATTTTTATTAAACAAAAATACTGCTCCGGCATCTGATTCACTGCCAACAGCTATTAATGATCCATCAGCGGAAATCTTAGCTCTATGCACAGGTGAATCGCGTGTCAGGGGTTCAGTCCTTATTAACGGATTATTAAAATCTTTAGAAAAAAGATAAAATCTTCTGTCCGGGCAACCGGTTGAACCGGCAATATATTTTCCGTCAGCGGAAAGCGAAACATCATGAAAGTTGCCCGAGGCATGATATTGCCACAGGGGTTTTTCGCTTTTATCACCCCATAAAATAAGCAGGTTTGTTTTAGGGTTTGATTCTTCGCCTGCTGTGGCGGCAGCCATATATTTTCCATCACGAGAGATGGCAACATTGTAAGCATTGCCAATCTGATCATTTCGCCAAAGCGGTTTGTTGCTTGATTTGTCAAAAAGTAGAACGCTTTGACCGATTGAAGCGATAATTTTAGAGCCGTCTCCCGAGATGTCAACTCCACCTTTAACATCTCCTCCAACCATACTTCCACCTTTTATATACTCGTAAACCCATTTTGGTTTTTGGGGATTGTTCACATCAAAAAGATAAATTTTAAAAGATGTCTTAGCGGCTAAATATTGCCCGTCATCAGACAAAGCAACTCCTCCCACCCATTCCTTGTCTGTAGGATAACTGACTATTTTTTTGCCAGTTTTTGGGTCAATTAAGGCAATTTCGTTTTTGTCAAAGGCGCTTTCAAAAAGCACCGGGCCGTTATCTGGAGAATCAATAATTGACGCGCGTGCCTTGCCTAATCCATTCGACGCTTCAAAGTAATAGAAATTGGAACCTAATTTATTTGGTACATATTTATAAATATATTTAACTCCCTTTTTGTAATCATTATCGTTTTTGTTTTCTTTATCCATATTAATTATTTGGCCGTTGAAGTAAATTTTCATATACTCCGGTTTTCTCCCCTGCTTATCTTGATAAATTACCGAATAAGTATATCTTTGACAAGGAGGCCCCCAGTTTGGATAAACATGACCATTAAGAAGCTGCGGGTCGTTTGGAGTTTTGGGAAGTTTTGGAATCATCCCCCCCGAGTAGCTTTTATCTTCAGCAAAAACAGAATTAAAGGCGAGTAGAGAAAAAATTATGACAAGACTAATAATGATAAAATTTTTTGCTTTCATAAAGAACTTTAATCTAATTGAAACAGAAAATGATTTATAAAGCAAGAAGTTCAAAACCCGTTTTTTTTATTTTTGTTAATTTTTTTACTAACTAAGACAAAGTCTTCATTCGACACCGTTTTGATTAATAGATTAATCGAAAC
This sequence comes from uncultured Gammaproteobacteria bacterium, assembly GCA_964543535.1. GTDB lineage: Bacteria > Patescibacteriota > Microgenomatia > UBA1406 > GWC2-37-13 > GWC2-37-13. Next base: position 54,443 of record CAZIYS010000005.1, on the reverse strand, counting down.
AAAATTATGGGTTGGATTTTAAGGCTTTTTGATGTAAAATAAAAAGATATTTTGACCGTATTTCTCTTTGCACTTTGACATTTGATTTTTAATATCTTTTTTCCCCTGTAGCTCAATTGGTAGAGCAAATCCCTGTTAAGGATAAGGTTGCGCGTTCGAGTCGCGCCGGGGGAGCATTTTAAAGACTTAATAAAGCCATATCATAATTTATTACAACTGTTAATTTTGTCTCGCCTATTTTTTTTCAATTATAGATAAAGAGCGTCTTTGTTATAGGAAAATGGTAAAATTGACAAATGAAAATAAATGCAAAATTAAGAGAATTGTTTGTGGAAAATATTGGTTATAGATTCTTTCCTTGCCTATATAATCGGTTTCATGATCCAATATTTGACTTTATTAAATCAAAAATACCACAGGATTTTCTCCATAAAAGTATTTACGATTTAGGTTGCGGCGATGGGGGAAATACTGTTCGAATACAAAAAGTTTTTCAACCAAAAGAATTAATAGCATGTGATCGAAATAAGTTTATGTTAAAAAGAGCAGAAAAAAAAGGATTTAAGACACAAATAATTGATTTTAATAGTAAATTTCCAGAAGGAGAAATGGCAACTTTTACTTTCTCACTTCATCATGCTTATGATAAAGAAAAAACACTGAAATCAGTAGTAAAAAACTTTAAATATATTTTTATCTGCGAGCCTTGTTTAGATTTATATCACTGGTTGTTTGATGCCGGCCATGTGCCCACTAAGGAAAAATGGATAGAGATATTTAATAAAGTCCTAAAAAAGTATCTTCTTTATCAATATAAAAACAGCCTAATTGTTTTTTTTAAGCATGGGTAAATTATTATTAAAATAAATGCTATAATTACTTTCAAAATTCATTTTATGAAGGCATTAATAATTATTGAAGATAATTTTTATGATACAAAGTGCCCTTGATAGATTGATAAAAGTTCATCCTGATATGGAAATTTGGTGGGATTCTTCGCCTTTAGTTTTTCAGCCTTGGGTAAAAAAAATGGTTGATGCCGCTCCTTCAAATAAAAAAGAAGCTTTGAGAAAACAGCTTAATCGTATTTACGTCGTCTCCGATCCGGCAAAAAGTCTGATTCGCGGTTGTACCACTAATCCTCCTTTATCTTTGGCGGCTGTAAATAGTGATCTGCCTTTTTGGAATAAATGGGTAGATAATATGATTCGTTCCAACAAAGGCCTAAGTCGTTATGAATATTTTTGGCTAACTTATAGAGAAGTTATTCGTAGAGGCGCTGAAATGATGATGCCGATCTGGAAAGCTACTAACGGGCGTTATGGATATATATCCGGTCAACTCGACCCACGCCTGATTACCGAAACGGAAAAAATGATCAAGATGGCGAAAGAAATCCGGGCAATCTCTCCTAATATGATGATCAAAGTACCGGCCAGTACTCAAGGAGTAGAAGTAGTCAGAGTATTATCATCTCTTGGAATTCCCACCAATGTGACCACCTGTTTTTCTCTACCACAAATTTGGGCGGTGGCAAAAGCAGCCAAAGAAGGGATGGAAATAGGGCTGAAAAATAAAGTCGATATGAGTAAGTGGCGGGCTGTTATTACTATGATGATTGGCCGTCTGACCGAACATCCGGCGCTTGATCAACAGGCGGCAAGACGCGGAATTAATCTTTCCTGGAGTGATAAACATTGGTTAGGCGTTTATGTCTTCAGAAAAGCTTATAAGCTTTTAGAGGAAAACGCGATGCCAAGTAAAATGCTGGCTTGTTCGATGCGTGATGGTCCAATGGTCAACGGCAAGTATCATTTCTGGGACGTAGAAAAGATTGCCGGAAATATTGTTTACACAATGCCGCCCTATGTTTTAGAACCGCTTTTTAACCGTTGTAGTAATTTAAATTTTAAAGAAGAGATTTTGTTAGACGATGTACCAAAGGAAGTATTATTTAAGATGAGTAAAATTCCATATATTCAACAGTCTTGGGATGAAAATGGAATGGAGGTGGATCAGTTTAATTTGTTTCCGGCAACGGTGGCCACGGCGGAATTATTTTCCCAGGCCTCGGACGGTCTGGAAACCTATGTTGGAGAAAGAATGGCCAAATTAAAAATTAAAGGGAAAAAACATGAAGAAAACCATTAAAGAATATTTTGTTCCCTGGATTAAACCGTTAAAAATGTATGTATCTGCGCATATTGATTTAGCCTGGCAAAAACCATCTCTTCACCGGATGATGTCAAATGAAAATCCGATTCCTCCTTCGGCCTTAGTTTTAAAAACAATTAAAAAATATAGCGCGATCGCCAATCGTTATCCAGATCAAGGGATAGTTATTCGCAGCAAACTGGCAAAAATAAATGGATTGGAAGGTCCGGAAAACGTTGTCCTTGGTAATGGGTCAAGCGAGGTTTTTGATATGATCTTCCGATCTTTTCTTAGACCTGGAGATGAAGTCGTTCAACAAACGCCATGTTTTGGAATTTATAAATTACGGTGTGAATTATTAGGTGGAAAAATCATTTCCGTTCCGATGGCTTATAAAGATAAAAAAATGATTTATGATGTCGATGGAATTTTTAAGGCAGTCACAGATAAAACAAAGATTATTGTCATTGCTAATCCTAATAATCCAACCGGTAATTTTATGGAGGAAAAAGACTTTGTTCGTATTGCCAAATTGGGGATTCCATTTGTTATTGATGAGGCTTACATCGAATACGCCGGATTTCAAAAGTCACAGGTGCGGCTGATTAAAAAATACAAAAATGTCATTATTACCCGGACATTATCCAAAGCATACGGATTAGCAGGATTGCGTTTCGGTTATTTGTTGGCTGATAAAGAGGTGGCCATGAAAATTGCCGCAACCCTTTTACCATGGAACGTGGGGACGATTACGATGTGGGCGGCCTTGACAGCCCTTGAAGATCAGAAAGGTCTGGCTAAACGGGTTAAATTTAATAATGAGCAGACGGCCTTTATCGAAAAATCTCTAAGTACTATTCCCGGCTTAGTTATTTTCCCAACGAAAGCTAATTATGTATTATTTGATGCCGGCCCAACCGGTAAAAAAGGAGAGGATATTCTCAAATTTGCTCAGAAAAAAGGAATTATCCTCAGGGGTGAAAAGCCTAAACACGGCAGCGAAGGTTGGTTTAGGGTCACCCTTGGAACCAAAGAAGAAAACAAGTTATTTGTTCATGTTATTAAAGAATTTTTTTCCAAGAAATAAAATATTTTAATGAAAAAGAATATTATAATTGGCGTTGCCAGCGGGATTGCTGCCTATAAAGTTCTTGATCTAATAAAATCATTAAAAAATAAAGGTCATGAGATTTTTGTCATCATGACTAAGTCGGCGACCGAAATGATCTCGAAACAAGATTTTGAAAAAGCTTCCGGCAATAAAGTTTATGTTGAGCTTTTTGAAAAAAACTTTGATTACAGGGAAGTTTTGAAGAGAAGAAAAGTTGAACATATCGAGTTAGCTGATAAAACTGATGTAATGGTAATCGCTCCGGCAACGGCCAATATTATTGGAAAACTAACTCACGGTATTGCCGATGATTTTTTAACAACAACCGCTTTGGCGATCACAGCACCAATAATTGTTTGTCCCTCGATGAATGCCAATATGTGGAACAATCCAATTATTCAGGAAAATATTGCCAAATTAAAATCAGTCGGTTATCAGATTATTGAGCCGGCCGTGGGAATGCTTGCTTGCGGATATGAAGGAGTTGGGAGATTGGAGGACATACAGATTATTAGCGATGAAGTTTTAAAACAAATTCAAAGAGCAAACTCTCTGAACGGGAAAAAAATTATTATTACGGCCGGAGGAACTATAGAAAAAATTGATGAGGTTCGCTATATTACCAATCGCAGTTCCGGAAAAATGGGAGTCGCTTTGGCTGAAGAATGTTTTTTGCGGAGGGCTGACGTCTTATTACTAAGAGCTAAAAATTCGGTTAAGCCAAGATATTTAATTAAAGAAAAAATATTTAAAACTGCTGAGGAACTTTTTTCATTAATAAAAGAAAATATTAAGAACACTGATTTTTTTTATCAAGTGGCGGCTGTTTCTGATTATAAAGTAGACAAATCATTTAAAGGAAAAATATCGAGTGAAAAATCTTTTGATTTAAAATTAGTGCCGCAAATCAAAATTGTTGATCAGATTAAAAAAATTTCTCCAAAAACGGTTCTCGTCGCTTTTAAAGCAGTATATGGCTTGGGAGAGAAATTGCTGATTCAAGAAGGATTAAAAAAATTAAAAGAATCGAAGGCAGATGTCGTTATAGCTAATGATATTAGCCGCGACGATCGCGGTTTTGAATCGGATAATAACGAAATCTATATTGTTTCAGCAAACAGGCCGGTCAAGAAAATTCCTCTGTCTTCAAAAAGAGAAATTGCAAAAAGAATTATTGAATATTTAGATAATAATTTTTCCTTGATCGATAAATAATTCAATTTGTTTTTTTATCTCATCAACCCCATCAATATTATTAACAATTGTTAGATGATTTATTATTGGGCTTTCAAAATTTAAACTCATTTTTCTTGCATATTCCAAATCCAGCGGATAATTTTTTCTTTGGATCAAACGTTTTTCCCGGATAGATTTTTTTGTTTCAACAAGAATAAATTTTGTTTCCGGAATTTTGTTAATTAGATTAACTCTATATTTTTCTTTAATAAAAGTTTGAGCAACGACTAATTTTTTGTGTTTGGTTGCAAGATTTTGTATTTTATCAATTAATCTTTTAAAGAAAACATCTCTCATTTTGTCTGTAAAAACTTTTTGTACTTTGATGGCCTCTTTCATTTCTTCAGTCAGATCGCTATCTCCGTCATAAAAATAATAATCAAAGTATTTTTTAAATATATTACCAACAAAAGTTTTTCCTGCTCCTGGAAGGCCAAACAGGACAATTAGTGACATATAGGAATTATAACAAGTCATCCCCGCGGAGGCGGGGATCCAGTCGATAATTATTTTATAAGGTATATTTAGTCTGGATTCCCGTCTTCACGGGAATGACACATTTTTTTTGATAGAATTATTATATGAAAACAAAAGTCGAAACCACTCAAGCGCCCAAAGCAGTTGGCCCATACTCGTAAGCAATTATCGTTGAAAACTTTGTTTTTACCTCCGGCCAAGTTCATTTAACTCCTGAAGGCAAACTGCTCGAAGGAACCATTGAGGAACAGACTCATCAGGTAATGAAAAATTTAAAAGCTGTTCTTGAAGCGGCTGACGTCACTTTTTCCGATGTTGTTAAAACAACTATTTATATTATTAATATGAGTGATTATGGAAAGATTAACGAAGTTTATAGTAGCTATATGACAGAGCCATTTCCAGCCAGAGAAACCGTTTGCGTAACCGCTCTTCCACTTAGTGCCAGAGTTGAGATTAGTATGGTGGCGATAAAAAATTAATAAGAAGAAATAAAATATTTGCTATACTTTTATCATGATTTTTCTTTCTTTAAAAACTTATAAAGAATCAACCGGTGAGGCGGCCATTAAACTTTTATCTTGCGTAAAAAAAGTTAGTGAAGAAACAGGAGTGAAGATAATTCCAGCAGTTCAGCCGACTGATATTTATAGAGTGAAAAAGGAATTAGGGATTGAAGTTTGGGCGCAGCATATGGATCCTATTGAACCGGGAAAGAATATGGGCTGGCTTTCTCCTTACGCTTTAAAAGAAGCCGGAGCTTCTGGTCTTGTCATTAATCACAGTGAACATAAAATGGACGATAGTCATGTGAAGAAAATTTTTGAAAAATCTAAAGAGTATGGATTAAAAAGCGTTATCTGCGGTTTTGATACGGAAATGGTAAAAACATTTGATTCTTGGGGACCTGATTTTATTTCTTATGAAAGAGAAGATATGATTGGTACAGGAGTGTCAATGATAACTAAAGAGGCGGAAAATATAAAAAAATTGGTTTCAGTTCTAAAAAGACCACTTGTAATTGGAGCGGGAATATCGACAGGGGAAGATATTAGGCAGGCAATTAAATTAGGGGCGGTAGGAGCTATTCTTGCATCTGGTTTTGTTTTCGCTAAAGATCCGGAAAAAAAACTTCGTGAATTAGCAGAAGGGTTTAAATAATTAAAGCCATACAACCGCGTAAATTGGATAGGTTTAAATTTTTATAGTACTAATATTGGTTCTTCACCGTCAGGGACTTTGAATTTTTCCTGATCAAAAAGTTTTATCTTCTTTGGAACAAGTTTATACATCCTACCTTTATAAAGTCCTTTTTGCATATTTTCAAAACTAATATCAGGTCTTTGGACGTTTAGAAAGTCTTTCCAAAGGCGAAGTGCATGACGGACTTTATTTATATCGGAAACTTTTTCAACATGACCATATATTTGTAATCCTCTTTTAACGTCAGATGGTTTTTGATTAGAATCAACAATCGCTGCCGCCACTTTATTATTTTTTTCCATCTGACGACCGTGAATCGTTGCCGGACTACTTATAAAATATAGATTAAGATCTTCATCAAACGAATAATAAACACTAGCAATCCAAGGATGGTCGCCGTAAGTAGCAAGAGTCATTAATTTATGAAAGCCTAAAAAATCAAGAACGTCTTTTTTAGTAAGGATAAGATTTTTATTCATAAGGATATTATTTAAAACTTTTACCAAATTTAAGCGTATATCCGCCATCAACAACTATTATAGAACCAGTCACAGCATCGTTTTTTGCAATAAAGAGGAAAGCTTCGGTTATTTCTTCGGGCTTGATCATCCGACCAATAGGATTAGCATCAATAAATGATTGCATGGTTTTTTTATCAAATTGGTCATAGTAAGGAGTTTGAGTTCTGCCTGGAGCCACCGCATTCACTAATATATTTGGCGCCACTTGTTTTGCCAGCGTCTTGGTAAAGTTAATTACAGCAGCTTTTGCCGCGGAATAAGCAATAAGACCTTCTCTTCCTCCATAATCAATTCCCATAATTGAAGCCGTATTAATGATTTTTCCAGCACCTTGTTTTTTCATTATTTTTACGGCTTCTTTAGAACATAAAACCGTGGTAAAAAAATTATCATTAAAACTTACTAACCAATGATTTTTATCAGTTTCTTCTAAGTGTTTAGGAGTTGGCCAGCCGGCATTATTAATGAGAATATCTACTTTTTTAAAAACTTCTAATGTTTTTTCAAACAGTCTTTTTACGGTATTTTCATCAGAGACATCTCCTTGGAAAATGATTCCTTGAGAACCGGTATTTTTTATTTGTCTCAATGTTTCTTCGGCGCCCTTTTTATTGGTTTTATAATTAACAACAATCTTTGATCCTTCTTTGGCAAAAACGATGGCAGTATTTTGACCAATTCCGCTCGAAGCCCCAGTTATTAATACAACTTTATTTTTTAGCTGCATGATAGATATTATATCAGAAAGCTCTTTTTTAGCTCTTAAAGTATAATTATTATATGAATAAAATCTATCCAGAAAAATTAAAGACAGGTGACGAGGTCAGGATTATTGCTCCTTCAAGATCGATGGCGATATTAAATAAAGAAACAATAAGTATAGCTAATAAAAAATTTGAGGAATTGGGGTTAAAATTATCTTTTGGAAAACATATTTATGAGATTGATGATTTTAATTCTTCTTTAATTAAATCGCGGATAGAAGATTTTCATGAAGCTTTTAGTGATAAAAATGTCAAAGGAATAATTACTGTCATTGGAGGATTTAATTCTAACCAACTTTTGAAATATATCGATTGGGATTTGATAAAAAATAATCCGAAAATTTTCTGCGGATATTCTGATATTACGGTTTTAAATAACGCCATTTTTTCCAAGACAGGTTTAGTGACTTATTCGGGACCCCATTATTCTACTTTTGGTCAAAAGTTATATTTTAACTACACTTTAGAATATTTTAGAAGATGTTTATTGTCAGATGATTTTTTTGAAATAAAACCGAGTGAAAAATGGAGTGACGATTATTGGTGGATAAATCAGGATAAAAGAAACCTGGAAACCAATAAAGGTTTTTTAATCTTTAATGAAGGAGAGACAGAAGGAACCATACTAGGCGGAAACATCAATACTTTTAATCTCCTCCAGGGAACAGAATATCTTCCTAATATTACCGATTCGATATTATTTATCGAAGACGACGCCGGTACGCAGCCGCATATTTTTGATCGCGATTTACAATCATTAATTCACTTGCCAGGTTTTAATAAGGTAAAGGGATTAGTGATTGGTCGTTTTCAAAAAAAGTCAAAAATTTCAGACGATCTGCTTATAAAAATAATCAAGACAAAAAAAGAATTAAATAATCTTCCTGTCATTGCCGATGTTGACTTTGGTCACAGTGATCCGAAGATTACCTTTCCGATCGGTGGAGAAACAGAAATCATAGCTCAAAAAAATATTGTCTCCATCAAAATTACTAATCATTAGTCCAAAATTGAGCCTGTACAACTGCGTCAGTTGGATGAGGCTAAATTTTATAAAAAAATAAGGGCGAAGATTCCTGACGATAGTCCAAGTAATGCTCCTCCAATAACATCGGTTGTCCAATGTTCACCTAAACTGACACGTGACACCAGCATTAAGATATTAAAAACTAAAAGAAAAGAAATTAATAAAATTTTCATTGCTGATTTTAATTTTGATTTTTTAATCAGAGAGAAAAAAATAAAAGAAATAAATACTATTCTTAGGGAATGACCTGAGGGGTAGGAAGATCCTGGTTGGATATAGCTTGAAGGAAAAAGGAAATCGATATTGTAGCGAAAAAATAAATATGGAGGGCCAGGATGGTGAAGCAGGGCTTTACCAATAATTTCTATTACGTGGGCCAGGGCAAAAGGAACAAAAATAAAAAGAGAAACAAATTTTTTTCTGAAAATAGCAATTAATAAGATTATTCCCGCTAATATTTCAAAACTTCCAATAAGTGAGAGCGATGATAAAAATGAATCAAATTTTAGTGGAATATGATTTTGCAGTCTGACCGTCGTGTCAAAATCAAACTGATTAAGATAATCCTGCCGTACTATATAAGTTAAGATAATAAATAAAATAAAAATAAAAAAACTAAATATGATTAATAGAGATTTTTTTTTCATTTGAGTCTTAATCTTGAATATACCAAAAAAATAATAATATTTTTTGATAGAATATAGATAAATACGGAGTGTAGTTCAGATGGCTAGAACGTACGCTTTGGGAGCGTAAGGCCGCGAGTTCGAGTCTCGCCACTCCGACACTAGAAACAGTTTTCGAAGAATGAGAAAATACTGTTTCTTGTGTCCTCCTAAATTCGCTCTTTGAGCCGCAGTAGAAATCTACTAAGGCGAGAAGTAAGAATAGGAGGACAAGAAGCTTCATGAAAAATAAACTGCTTAATTTTATTTTAATTTTTGTTTTTATTATTTTTTTCACTCATCTTCTTAAAGATATCACCCAAGATATTTTAAAAATAAAAACACCCTTTGATTATATTGGTGATCTAAAGGAGGTTTTTTCATCTTTTTCTAAACAGGTTTTAATCATTTATTATATTTTCGGAGTTTTGTCAATTCTAGGAGAGATCTTTTTAGTTATATTAATTCCATTACTTTTATTTAAAAAAAGAAAAAATTTATTAAAACCAATTCTTATAATAACGGTTTTATTAATAACTTATTTTTTGGTTATTTATTCAATGTTGCTTCTCAATCCTTCAAATTTTTATTTTTCAACTCCAAACAAAGAATTTATTAATTATTCCATTAATAATAGTAGATACAAATTATTAGTCGCAGATGAACAAAATGAATGGCAAAAAGGGCTAATGTTTTACAAAGACAAAAAAGAATTAAAAGGAGGGCAGGGTATGATATTTATTTTTCCGGATAAACAGATTAGAACGTTTTGGAATAAAAATACTTATTTAAATTTAGATTTATATTGGATGAATGATGAAGAAATTGTGGGGAAAAGTTTTTTGCCGTCGATATTAAAGTCGAAAGAAATAGTCGTTGTCAAGCCGCCAAAGGAAGTAAATAGAGTAATCGAGATAGTAGTTAGTAGATAGGAGTCAGAAGCTAGTTTTTATACTACGTATAAAACCGTTTATTAATTTTCCAGTTTCATTAGTTAAATCGATTAGTTCGTTATATTGACTAAATTCTATATATTTAAAATCACGACTTAACATTAATAAATTTTGAACTTCTGTTAAAGAACCTAAGGCTATATATAAAAACTGTATTTTTTCCTTTTTACTAATTCTTGAAAATCCTTCGGCTATATTTGAACTAATAGAAACTGCTGCTCTTCGAAGTTGACTAGTTATTCCAAATATTTCCTCTTTTGGAAATCTTTCTGTTGCCTTGTAAATCTTCACAGTTAACTCATAAGCTTTTTTCCAAGTAGTTAAATCTGTGAACGTTTGAATCATTTTACTAACTCCTAACTTCTAACAACCAACATCTAACGTTTTAGCGCTTCAATTCCCGGCAGTGTTCCTTTCTCAATAAATTCGAGCATGGCTCCTCCTCCGGTTGAGATGTGGGTAATTTTATCAAGATATTCTTTTTTTGAAATGGCCGCCAATGTATCTCCGCCGCCAACAATCGAAATTGCTTGATCGTTGTGGGTGATTGAATAATAAATAAAATCAGTTCCTCTTTTAAAAGCAGGGTTTTCGAAGTAACCAACAGGGCCATTCCAAATGATTGTTTTTGCTTTAGAAATAATAGCGCCAAATTTTGCTTTTGTTTCCGGACCAATGTCGAAAATAGATTTATTTGGAGGTATATTTTCAATCTTTACTACCTCACTTTCTTTATCTTCTTTTGTTTCGGCAACAACAGCATCAACAGGTAAGACAATTAAGGCGCGATTTTTCTTTGGTAAAGAAAGCAGTCTTCTTGCCTGTTGAATCGCTTCATATTGACAAAAACTTGTTCCTACATTGTATCCCTGAGCGCTAACAAAAGTATTAGCCAGTCCGCCGCCAATAATTAGGTAATCAACAATTTTTATTAATTTATTTATTAATCCAATTTTCGTTGACACCTTAGTTCCTCCAATAATCGCTACAATTGGTTTTTTAGGTTTATTAATAGCTTGAGATATTATTGCTAATTCTTTTTTAAGAAGAAGTCCTCCATATGAAGGAATAAACTTTGGCGGTCCGATAACTGAAGTGTCTGATCGATGACAAACCGCAAAAGCATCATTCACATAAATGTCAGCCAAAGAAGAAAGTTGTTTTGCAAATATTGTTGAATAATCTTTTTCTTTGGGATAAAAACGAATATTTTCCAAAACTAAAATTTCTTTATTAGTTTGTTTTGTAAATGCTTGTTTATCAGGGGAAAGAAAATTTTCAACCAAAGTAATTTTATAATTTTGCAGATATTCGCGTAGTCTTTTGACAACGGGCATTAATGACAGTTTTGGATCCCGGGTTTTTGGACGATCCAGTTTTGCAACACAAATAAGTCGGTTTTTATTTTTTAAAAGATACTTTATAGTCGGAAGATTTTTTTGGATTCGGACATCGTCGGCAATGGTTCGATCAGGGTTTAAAGAAACATCAAAATCAACTCGAAGAAGAATAGTTTTATTTTTGATTTCGACTTCGTCGATGTATATTATTTTTTTCATGTTTAACTCGTTAACTCGTTAACGCGTTAACTGGTTAACGGGTTTTAAACAAACTGCGCCAATTTCTCGACCAAGTCCACAAGCCTAGTACTATATCCCCACTCATTATCATACCAGCCGAAGATTTTTACTAAATTTCCGTTGACCACTTTTGTATAGTTGGCGTCAAATATACAAGAATAAGAGGACCCGATATAATCAGACGATACTAAAACTCTGTCCTCATAACCTAAAATTCCCTTCATCGTGGTTTCCGAAGCTTCCTTAAACTTTTTATTGACTTCTTCGGCAGTCGTCGATTTTTTCACAATTACAGAAATATCAGTAATTGAACCGGTGGCAACCGGAACCCGAAGGGACATACCATCAACTTTTCCTTTTAATTCAGGAATAACTTTGGCAACAGCTTTAGCGGCGCCAGTAGTTGATGGAATTATATTTAAGAAAGCAGATCTTGATCGGTCTTCTTTTTTCCCGGCATCATCAAGCAAGCTTTGGCTAATTGTTACTGCATGAGCCGTAGTAAGAAATCCAGAGACTACTTTAAAATTATCATTAATTACCTTAAACATCGGAGCCGAACAGTTTGTTGTACAAGAAGCCATGGAAATAACAGTTTCCTTTTTAAAATCAAATTTATCGTCATTAACACCGAGGACAACAAATGGCGTCTCATCATCTTTTGCTGGGGCCGTTAAGATAACTTTTTTTACGGAGCCTTTTAGATGCTTTTCCAAATCCGGTTTTTTATTGAAAGCACCGGTAGCGTCAACAACTACATCAATACCATATTTGTTCCAAGGAATATTTTCAGGTTTATCATTTAATAGAGTAATAATTTTTTTTCCATTTACTGAAATCCCCCCCGGCACTTCTTTGACTTCCATTCCAAATCTTCGGTAAACCGAGTCAAAAGAAAGAAGGTAGGCCATCATTGAAATTGGTGTTTTTCTAGTGTTGATAGCAACCAGATCAAAATTATTTCGTGTCAAAGCAACTCTTGTGAAAGCTCGACCAATTCGACCAAAGCCATTTAAACCGACCTTTAATTTTTTCATATTTTTATTTAGTTTGATGTAAATGATGATGAGTGGTTATGTAGCGAATGGTTTTTGATTGAGCTCTCATTACAATCGAATGAGTAATAATTTTATTTTTTCTAAAGATTACTCCTTGTAAAAATGGTCCATCAATAACACCAGTGGCGGTAAAAGTTAATTGATCACCTTTAGCGAGGTCAGATACAGAAAAAATTTTAATTAAATTTTTAATCCCCATATTTTTAATCTTACCAATATCAGCTTCTTTTTTTGGTTTAAAACGACAGAGCATTTCACCACCTAAAATTTTCAGAGCTACGGCCGCTAATACAGCTTCAGTCGATCCGCCGCTTCCCATTAAAAGATCAATTCCTGACTCCGGTAAACAGGTAGCAACAGCAGCCGCCACATCACCATCGGTGATTAATCTAACGCGAGCGCCGATTAATCGGGCTTCATTCATAATTGGATAATTTCTTTCCCGGTCAAGCATCATAATAGTAATTTCGCGGACATCTTTTCCAATTGCCTTGGCGGTCTTTTTAATATTATTGGTGACAGAATCATCAAGATCAATTACTTTAGCCGCTTCCGGTCCGGTGGCCAATTTTTCCATATAAGTATCAGGAGCATGGAGTAGACTTTTAGGAGCACCAGCAGCAATCACCGTTAAGGCATTGTATCGCCCATGAGCAACACTGTCAGTACATTCAAGAGGATCAATGGCTAAATCCATTACCGGAGTTTTTGCTTTACCAACATGTTCGCCGGTATAAAGCATTGGCGCCTCGTCTTTTTCACCTTCGCCAATAACAACGGTTCCGGAAAAATCAATTTGATTAAATCTTTTTCTCATTTCCTCAACCGCTGCGCCGTCAGCCTTATTTTTTTCCCCTCGTCCGACCCAATGAGCTGCGGCAATCGCTGCTGCTTCAGTCACCCGAACAAATTCTAAAGCAAGATTTCTATCCATGATTTAATATTGATAAATATACTAAATAAACTTGTATTTGTCTATTTAATAGTGATAAAATGTTTTTGGTCGCATCTTTTTATAATATGATTTTTATTTCGAGTGAAGATTCGACACAAAGGGCCGTAACCATCAAATTATTGATGGACGAGCCCTTAGATTATCAATTATATATTTAATAAATATGGTTACTAATCAAACAGGTGGAAATATTTTGGCAAAAGTTGCTCGCGAGTTAGTAGCTCCCCAGAAGGGAATATTGGCGGCTGATGAAAGTACGGGAACAATGAAGAAACGATTGGATGCAATTGGAGTTGAGGCCACCCCGGAAAATCGTTCAATGTGGAGAGAGATAATGGCAAATGCCCAGGGGATTGAGGAGGCGATTAGTGGAGTAATACTGTTTGATGAAACACTACGATTACCTTTGCCGAACGGAAAGATGATTGCCGATTTGCTTAAATCTAAAAATATTCATCCGGGTATTAAGGTTGATTTAGGTGTAGTTAAAATTAACGAACAAGGAGAAACTTTTACTCAAGGTTTAGATAAATTAGAGGAAAGATTATTGGAATATAAAAGTATGGGGGCGGCTTTTACCAAGTGGAGAGCTGTTTATAAAGTTGGTGAAAAAATGCCTTCAACAGCTGCTGTTATGGCAAATTCTATTGGACTTGCCGAATATACTCTTCTTTCCCAAAGAGCCGGACTGGTGCCAATTGTTGAACCGGAGATATTGGTTTTGGAGGGAGGCCATAATATTAATAAAAGTAAAGAAGTAACTTTAAAGGTTCTTAAAGATGTTTTCTATTGGTTAAAGGAGTTTGGGGTACAACTTGATGGAATGTTACTAAAACCTAATATGGTTCTTCCGGGAAAAGATTCGCAAAAAAAATCAACCGCCGAAGAAATTGCCCGTTTGACTATAGAGACATTAAAAACAACTGTCCCAGCTGAGGTTCCGGGAATTGTCTTTTTATCAGGGGGATTAACGCCTGATCAGTCAACAGAATATTTAAAGACGATGAACGCAATGTTTAAAGATCTGTCTTGGCAGTTGAGTTATTCGTTTGGTCGGGCGTTACAACAGGAGGCATTGCAAGCTTGGGGAGGAAAAAAAGAAAATATAACGGCCGCTCAAGATGCTTTTATGGTTCGAGCTAAAAAAGTATCACAAGCGAGAGACGGAAAATAAATAATAGTTAAGTTAGGCCGCATCCATTAATAACATGTTGATTTATTTACGGACGAGCCCTTAGTTTTTATTTTTATATATCACCGCAATATCGTCGCGGTAAACTTCCTGCCAATTATATTTATTTGCCCCCTTTTTTAATAAAAGGTCAAGAAAAGTGCCATTAGTAATTAAAAGATAATTAGTTTTCCACCTGTTTAATTTCTCGTTCCATCCAGGTTGTGTTTGAATAATTTCCAAAAATACCTGATATGGGCTTTTCCCGTTTTCATCTTTCCAGGCCGGCATTCTTCCATCAACAAATATTTTTATTTTCGGTTTTTGCCAGATCAAAAATCCACCCCATTCATACATAGCATAGACATTACCGGAAAGTTGAGAATAATTTTTGATCGCTTGGCAGGGATAAACAATTTGTCCTTTTTGACAATATTCTTTCCACGATGTATTGAATCTTATTGTTCTTGGGACACAAATAATTAGAACAAAAATAATAATTGAACTTAAAATAGGAATAAGCATCTCATAATGAACCCATTCTAAACTTTTTAAGTTCTTAAATGAGTCCTGCATAACATAAAAAAATACCGGATAAAAAAAGGGCAAATTTCTTCGAGCGTTTAAAGATAGAAGACTGAAAAAAATTAAAAGTAATAAATAAAAAAAATTAATAGACTTTTGCTTTATGATAATAATTAATCCAATAATGGTAAAAGAGGTGATTAAAAACAAATGAAAAGGTGAAGGTTTAACCCATTCGGCGATCATCTGACCAAGAGGAGAAGTAAAATGATTAAAAATTTCTCGATAGACATTTATACCAAATGGATTAATTAGAGTTGTCAGAAATGAAATAAAAATAATTAACAACTTTTGAGACCGATTAATACCTTTGTTTTCATAAAAAATAAAGAACACCAATACGAAAAGTCCAATAAAAAAACCAATATGCAAATTTATCCAAAATAGAAACAAAATTGGGATTAAGAAAAACAACCTATTATTTTTTGATTCTAATAACCAAAGTAAAATTAAAAAAAATAAATAACTAATAATCTGCGGCCGGAATCCTAATCTCAGGATAGAATAAGATAGAGCAAAAGAAATAAAATAAGTTACAAAACCTAGTTTTATATTATTGATTAGCTTAACAAAAACTAAAGCAGTTAAAGTAAAGATGATAGACCCAACAAAACTTATTCCTAAAAAACCCCAATTATCATAGATAAAAGCAATAATAGTATCGTATAAATGCCCGGTATAGTAGGCTTAATAACTAGGTAGAAAATAAGAAAAATTATTTTTTATACAAAGTGAGCCGGTGGTAAAAAACTCTTTTCCGCATCGATAATGCCAGCCGAAATCAGTATCTTTTACTGGAAAAAAACCAAGAAGAAAAACCGAAACAAAAAATAACGTTGTAAAAATTTTCTTCATATTAATGGATCATATCCACTCTTACTCCAAGGATGACAGCGGATAACCCTTTTAAAACCAAGAAATAGTCCTTTCGCGCTTCCGTATTTTTCGACAGCCTGGTAGGTATATTCGGAGCAGGTGGGAATAAATCGGCAGACTTTATCGGTTAAGAAAAATTGCTGGGCAATGGCTCCATGAAAGAATTTGGTTTTTTGGTAAAAACGAATAGAGCTTAAGATTAATTTCTTCATTTAGGCCGCATCTGTTTTTAATATTATAATATTTATTTCAAATAAAGATGCGGCACAAAGGGCCGTATCCGTAAATAAAATGTCTATTTATTTACGGACGGGCCCTTAGTATAATTTTATCAATGAAAATCTCAATAATCACTCTTTTCCCAAAAATGATCAAGGGTTTTTTTGAAGAAAGTATTATAAAGAGAGCTCAGGAAAAAAAGCTGGTTGAGATAGAAATAATTAATTTACGAGATTTTGCAATTGATGATTATGGAACCGTTGATGACCGGCCGTATGGAGGAGGCCCCGGTATGATTGTTAGAATAGATGTTGTTTACAAAGCTTTGGAAAGTGTCATTTCGACCCCGACGTTACGTCGGGGGAGAAATCCAGCGAAGCGTAAATTACACCCACTTCGTTTGATAGATTCCTCGTCGTCTTCGACTCCTCGGAATGACGGGTGGGTTGTTTTAACTTCTCCAAGAGGAAAAACTTTCAACCAACAAATAGCCACTGATTATTCACAATTAGATCATTTAATTATTATTGCCGGACATTATGAAGGAGTGGATGAGCGGGTGTTGGATTATATTGACGAAGAAGTGTCGATTGGAGATTTTATTTTGACTGGTGGAGAAATTGTTGCCTCGGCAATTGTTGATTCGGTTGTCCGTTTGCTTCCTGGTGTTTTGAAAAAAGACGAAGCAACGAGAAACGAAAGCTTTAATATCAATAAGAAAAAACTTTTGGAATATCCCCAATACACAAGACCAGAAGAGTTTAAGGGTTTAAAGGTTCCGAAAGTTTTAATAGGAGGAAATCATAAAGAGATCGAAAAATGGCGGATGAAAAAATCCCTTGAGGAAACTCGTAAAAAAAGACCTGATTTATTAAAATAAAAATTAAAAAAAGAAACGCTTGAATTTAAACTACCGTTTTGTTTAAATATATATATGTTTAAAGAAAAAGTTTGCTTTTCAAAAAAATCTTTAAAAACTTTCGTGTATGTTCTTACAATAATAACAGTAACTTTAGTTTTTGGAATATATATGTATAGAAATTCTTATTCGTCAAAAGCAAATACCATTACTCCCGAGCAAGCTTGTAACAATCTTCCTGGTTGTTGGGGAGGTAAAATATGTATTCCTGTTTTTAATAACACCTTACCAACAAAATCTTACAATTCAGGTTATTGCTGTTTTGGCGCGAATCAGGGAGTAAGAAAACTTCCATATCCTCATTTTGAAAAAGTTACAGATAACAAATGTAGTTTAACATTGCTACCAACTAATACCCCAACGCCAGCAAATTGTATACGAGGTCAAAGTGATACTTACGGAAAAAATTACTGCAACGACTGTGCAGGTAATATTAAATACGGGCGATGCATTAAATACGGACAAGATTGGAAAAGATGCAAACAGTGTTATAACTCGACATATAATTGTTTAATTTATGATGAGACATGTCAAAATTATGAAATATCTAAACCAGCACCATTAAAAACTCCCACAATTACACCATTAATTACGATAATTACCAATAATATTAACATACTTCCCCCAGCAAAAGACTATAATAATGTTTATAAATATACTGATAAACCTCCAAAATATATTGTTCTTCATTGGAATGATGACCCATATTTTTCTGGCAACCTAAAAACGTTTAATTCTTTAGCTGACCGAGGAAAAATTTGTACTTTTGCAGTATCTTCCGAAGGTTATTTGCAAATGGCTGACTTAGAGCCAAAAAGAACAATAGAACAATGTGTAGGGTATCCATATGACGAAGACTCGATAAGTCTAGAGATAAATGGTCAATATTTTGATTTATGGATTGATGAAATAGATTCTAAAATTGTTAAACCTAAAGACAATCCGTCGAGATCTAATGAAAAAAGTTCTTATAAAGAATATTATGACAAAAGAATTAATATATTTGATTGGAATAACGACGATTATCTCAAAAAAATGGAAAAACAAACAGAATTAGCAATCAAATTAGTTAAAAAATTAATGAAAAAATATAATATTTCAAAAGATAATATTAAAGGTCATTACCAACTTTATTCAGGTAAAACGGATCCTGGCGAAAGATATTTAAACTACATAAAAAAAAGGCTATAATTTTTTGATTAAATAATCTGAATTCTTCCTCTTGACAAAATAAAAAATATGTATAATAATGTAACTATTACAAATTTAGTAATAGTATGAGAGTAATTAAACTAGAACCAAAAAAATTTTCCGATTCTTTATTTTCTATGAAAGGGATTTCTAAAAAAACAATTGAAGAACATTTAAAACTCTATCAAGGTTATGTTAATAAATATAATGAAATTCAAGAAAAACTAGCCGCTTTGGGGGACGACGAGTATGGAAAAGCTAACCAGGTTTTTTCCAATATAAGAGAGTTAAAAGTTGAACTTTCTTTTGCCTGGGGAGGAGTAGTTAATCATGAAATTTATTTTTCTCATTTAGGTGGTAAGGGTAGTGAACCAAAAGGAAAGCTACTAGAGCAAATTAAAAAAGATTTTGATAGCTTTGAAAATTATAAAAAAGACCTCAAAGCCACCGGTATCGCTGCTCGTGGTTGGGTGTTTACCGGTTGGAACAAAAGAGAGGCGAGGCTTTTTAATTATTTAAGCGATTCGCAAAATACTTATCTTGTTTGGGGTGTTCGCCCGATTCTGGCTCTTGATGTCTATGAACATGCCTATTTTATTGATTACGGCGTCAATCGAGGAAGTTATATTGACGCTTTTTTTGAAAATTTAGATTGGAAAAGAGTTGAAGAAAATTTTCAAGATATAGTTGGCTGCTGTGGAGAATGTTCTTAATATTATATAATTCTTCATATGGTTAGAACTCGAGCGGCGATATCACCTACGGGTTATCCTCATATTGGAACTATTTATCAAGCCCTTTTTGATTATGCTTATGCCCATAGACATAATGGTAAATTTATAGTTAGAATTGAGGACACAGATAAAGAGAGAACAGTCGCCGACGCTGAAGAAAAGGTTTTTCTGGCGCTTGATTGGTTCAGATTAATAGAAGATGAAAGCGTTAGAAAAGGTGGAATCTATAAACCTTATCGTCAGTCTGATCGACTAGATATTTATAAAAAATATGCCGAAGAATTAATTAACAAAAACAAAGCTTATTATTGTTTTTGTTCAAAAGAAAGATTGGATAAACTTAGACAAGAATTACAAAAAGAAGGAAAAGTTCCCATGTATGATAAATATTGTTTGAAATTAAATAAAGAAGAAATTAAACAAAGATTAGCAAAAAATGAATCTTATGTAATTAGATTAAATGTACCGAGAAATATTCAGATTAAGATAAAAGATGAATTAAGGGGAGAGATTATTTTTGAATCAAATTCAGTTGATGATCAAATACTTATGAAATCAGATAGTTACCCCACTTATTTTTTAGCGGTAGTTGTGGATGATCATTTAATGAAAATAACTCACATGGTCAGAGGTGAAGAATGGTTGACTTCTTCGGCAAAGATAGTTCTTCTATATGAATATTTTAATTGGGAAAAACCAGTTTTTGTTCATACGCCAATTATCAGAAATCCGGATCGATCTAAATTTTCCAAAAGACAAGGTCATACCAATGTTTCTTGGTATCAAGAACAGGGCTATCTTCCCGAAGCAATTCTTAATTATTTGTCATTGATGGGTTGGAGTCATCCCGATGGTAAAGAGATTTTTCCTTTGGGTGAATTTATTAAATTATTTGATTTTAAAGATATTAAACCGATTGGACCAGTTTTTGATCTAATGAAACTTGAATGGATGAATGGAATGTACATTAGGCAAAGTCAAAAGTCAAAAGTCAAAAGTGAAATATTAAAATTCTATAAAGAAAAAAATATTGAGTTAGATAAAGCTCTTGTTGAAAAAACGATTCCGTTGATTCAAGATAGAATAAAAAAATTATCGGATTATTTACCATTGTGTGAATTCTTTTTCAAACAACCAACAACATACGAGGTTGTATTGGAAGGAAAAGAAGATTTTTTTGAAAAAGTTCATGCAGAACTGGAAAAAATGACCGATTGGAAAGCTGATTTAATTGGAGAAGTATTAGTTAATTTAGCGAAAAAATTAGAGATAAAAAATTCCCAGTTTTTTATGGATATAAGAGTGGTTATGACCGGTAAAAAAATCTCTCCACCGTTAAATGAGTCAATGGAACTGTTGGGGAAAGAGGAATGTTTAACCCGCCTTCGCAAAATTATTTGATATAGTTTTTGCTTCGGACGGGTAAAAAAGACTAAGTATAATTTGAATATGAAGACTAATCTAACTTATAAACAATCAGGAGTTAATTATGAAACGATTGACTACTTAAAAATGATTGCTCAACTGGCTGGAGAAAAAACCAGTAAAAATCTACCTTTTAATTTTAAAGAAATTAATCATAGCCGGGGCGAGTCGGCTCATGTAATTGATGCCGGTAAATATTATTTTGCCTCCGTTATCGAAGGATTGGGAACAAAAAATTTAGTCGCCGATGAAATGTATCGCTTAACGGGCAAAACTTATTATGATAGTTTGGCTTATGATACGGTAGCGATGATTGTCAACGACCTCATCACAGTTGGCGCCAAACCGCTGACTCTGATGGCTTACTGGGCGGCCGGTTCCTCGGACTGGTTTAAAGATAAAAAAAGGGCTGACGATTTAGTTGACGGCTGGACGAAAGCCAGTCAAGATAGTGGCGCCGTTTGGGGTGGGGGAGAAACTCCAGTTTTGTCAGGAATTATTAACAAAGACGCAATCGATTTGGCCGGCGCCTGTTTTGGAATTATTAATCCGAAAAAGAATTTGTGTTTGGGGGAAAAATTGCAAGCAGGTGACAGAATAATTTTATTCGAAAGTAACGGTATACACGCCAACGGTTTGACTTTGGCCCGAAAAATAGCTGGTAATTTACCAGAAGGCTATCTAACTAAAATTGGCGGAGAAAAAACTTATGGAGAAGCTCTACTAACTCCAACAATTATTTACGCAAAATTAATTGAGGATTTATTGGAAAACACTACAGATATACACTATATGGTTAACATCACAGGTCACGGTTGGCGAAAATTGATGCGTCATAAAAAAGAATTAATTTATAAGATAACCAATCTTCCTCCGGTTCCGGAAGTTTTAAAATTTATTATTGAACAGGGAAAAATTGATGATAAAGAGGCTTACGGAAATTTTAATATGGGAGCGGGTTTTGCTATTTTTGTTCCAGAAAAAGATGTTATCCGAGTTTTAAAACTGGCGAAAACACATAAAATAAAAGCCTATTCATATGGTATAGTTGAAAAAGGAGAAAAGAAAGTTATCATTGAACCAAAAAACATCATCTTTGAAAAAGAAAGTCTACAAGTACGTGCCTAAACTTATTTATCATCTATCGACTTTTTTTTACTTTCCTAACAATCTAATTCACTACTTTTGTAGGTTATAAGCGATTGACTAATAAATAATTCTTTTAGAGAATATTTATATGAAATTATTTCAGTCACAAATAATTAAATCCAAGCTTTCAGATTTTTTTCTAAATGTTTCTGCTTCTTACTTTATAACAATGGTTGTTTCCTCTGGATTTGCAAGTAGAAATTTATATGATCTTTATTTGAATTTAATTAATTATTTTTTCCTTGTTATAATATATTTTATAAGTTCAATTATAATTTTAGGTATATAGCCATGAATAACTTTGATTTTTTTAAGGCCAGCGGCATTTTTCAATTAGTAGGAGTTTTAATAATAATAGCCTTTTTTTTGATGGTTATAGCTTTAAAGAAAACCTCTCGCTAATACATGTTGTGCCAAGCCTCCACACAACCTCCTTGTCCGCCGTAGTCTTTGACGAAGGAGGACGAGGTTATGTATCGGGTGGCTATAATAGGCCGTGTACAACTACGTCAGTTGGATGAGGCTAAACTGAAAAATTCTTTACAAATAAGCCTTCAGGTTTTTCTTAATCCTTTCCTCAATAGGATATTTGAAGGCTTTGAATTTGCGGCCGGTGAGTTTTTCGTAAACTCCGATGTATCTTTGGGCCACGGCGACTATCAATTCTTTAGCCATTGGCGGTGGAGGACCATCTCCACGATAACCTCGTTTCACATACCAAAGTCTTAAAAATTCTTTATCAAAGTTTTCGGGCTCAAGTCCTTTTTTAAATCGCGCCTGATAAGTTTTTGCAATCCAGAATCGCGAAGAATCCGGTGTATGGATTTCATCAATCAAAGTTAGTTTGCCGTTGTGAATTCCAAATTCATATTTAGTATCAACAAGAATCAAACCTTTGGAAAGACAGAGTTTTGTCCCATATTTGAATAAAGCCAAAGCCGTTTTTTCCATCTGTTCATAAAGTTTTTTACTGACGATTTTTTTAGCGATTATTTGTTCTCTTGTCAATCTCTCATCGTGGTCTGTGCTGCCGACTAATGGATGAGTAGTTGGAGTAATAACAGGTTGGACCAGTTTTTGATTTTTTTTCAAACCATCGGGAAATTTCAAACCATAAATCAATCTTTCACCCCGTTCATAGGAATACCAGATGGAAGTTTTTGTGACCCCAGAAATATAACCGCGGACAATCATCTCCACTTGAATTGGCTGACAATTTTTAGTGACAGAGACATTAGGATCGGGAGTTTCCAATAAATGATTATCAACAATATGTCTAGTTTTTTTAAACCAAAAAGCTGACAGCTGATTCAAAACAGCTCCTTTAAAAGGAATACAACCTAAAATAACATCAAAAGCTGACTGGCGATCAGTTGTGATTAAAATTCTTTTTTTGTCTTTAAAATAAATATCTCTAACTTTTCCTTGGAGTTTTTTTCCAAGGGGAAGATCAATAGTTTTTAAAACTTTAGGTAGAGATTCAAGAATGATTTTTTCTTGGATCATAATAGTTATTTTCGACCAGAGGTCGATCCACCTTTGGTGGAAATTTCTAAGTACGCTTTATAACCAATATTCTTCAGTTTTTCCGTTTTTTCTAAAACTGAATTTTTCAGTTTACTACGATACTCTGTTAATTTTAATGCTAACTCTTTATCACTAATTGCCAATATTTGAATTGCTAAAAGAGCCGCGTTTTTAGCTCCATTAATTCCGACGGTGGCAACCGGAATTCCAGGAGGCATTTGAACGATTGACAGTAATGAATCAAGACCGTCTAAAGATTTAGTTTTAATCGGAACACCAATGACCGGTAAGCTAAAAATAGCCGCAATTACTCCAGGGAGATGAGCTGACCCGCCGGCGCCGGCAATAATAATTTTTATTCCTCGGTCAGTGGCTGCTTGAGCATATTCTCTAGTTGCCTCAAAAGTTCGGTGCGCTGATAAAATCAAGACTTCGTTTTCGACTTTAAAATCATTCAAAACATCAAGAGTCTCTTTCATGATTGGTAAATCTGAATCACTTCCCATAATTACCGAAACGGTAATGTTTTTCATATTTTTCTTATAATTTTAACTAATTGTTTTGCTCTTTCTGGTGCATCGCCAATGTGGGTTTCGACCAACATTAATTTTTCCAATTGATCTTTATTTAAATAACGACTAATTAATTTATCAGCCGCTAATAATTTAACCATGGGATTTTCTTTACCTTTTTGAATGTCTTGCCAAGCAATCATTGAAATATTTCTTAAAACTTCATGCATTTCCTGGCGATCAGCTCCATTTTTGACAGCCTCCAAAATTATAGATTCGGAGGAGGCAAAAGAAGCATACTGATTCAAATTAAAACTGATTCTTTCTTTATTAATGACTAAACCGCTAATTATTTTTTCAGCGGTCATTAAAATTTGGTCAGTCGTCAAGAAAGCTTCAGAAATAATAATTCTTTTATTGGCCGAGTCGTCCAAAATCCGTTCCAAATATGACAAAGAGGCATTTTCAATGGCCACTTGAGGCAGTTGAGCTACATAGCGGGCTAAAGAACAGATATTTTCACTACTAATAGGATTTTTTTTAAAAGGCATTGCCGATGAACCAACCTGTTTTTTTCCAAAAGGTTCTGACCATTCGCCATAAAAAGGTGACTGAAGAATTCGTAAATCTCCGGCAAACTTAGCCAGAGCCGAGGTTACTATGGCCAAACTATTTAAAACAATATAATCATAAAGGCGGGGATAAACCTGACCAGAAATCAAAACGACCTCAATTCCCAAACTTTTCATGACTTTTGATTCAAACTGATCCACCGTTATCGATTTATCTTTTAGTAACGCCTGGTAACTTGCCGCAGTTCCAACCGCTCCTTTCATTCCTTTTCCTTTAATAGTTTTTTTAGTAAACTGGATAAATTCATAAGCGGTCAGCAAATCCTGGGCATAAAAAGCCAAACGATAACCAACGGTAGTCGGTTCCGCCGGTTGCAAATGCGTATAACCTAAGCAAGAAAAATTAGCATACTCTTCAATTTTATCGGCCAAAAGATTTAAAAGAATAATAACCTTTTTTTCTACTATTACTAAAGCTTCTTGGATTCTAATCATATCGGTATTATCAACGATATCCATACTGGTTGCGCCCAGATGAATCTTTCCACCGCCGATTTTAGTTTTACCGGCAAATTCTTTAATGGCGGCGACCACATCATGTTTGGTGTCTTTTTCTAATTCAAAGATTTTTTCAATATCAATTTCTTTTTCATGTTTTTTTAAATCAGCCAATTCTTCTTTGCTGACTAAGCCGGCCTGGTGTTGGGCTTCGGCAAGGGCAATCCAAATTTTTCGCCAGAGTTCATATTTATGTTTTTCACTAAAGATTTTTCGCATGTCACCCGATCCATAACGCCAGGTAAAAGGAGAAAGATAAGTAGAAAAATCGAAAATAGACATATTTATGACAATATTTTAGCAAAACTATTTAATTTTATCGCCTCTTTTATTTCCATAGCAATTCTTTGCCCAACTGAAATAGATTGTCCATAAAGATAGTTACTATAAGGAGTCGATGTTATTCCTGGCGACCCAGGGACACGCGGTGAGATATCAATAACTATAATATCTTTTTTTGGGGGACCGGCGGTGATGATACTTTGCAAAGCAAAAGGACCGATAATTCCTGGTGAAAATAATTTTTGACTGGTTTTGACAAATCTTTCCCCCAACTCAAAAGCTTTTTCCAACATTGATTCAAGGACGGTGACGGCAATATGACCGGCCTCTTCATATTTAACTTTAATTTTTTTGGAAATCTTGTTTTGGTAAGAAGCGGGAATTTTTAAAAGGCCTTCAATATTAGTCTGTCGACGCATATCAGTACCAAGTAGTTCCAGTCGATTAGAAATAGGGGAATAAAAAAAATTAAAGTTGACCTGAACGCCAACGACAAATTCTTCAATAACTGCTTGTTTCAATTGTTCTTCTGTAAAGACTCCTTGTTTTAATTTTTCTACTACTTGTTTTTGATAGTCCTGATAATTTTTTGCTAAAAAGAAGGCTCTTTCAAAAACTCGTTTTTTTTCTTGAACTTTTACTAAACATAAACGATCAATATCTTTTGGATCTTTAAACTGTAAAGGATAATTAATCCCTGATTTTTCTAGGAGGTAGTATTGATCTTCTAACCTGCCTCGTTCCTCAATTTTTAAAAGTTGGCGATTGCCGAACATAGGAATATTAAAATCGTTTTCTATCGCTTCATAATTAAAATTTAGATAAGCTTCAAAAGAGCGGTTAGGAATAAAGATAACGTTTTCTTTCAATAATTTTTTTTGGACTTCCTGTTTTAGTATATCGGAGAATTTATTAAGAGTTAGGCATTGGTCAACACAGCCAAATTTTCCGCTGGTTTTATAATACTTTTCATAAGTTTTTTCCCGGCCTTTTTCCGTAACCACTAAAGTACGAAAACCAAGATTTTTTGCACCCCGGCAAACATCAAGGGCGCTATGAGATCCGAGGGTAGCGATTGTAAGGTTAGATAGATTGTACGATTTAAGTATTTGTGAAATATTCATATTAATTAAAAATTCAAAAATCAAAAGTCAAAAATACAAGTCAAAATTAAAAAGTTTTAAAACTTTTGACTTTTAACTTTTAATCCAATATTTGTTCTAACTTATTTTCTTCAATTGCTATTTTTATCTCTCTCGCTATTCTCCGTCCCGTGCTCATTGGTTGATTATAAAGCAAATTTGCGTAAGGTGAGCCTTCAATAAAAAGATTAGTACCGGCCACAATCCGGGCTGAGATTTCAATCACATAAAATTTTTGCTCAGGAGTGATAATTGTTTCCAGACAAAAAGGACCAAATAGTCCCTGTCGATTAATTAGCTCTTGAGATTTTTTGACGACTTTTTCTCCCATTTCATAAGCTTCCGGCAACATTGATTCTCTAAGTACCAAAGGGCTGTTACCGACGACCACATAGCTCGGTTCAACATTAATATCTTTTTGTTGAATTAAGGGAATTCTTCCGAGGGAATCAACATTGGTTTCGTAGCGTCGATCCATACTTAAAATTTCCAAAGTTTTTGTAAGCGGTGAATAAAAATAATGGATGTAAAGGGAGACACCAATAATATATTTTTGAATAATAAATTTTTGCTTGCCCTCCGACTTGTCCTCCGTAGTTTTGACGTAGGGGGAAGCTTTAGCGAAGGAGGGATTTTTTTTAATTTTTTCTTTCAAATCCTGTTTATTATTGGCGAGAAAATATCCTTTGCCCCCGGCCGCACCAAAAGATTTAATAATGACCGGAAATTCAACATCTTGGATATTTTTATATTCCTCAGGAGTATTGATCCCGGATTTTTTTAACCAATCTCCCTGTTTAATGCGGTCAAACTCGAAGTCAAGAACTTTTTTATTGCCAAAATAAGGAAGAGTGATTTTTTTGTTTCCCTCCATTCCCAGATAAGCAACAAAAGATCCATGCGGGATAATAATGATCTTTTTATTTTTGAGCCCTTTTTCGATTAAAGGAAAGTCAGAAAATGCATTGACACTAATAATTTCATCGATAAAAGGAAATCTTTGGTAAAAAGAAACATGTTTTTTTAAAGTAATCACTAAGGTTTTAAAGCCTTCGTCACGTGCTCCTTTTAAAATCTGAAGAGCAGAATGACTACCAAGGGTGGCAATAGTATATTGTTTATTCATGGTTATTTAAAATAGTTTACCCCATTTTTGAAAATTTGTAATCCCGGTCCGAATTCCGGAAGTTTTTTTTCTTCTCTTTGATATTTTTCTTTGAGAAATGGCCAATTGGGTAGTTGGGTAAAAAACATCGCCCGCTCCGGATGAGGCATCAAGCCAAAAATTCTTTTGCTTTCATCGGTGATGGCAGCGATATTTTCCAAGGTGCCGGTTGGGTTGATGATATATTTTGCGGCGACTAAATTTTTTTTATTCAATTGTTTTAATATTTCGCTTGATGCAAAAAATTTTCCTTCACCATGGGCAATCGGTAAAGAAATTTCAGTAATTCCAGACAGCCAAGGTGTGTCATTAATAATTTTTAGATCAACCCAACGGGCAGTATAGCGGGTAGAATCATTAGGTAAGAGAGCCACTTGCCGTTCACCATATTTTTTGTTGAGGGCAGGTAATAATCCTAAATTAACTAAAATCTGAAAACCATTACAGATGCCAATCACTAAATGATCTTTTTCAATAAATTTTAAAATCTTTTCCCAAAGGTGATTTTTTAGTTTTAAACCATAAGCGTTTCCGGAACCGGTATCATCACCATAAGTAAATCCGCCGGGAATGGCCATTATCTGAAAATCATTCAACAGACTTTTATTTTTTTTTAGGTCATTAATATGAACTATTTGTCCCTGACCGCCGGCCAGTTCAAAAGCGTATTTAGTTTCATCTTCACAGTTCAAGCCGTAACCGGAAAGAATTATAACCTTTGGCTTTTTCATAGTGTAATAATATTAGCTCGGTTCGGTATTTTTAGACCGCCTCACCCCAAAGGGGCCCCAGGCGATTGTCTCAAAATACCTTCACCTCGCTTTTCTATTTTAAATTTAAAAAGCGAAGATACTAAATTTTTTGCGGTTTGTGGTTTTCCGTCAAAAAATTTCAGTATCAAGCTTTTATATTAATAATTTTTAAACATTGACTTATAAGATTTTTCTATCTTCTCAAGACTTAAATTAACAATAGTTTTATTATCTAATCCTTTAATTATTATTTGCGGCTTATTGATTACTTGACCAATTTGTTTGATCTGATTTCCCTTCATAATTTTTTCAAACACTTTTTTATTTTTTGGATTAACTGTTACAAGTATTCGACCTTGACTTTCAGAAAATAAGGCAAAGTCATTACGAGAAATTTGACCTGGTAAATTCTCCAAAGAAATTTTAACCCCCAGTTTTCCGGATAGGGCAGTTTTTGCTAAGGCAATTCCCAATCCTCCTCGGGTAATGCTGATTGCCGAACTAACAATTCCTTTTTCAACCGCTTGATAAAAAGCATGATATGTTTTTTTATTTTTCAAAGCATTAACCTTGGGAATATTATTTCCAACAGATTTGTTCATAGCAAAGTATTCTGATCCACCTAGTTCATCTTTTGTTTCTCCAAGAATGTAAACAAGGTCGGCGGGAAACTTAATATCAAGGGAAATAGTTTTTAAAACGTCATCAATTACTCCAACCGAAGAAATTAAAAGAGTTGGTGGAATTGATATTTTAATTGGATTACTTTTTTCATCATAACCCTTAAAATCATTAAACATACTGTCTTTTCCGGAGATAAACGGAGCTTCATAAATAGTAGCAAAGTCATAGCAAGCCTGAGCCGCTTGTTTAAGTTGATATAGTCTTTGCGGATCATTAGAACTGCACCAGCAAAAATTATCAAGCAGGGCAATTTTATTAATATCAACCCCAGAGGCAACAAGATTTCTAATCGCGGTATCAATACTACAACCAGCCATTTGATAACTATCAATTTCACTGTAACTCGGGTAAAATCCTTGAGATAGGGCGAGAGCGTAAGGAGAGTCAAAAACCGGTTTGACGACTGTGGTTTCACCATTAATTCTGCCTTTACCTTGTAATGGTTTTATGACGGAATTGGCTTGGACTTCATAATCATACTGTTTTGAGATAAATTCAAAACCAGTGATATTTAGTCGGGAAAGCATTGAAAGTAGAGTTTGATTGAGATTTTTTTGTTGAATAATCAAAGGATTTTTGAAAAACGGTTTTATTAATTTAGTTTTCATCGGTCGAGTTGGTAGGCCATTGTGAAGAAAGTCAATATCTATATCCATAATTGTTTTTTTATGGTATTTAACAACACAGTGTCCGCTTTCATTAAATTTACCAATTATTATTGCTTCAACATCGCGACTAATCATCAACTGAGAAAATTTTAACCAGCGATTTTTAGGAACGGCCAAAGTCATTCTTTCCTGAGATTCAGAAACCCAGATTTTCCAGGGTTCTAACCCTGGATATTTTAAAGGTACTTTTTCTAAATTAACCAAACAACCATTTGATTCTTTAGCCATTTCTGCGACCGAACAGGAAAGTCCGCCGGCGCCATTATCAGTAATACTATGATAAAGATTAAGGTCACGGGCTTCTTTGACAATCGCATCGCTTAGTTTTTTCTGAGTAATCGGATCGCCGATTTGGACCGCGCCTACAGGACTACCAGAGGACAAAGCTTCAGAAGAAAAAGTGGCTCCGTGAATACCATCTTGACCAACCCGGCCGCCGACCATAACAATATAATCTCCATGGAGGGCTTTTTTCGTGGAAGAAGATTTTTTTGGAATTAATCCAACCGTACCAACAAACACCAAAGGTTTTCCTTGATAGAGATCGTCAAAATAAACAAAGCCTTGGGGAGTTGGAATACCAGAACAGTTACCTCCGGAATTAACACCGGCAACGACTCCATCTAAAATCCGGCGTGGAGAAAACATTGGTTGTTTTTTTTCTTTATCCCGATAAAGTTTGGTTTTTAGTTTAGGGTCGGCAAAACAAAATCCATAAAAATTAACAATCGGTTTAGCGCCCATATCAAATCCAATCGCGTCTCGGTTAACGCCAACAATTCCAGTGATCGCTCCACCAAATGGATCAAGGGCTGATGGGCTATTATGAGTTTCAACTTTATGGGAGATAATATAATCTTTATTAAATTTAATAGCTCCTGAATTGTCTGTAAAGACAGAAGTACAAAAATCCTGATTACCCTTTTTCTTTCTAATTTCTTCGGTAGCCTTTTTAATATATGTTTTAAACAATCCATCTTTAATTTCATCAATCGGATCGGCAAAAATCGTGTGTTTGCAATGTTCCGACCAGGTTTGAGCAATTGACTCGAGTTCGATATCAGTTGGATTTCTTCCTAATTTTTTAAAATAATTTTTTATCGTTTTCATATAAATTAAATCAAGCGCTAAAGGCCCACGACTCGAACCGTCTTGATTTTTTATTCCTGATTTACCGATAGCGGTTAGTTCTTCATCAGAAATATTTAGATCAACCGTATCAACTTGGTTGGCAGATGACAACTTTACTTGAGGAGCGATTTTATCCATCCCTTTATCTTCCAGATATTCTTTTTTGCTTTTAACATGAACTCTTTGAATTAAAGGATTAATTAAATTTTTACTAATTTTTGTCATCTGATTTTTATTAAAGTTACCGTTGATTAGTAGAAGTTGAGAAGAGTAAACTCCTTCATCGGAAATAAATTTTATTTTCAGTTGGTCTTTAATAATTTCTTTGACGGTGGTGGCAATATTGTCTGTAACGCCAGGTAGAAAACCAGTTTCAACCGCCCAAGTAAATTTATTGATTAAAGTTGGTTGGTTAATATTAGAATTTTGATAGACGGGATTAGTTAAAGATGAGGTAATTTCTTTTAACTGGTTTTGATTAAGATCTTTTTTGATCGTATAAACGTCAACCAGATAAACTTCGTCGACATTTTTATTCATTTGATGAAGTTGATTTTTCTTTACCTTAGCGCGAGTGTCAGGGATTCTTGAAATTATTTCAATTCTGTTAATCATATTTATCTCCGAATATTAATCCATTTTTTCCAATATCGCGTCGGTATTGCATGCCTTTAAAATGAATGCCTTTTTTTCCGATCTGTTGATAAGTTTTTTTAATCGCCTCTGTTAACGATTGATCATGGGAGGTAATAGTCAATACACGGCCGCCACTAGTAATTATTTTTTTACCTAATTCTTTAGTGCCGGCATGAAAAGTCTGGGCATCTTTATCTTTAACGCCATTCAACCCATAGATTTGCTCTCCTTTTTTATAATCACCCGGATAACCTGCAGATGCGAGAATTACACCAACAGAAAAGCCTTTTTTAAAAACCAATTTTTTATTTTTCAATTGGTTTTTTTGTTGGGCGAGAAAAATTTCGATCAAATCCGATTCGAGCTGCATCATTAAAGGTTGGGTTTCCGGATCACCAAAGCGGCAGTTATATTCCAAGACTTTCGGTCCCTCTTTAGTCAAGATCAAACCCGGATAGAGAATTCCTTGATAGAGGTAGCCTTCTTTAGCCATCCCCCTAATCGTTGGGACAACAATTTCTTTTTCAATTCTTTTTAGAAGTTTTTTGTCAACAAATGGCACTGGGGTATAAGCGCCCATACCGCCGGTATTAGGACCTCGATCATTATCTGAAAGTCTTTTATGATCTTGAGAGGGTGAAAATGAAAGAAAATCTTTTCCGTCGGTGATTACCATAAAAGAAACTTCCTGACCGTATAAACATGCTTCAATAATTATTTTTTCTCCGGACTGGCCAAAAGTTTTGTCAATCATCAACTGCTTTAAAAATTCTTCTGCTTCTTTTTTCTTTTTACAAACAGCCACGCCTTTTCCCAAACACAGGCCATCTGCTTTGATGACAAGCGGATATTTAGCTTTATCCAAATGTTTTTTGGCATGGCTAGAATCGTTAAAAGCAAAATATTGCGCCGTTGGAATTTTATATTTTTTCATGATTTCTTTAGCAAAAGTTTTAGAGCCCTCTATCTGACTGGCTTTTTTGGAGGGACCAATAATATTAAGTTTTTCTTTTTTAAAAACATCGGCAATTCCCAAAACTAAAGGAGTTTCTGGGCCGACGACCGTTAAATCAATTTTTTTATCTTTGGCAAACTGGAGTAATTTTTTAATGTCAGTCGCCTCAATAGAAACATTTTCTCCAATTTCTTTTGTGCCAGGATTACCGGAAGCAAAATAAATTTTGGCTACCAGAGGCGATTGTTTTAGTTTCCAACCCAAAGCATGTTCCCGTCCTCCAGAACCAATGATTAATATTTTCATAATTTTGTTTATAAAAGTTCGATACCGAAAATTTTTTGACGGAATACCACAAACCGCAAAAAATTTGGTATCTTCACTTTTGTATTAAACGATTTAGCAAAAGCGAGATGCTTAATTTTTTTCGACTTGGGAGTCCCCGAAAAGGGGAGGGTTCCCACGGAGAAATAAAATTCAGCGGCGAGCTTTATCATATTTCTATTAATTGCAAAGTTTGATTAGTGACTTGACATAAATTTTATTTTCTTTTTTCTTTAATCTTCTATAAAGGCTTTCAACAGTATCATTAGGTAAAATTTTTTCAAAGCAACGATCAAGAACTGGCCCAAAATCAAATTCGTCTGATAAAAAATGGACAGTTGAACCAGCATAGGTACTCTTATGATCTAAAAAGTTTTGAATGGCAACATTGGTTAATTTTCCCCGATTCCATAGTCCTTTGCTGTTGTCAGGATTTTTAATGACTCCATCCATAGTGTCGGGAATAAGGCCTGGATGAAGATTAAGAATCTTATTATGGAATGTGGTTATCATCGATTGGGGAACGATTAATTTCCATCCTGCAAGAACAATCAGATCCACTTGATATGTTTTGACCAATATATTTTCTAAATTATCTTTTTTATTAACAATAATTGTTTGAATGTTATGTTTTTTCGCTCGCTGTAAACCAAAAGCATCTGGAGAATTGCTAACAACGATAGAGATTTTAGCTTTTAATTTGCCAGTTTCAATAGCATCAATAATGGCTTGTAGATTAGTACCGGTTCCAGCATTAGAAATTAAAACTGCTAGTTTTTTCATAAATTTTATTTTTAACTTTTTTCAAAAACATCTTTTTTAAAACCTCCCTCAACCGGCATTGGATATTTACCGTTAAAACAAGCGGTACAAAGACTGTTTGATCGAAGCCCTGACGCTTTTATTAAACCGTCCAAACTCAAATAAGATAGAGAATCCGCTCCAATAAATTTTTCTATTTCTTTAACGTTCATGCGAGAAGCGATTAATTGCTTCTTGTCCGGAGTATCAATACCAAAATAACAAGGATGAGTAACAGGTGGTGAACAAACTCGGATGTGAACTTTTTTAGCCTCACAACTTTTAAGGATTTTAACTATTTTTTTAATGGTTGTTCCCCGGACAATTGAGTCATCAACGATAATAATTCTTTTTCCTTTGACAATTTCTCTTAAAGGATTAAATTTAATCCGTACTCCCATTTCCCGGATTCGGTGCTCTGGTTGAATAAAAGTTCTACCAATATATCTATTTTTTATGAGAACTTCTCCATATGGAATACCTGAGGCTTTAGAGTAACCAATTGCCGCTGAAGTTCCGGAATCAGGAACAGCCACCACTAAATCAGCTCCGACTGGAGACTCGTGAGCTAATAACTCTCCTGACCTTTGTCTAACTTGATGAACTAATTGTTTATTAAAAACACTATCAGGTCGAGCTAAATATACGTATTCAAAAAGACAAAAACTTTTTTTTGTGGATTTAACTTTACCAACAACATGTATACCTGAATCGTCAATAACAGTAACTTCTCCTGGAAGAACGTCTCTAATATATTTTGCTCCAACAGTGTCCAGTGCGCAGGTTTCCGAACAGGCAATATATGATCCATTTAACCGGCCCAAAACC
This sequence comes from uncultured Gammaproteobacteria bacterium, assembly GCA_964543535.1. Classification (GTDB taxonomy): domain Bacteria; phylum Patescibacteriota; class Microgenomatia; order UBA1406; family GWC2-37-13; genus GWC2-37-13. The sequence goes on along the minus strand of CAZIYS010000005.1, from coordinate 19,933 downwards.
AAAGGCCGAAAACCATAAGTATCCCTAAAAGCTATTAATTTGTTTTTAGTTAAAACAATCATGCTGAAGGCACCTTGAAATTTGTTAAAAGAAGAAAGAATTTTTTCTTCCCAATTTTTGCCAGACGAATTTTTTATTACCCAGCCCATAATTTCCGTATCACTGGTTGAAGATAATTTAACATCAGAAGGTAGCTCACGGGCTAAATCCATTGCATTAATAATGTTACCGTTATGAGCCAAGGCAAAATCATCTTCTAAAACTACCGGTTGGACATTGCAGAGTTTATTACCTCCGGTTGTTGAATAACGAGTATGACCGATGGCGGCAAATCCTTTAAGAGATTCTATTTTTTTCTCATCAAAAACTGTAGATACGAGTCCTAATCCTTTAACACTCTTTAGATTTTTTCCGTTGCTGACGGTAATACCAGTGCTTTCCTGCCCTCTATGTTGAAGACTATACAAGCCAAAAAAACTGATCCTGGCCACATCTTCACCCTTGCCATAAATTCCAAAAACACCACATTTATCTTTAAGAGATTCTTCTTTTTTCAGTTTATTAATATTAATCATGTGTGTTTTAGAGTTATCCAATCCGCCTTCGTTCAGGTTCGTCTCGTGGTCTACGTCCACGCAGCCGAAACTTCACTACGGGCGGATTTAGAGTCTGTAACCCCGACTGAGTCGGGGACAGACTCTACAAAAAAACCCGCTCTGGGCGGGTAGTATTTTTAACTGAGAAAAAAACATTTCTCATTAGAAAAAAATTATACAAAATCAAAAACATTTTTGCAAGGTGAATTAATAATACATTTCCTGCCAGTGGGGGTCGACCTCAATATTTAAATCAAGGAAGACTTTTTTATTGATAGCTAAAGCAATTTCTTTGCGGGCGTAGCTGCCGATTTCTTTGATTTTTCTTCCTCCGGCACCAATCAACATTCCTTTATAACGATCATTAGTGGTTAAAATTCTAGCTTTAATATAAGTAGTCCCGTTTTTTCTTTCAGCAATTTGATCAACCATGACGGTAGTTGTATAAGGAATTTCTTCACCCGTCATTAAAAATATTTTTTCCCGAATCAGTTCACTAATAAAAATACGGCTATCAAGATTAAGAATGGGGTAGACTAAATCAGGAGGAATTTCTTCTGAGTTACTATTTTTTTCCGGAAGATATTCAAATATTTTATCCAAAAGCGGTTTGACATGGGTTTTATTAATTGCTGATATTTGAAAAACATCATTAAACTCATCTTCTAAAAATTTATATTGAGGTAAGAACGATTTACCCGGATCATCAACCTTGTTTATTACTAAAATTTTTGGCTTATTGATTTTTCGAACCAGTCCTAATACTTTGCTTTCTTCAAAATCCCGTTTTCTGGTTTGGTCAACCATATAAATAACCAGATCAACCTGTTCGTTTAATATCTGCAAAGTTTTTTCATTGATTCTTTTTGAAAGATAATCTTTGGCTTTCCCAACAATTCCCGGCGTGTCAACAAAAATTATTTTTCCCCGCTCTTCCTCGTAAAGAGCCCGGATAGAAAATCTTGTCGTTTGCGGTTTTGGTGAAGTGATAGCGACTTTTTGACCAATAACATTATTTACAAAAGTTGATTTACCAACATTAGCCCGACCAATTAAAAGTACTTTTCCCTGTTTCATTAAGTGATTTTATCATTTTTACTTTCCCAACTCAAGCCACCCAAAATTGAATTATTTGATTTTGACCACTTAAAAAGAGAAAAGCTTGAGTGCCCCCGAATTTTTAAGAACTTAACTTCAGGGAGATCTAAAATTCCGGCTTTTTTCCAAATTTGTGCCACCAGACTACCACAGTAAATAGCTTTAACAGTTTTTTTTAGTCGTGAAATTAAAGCGAATTTTGTTTTTGATTTTATTGGATCAAAATAAGCAGCATAAAATTTCTTAATAAGAGGAATCATAGAAAAAGAATAAACAACAGATTGGTTATTAATGGTTCCAGAATCACTAATTTTTTTAGCGATCTGGCCAGCTTTCATTATTATTTTTTTATCTTTAACCGGTGGCGGGCCAAAAAAAATTTTTTTATAATCACCTTTTTTGTAAAGCTCAATGTATTCAATCGCCGTAATAATTCTTAATCCTGATTTATCAATCCTACCATCAGTCAACGGCCCAACGCCTAGCCCCATTGGTGGAGGAGCGGCGTTAAGTAAAAGGGCGTCAAATAAATTTAGGCTTGATTCATGTTGATGAGGAATAATAGCAACATGATCAATATAATCTTTTTCCCTGACAAAATAAATTGCCCAACCGGGCTCAACTTTTATTTCTTTTGCTTTCTCTTTCAGTTCTTTCCATGTAGGAAAATGAATCATAGGAAGATTATCGAAAGAAACTTTCTGGAGTTTGTTTAGAAATGCTTCGATTTTACTATGTATTGAAGCTATACTCATAGCTAATAATAATACTATAAATAATAGTTATTTTGTGGTAAAATATCGTTGTTTAATTATGCGTTTTTTGTGCATAATTATTTGAAAAAAGTTCGACACCGTATTTTTCGCAGGCTTCACCCTAAAGGGACCCAAGCCATTTGCTCAAAATAGGTATCTTCACTTTTTTATTATTATTAATAAATATGATGGAAATTCGAAATATTGTTATCATCGCTCACGTTGATCACGGCAAAACCACTTTAGTGGACGCTATTCTAAAGCAAACTCATACTTTTCGGGATAATCAAAAAGAAATGAGCGAAACCTTAATTATGGATTCCAATGATCTGGAACGGGAAAAAGGAATCACGATTTTGGCAAAAAATACGGCAGTTTTTTACAAAGACACGAAAATTAATATTATTGATACTCCGGGTCATGCGGATTTTGGCGGCGAGGTAGAACGGGTGATTAATATGGCGTCAGGTGCTATTTTATTAGTTGACGCGGCTGAAGGACCTCTTCCCCAAACCAAATTTGTCTTAAAAAAAGCCATTGAAGCCAAATTAAAAACAATTTTGATTATTAATAAAATTGACAAAAAAGACGCCAGGCCGCAAGAAATTTTAAATCAAGTAGAAAATTTATTTTTAGAGTTAGTCCCGGATGAATCTTTTCTTCACTTCAAAACTCTTTATGCGGTTGGCCGGGATGGAAAAGCCTTTTATGAACTTCCAGAAAAATATTCTTCAGATCTTAAAGATAATCTAATACCTTTGTTTGAAACGATGATCAAAGAGATTAAAAACAGCGCCTTAAATGAAGATAAGCCTTTTCAGATGTTAATCTCAACTTTAGATTATGACAACTATGTTGGCCGGCTTTGTATAGGAAAAGTATCTCAAGGAGTGTTAAAAAAAGATCAACCAATAGTTTTAGTTCAAGATAATAAAATTATCGGTCAGTATCGGGCCCAAAAACTTTATACCTTTGAAGGCCTTCAGAAAAAAGAAGTTAATCAGGTGACTAGTGGCGATATCGTTGCCATTGCCGGCATTCCTCAGTTGAATATTGGTCAGACAATTTGCGATCCTTCAAGTCCAGTCAGTCTTCCATCAATTAAAGTGGAAGACCCGACCATTAAAATTACTATTGGCCCAAATACCAGTCCCTTTTCCGGAAGAGAGGGAAAGTACTGCACTTCACGTCAAATAATAGAAAGGTTGGAAAAAGAAAAGCAAACGAATCTAGGATTAAAAATAGAACCAGATCCAGAAGGAGTTAATTATGTAGTTTATGGTCGGGGAGAGTTACATCTGGCAATTTTAATTGAAACGATGCGCCGGGAAGGATTTGAACTTCAGGTTTCCAAACCTCAAGTAATATATAAAAAAATTAATGGGGTAATTAATGAGCCCTATGAAGAAGTAACTATTGACGTTGATAAAAATTATATGGGTTTGGTAACTGAGGAGTTTGGTAAAAGAAAAGGAGAAATGATCAATATGATCACAACCGGAAATACCACCAGACTAATCTATAAAATTTCCGATCAAAATTTACTTGGAGTAAGAAGTTCGCTACTGACAAAAACCAGAGGAACGGCTATTTTAAGTTCGTATTTTTTAGGTTATTTACCAAGAGGCACTAAGATAGAATCAACACGAAACGGTGCTTTAATATCTGTTAAACCAGGAGTGGCCGTTACTTACGGATTAGTTAAAAGTCAAAATAGAGGCACTCTTTTTATTGGAATAGGCACTCAAGTTTATGAAGGGATGGTGGTTGGTCTTTCTAGTCGCGAGATTGATATTGAAGTTAATGTTGTTAAGGAAAAACAACTTACTAACAATCGGTCAGCCGGTGAGGGTATTTCCGTAGCTTTAATTCCTGCATCACCCTTATCACTTGAACAGGCCTTAGATTTTATCAATGATGATGAAATGTTGGAAGTCACTCCGTTAAACATTAGGATTAGAAAAGAATATCTCTCATTAACTAAAAGACGAGTTGAGGGTCGTCGGCAGGAAAGTCTTACCTCATAAAAAAACACTATCCTTCGTAATAAAAATTAATTTAATACTTACAGATAGTGTTTGGTTTTCTTATTAATAGCTTCTTCTATCATCTCTGTATCCACCACCACCTCCACCGCTTCTAAAACCACCGCCTCCGCCTGGTCGCCTTTCCTCTCGAGGTCGAGCAACGTTGACGACGATTTTTCTACCTTCAAATTCTTTTTCTTGCATCTGTTGAGTAGCCGCTGCGGCTGCCTCTTCAGTGGCAAAAGTGACGAAACCAAAACCTTTTGATCTTCCAGACATTCGGTCTGTGATGATGACGGCTTCGGTGACTTCGCCAAATTGTGCAAACATTTCTTTTAACGAATCATTAGTTATTGTCCAAGGTAAATTACCTACGTAAAGTTTTTTATTATCCATTTATATTTTCACCTCCTTTTGATTATTTGAATGTTATCAAGAAGTTTACGAACTGAATTGTTTTCCAACAGCAGTTTTTCTACCATCCTGAATTAACTTTTATAATTATATCATAAGAAACGTTTTTTTAGATGTCAAATGGATTTTTATTTATTAAAGTACTTTTCCCAGATCTTGACCGGTTTCCCAAGCTTTATCAATTTCAACTTTTTTATTTCTGGTTTTTATTTTCAAGATTTCCTTTTCTAAGTCGTTTATAGAAGTCATATAATAGAAATTATACAAAATTTGTTTTTATCTGTCACATGGATAACATCTATCGTCAAAAAAATACTTTCTCAACAATCTAATTGCTTGTTTTTGTAGGTTATAAGCGACTGACAAATAAAAAAGAGTTGTTTATAGTTATTTTAAGATGAAAATAGTAGTTGGCGTAAAAACATCTTATTTAAAAATTATTTCTTCATTATCTATTAATTGTGCATCCGGAATTATATTAACTTTACCGGCAATTAAAAATAATTGGATTTTATCAACGAATATAATTTTTGCTATACTATTATTAGTTTTAGCAGTTAATATTGAAGATATAATATAGCTATGTTTAATCTTGATGAATTTTATCGTAGAGGTCAGATTGGATTAGGTTTGGCACTTATTGCCTTACTTCTTGTTTTAATTTTTTCAGTAAAAGTCGGAAAAGCCAGTAAAAATAAATAATTCTCTTTGCCGTAGATCTACGGCGGTCGGATTAAGTTTTCGAGAAATACCCAAAAACACGTCAATAATTAAGAAAGCTTCCAAAAATTCTCTAAAGGCAATTATGGCGGTTGTGATCATAAATAAACTGATACTTAATGAGTAATAGTAATATTATAACGGATAATTTTTTTTAACTAACGCCTCTTTTTCTGTTTTCGTCAATTTCTTAATTTCCAACTCTCTTTTTAAAACTTTGCTTAATGTTTTATATTTTTCGAAATAAACCAATTTTACCGGCCTTTTTCCTTTTGTATATTTAGCAGATTTAAATTTATTGGAATTATGTTCCTGAACGCGTCTTTGGAGATCTTTTGTTTGTCCGCAGTAAAGAGAGTTATCCGAACAGCGGAGGATGTAAAGGTAATACATCATCTATTTATCAATTTGTTTCAAAAATTCAGTTGGGGTAAGAATTTTTATTTTATTAATTTTATTAATCAAAGTGAGATTAAAATCTTTTATATTGCCGGTAATAAAATAATTACATTTTGATTCAACCGCGGAAATAATAATAGGTAGATCTTCAAATTTTGCTAATTTCTTATATTGAGTTAATGATTTAGAAGAAGGATTTTTTGAAACAACAATTTTATTTTCTTTTAAATATTTAATAAAAAAAGATAAAGTATTAGGTATTTTTAATTGGATATTTCTAATAACTTCTTCTAATACTAATTCAGAAATAAACACTTTCCAACCTAAGGATTTAATATTTCTAAGGAGTTTTGAACATGACCCTTCTTTATAGAAAGCGGAAAACCAAACATTAGAGTCGATAAAGACAGAAGCCTTCATTTTTTTTGATAATATTTTTTGACTAACTGTTTTCTTATTTCTTGGCCGGATTTTTGTAATTCTTCTTCGGTGACCCCACTTTCTTTCACAATCTCTTGAATTTTGGAGAGAAGATCAACGGTTTTTTGTTTGCTAACTCCCAAGTTTTTAGCCAAACTAAGATTAATAACTTCTCTAAAGCTTTTTTTTTCTTGAAGGGCTTTCATTTTTGCCAAATAAAATAAGTTAGCGTCAATTTCAATAGTGGTTTTTACCGTTTGGATTTGCATATTCCCCATATTACCATAAAACCATAAATATTGTCAAGTGAAATTGATAGACTGGATCCCCTCCTTCGAGGGGATGATACAGAAAAGAAATAAACAGGGGTACAGATGACAAAAAAACAAGGGGTTAATCTACCGCTCCTTTTCTAACTTCAACCAACCGTTTTTGTTACGGTGCTTTCTTGGCTGGGGGACAGGGATTCGGACCCCGATAATTTCCTTCAAAGGGAAATGTCCTACCATTAGACGATCCCCCATTAATAAATAAACAAATACTACCAATAAACAAATAAAAGAATAATCATATTTTACCAAATAACCTGGAGTTTAGGTTTGCTATAATTTCTCTATGAATGACAACATCATTTGTCCACATTGTAAAAAATCATTTCCTGTTACTGAAGCATTAAAACATCAGTTAAGAGAAGATATTAGTCGGGTTTTTGAACGGGAACAAAAACAAATCATGTGGAAAAAAGCTTTGTCTGCCGCTGAAGAGAGGACAAAAGAAAAAACCAGCATGGAGATTAAATTATTAAAAGAAGAAAATGAGGAAAAAGAAAAAAAATTAGAAGAATTAAGAAAAAATGAACTGGAAATCAGAAAAGAAAGAGTAAAACTTGAAGAGGAAAAAAAAGAATTAGAATTAAAAACCCAAAGAACCATTGATGAAGAACGAAAAAAAATCTCCGAAGAATCCTACAAAAAAGCTATGGAGGAAAACCGGCTGAAAAATCTTGATTATGAAAGAAAAGAGTCTAATTATTTAAAGCAAATAGAGGAATTAAAAATTAAAATGCAACAGGGTTCCCAACAGTCTCAAGGAGAAGTAATGGAAGACGAGCTGAAAAAAATTTTAATGACGGAATTTCCCTACGATCAAATATCCGATGTCCCCAAGGGAATTAGGGGGGCAGATTTAATTCAGACAGTGAAAAATAATTTAGGAAAAGACTGTGGAACGATTCTTTGGGAGTCAAAACGGACAAAGGCTTGGACTGATGGATGGATTACTAAGTTAAAAGAAGATCAAAGAGAAATAAAAGCAGAAGTGGCAATTATTGTTACTCAAGTATTACCTCAAGGAATAAAAAATTTTGGCATAAAAGAAGGAATTTGGGTAGTTGATTACAAAACTGTAATTGGGGCGGCTATTTCACTACGAAATAGTTTAGTTGATCTTTTTAGTGTCCGTTCTGCCAATAAAGGCAAAGAAGAAAAAAAAGAAATTTTGTGGAACTATCTAACTAGTGTAGAGTTTAAACATAGGGTTGAGGCAATATATGAGTCTTACAATAATTTACAGGAAGAATTACTAAAAGAAAAAGACTGGTTTACCAAAAAATGGGCCCGCGAAGAAAAAAGCATTTCATTAGTTAAGGATAATTTACTGGGAATGCATGGAGATTTGGAAGGGATAGTGGGGAAAACTCTGCCAGAATTAGAGCAATTAAAAAAATTAGAACCTGGTAAATAAACATGGATGATTTTTTTTCTTTTGTCTCTAAAGCGGTAATAATTATTCCGATTATCATTGTTATTTTATCTTTGATGTTTAAATTCGGTCAATCAAAAACGGGTCGGATAAATCCGACCCCTACAACAATTCAAATCGCCCAAAATAATTCTTTTAAATTTAATTTTAAAGGACCTTATAAATGTTTTTATAAAGACGACAAAATTGAGGCAAAAATTTATATCAAAAACAAAAATGTTTTGGCAGAAGTTAATAAAGATGGAGAAATAAAAAAATATCTTTTGTCTCCTTATTTGTCTATAGTTGAAAATATGCTTAAATCAAATATTTCCGGTATTGAAAATATGGCGAGTCAATATATGAAAAGAAAAATAGATATTAAAGAAATTCTAGACTCCTGTAAAAAAGAAAACTTCGATGAGAAAATATTTGATTTAAAATAGTGCCCCGGCTACGACCTACTTTCCCTTCATCTTTCGACGTAAGTATCATCGGCGCTGACTCGTTTCACTTCCTTGTTCGGGATGGAAAAGGGTGGGACCAAGTCGCTCAAGTAACCAGGGCAATTATATAGTATATAATATAAAAAGATGGAAAACAATAATAAAAAAAGTTCAGTTTTCTATTCTTACTGCCTTAATCCGCAGACAAAATTTGATACGCAGGAAGAAGGCGAGAAGATAATTTTATTACTGCGTAGTCATCCTTTTACTCAGATAGGTTGGATTTTAAACTCAATTTTTTTGTTTGTTTTTATTTTTGTTCTAAACTTTTTTATCCAAAATTTTTTTAATCTTCTCCAGGTTTTTATTCTCAATATTTTTGCTGTGGTATTTATATTAAGTTATATTTGGATTAGTTTTTTAGGGTGGTATTTTAATGTTGGGATTGTTACTAATAAACGGATGATTGATATTGATCTTCACGCTGTTATATATAAAGAGATTACCAATGCTCAATTAGTCAAAATTGAGGATGTTACGGTCAAAAGCGGCGGTTATCTACAATCGCTTTTTGATTATGGATCGATTTTTATCCAAACTGCTGGCACTGCGGTTAATATTGAGTTTAATAATGTGCCTTATCCAATCAATGCGATTCAAATAATTAGTAAATTATTAAGTAAAAAACATGGAGCTTAAAAATTTTTTAGCAACAATAAGTAATTTGGGAATAAATAATATTATTTTCAAAATTATAATGATATTATTAGCTCTTTTCTATTTTTTTTACGCTTTGGTGATTTCCAAACAAGTTAAGGTTATGGACAAAACTCTTCAAGATAAATATAATTGGGTGGTTCTTTTGGTTACTTCACTGCAGGTGACGGTTTCATTGATTTTATTAATATTAGCGATTTTTCTAATTTAAATTATGTTTAAACAAGACATTGGTTTTTATTTAGGACACGAAAAAACTGATGGTTTTTCCGGTTTTGTCAGCGAAAATAATTTATTTTTAGCCTTAGAAATCGAGGCAGGTATTACTCCTGATAAAGGTAGAGAACTAACAGCTTTTATAAAAGAAAAAATTAGTTTAATCACGATTGAAAATCTTCATCAGTTTGACTCTTTTATTTCCAATTTAATCAAAGAAAAGAATCTGCCGACCGGCTTTTCTCTTTCTGCCGGTTGTCTAAAAGAAAATATATTTTATCTAAAAACAGTTGGTCAAGGACAAATTTATATCCGGCGGAAAAATAAACTCGCCCTTCTTATTAAAAGTGAAGAAACCGCCTCAGGATATGTTGAAGAAAACGATATTTTTGTTTTTACTTTCAATAAGTTTATGGCAATATTAGGGGGGGAGCCAGGATTAAATAAAAAGTTTGATCATCGACCGATTCCGGAAATTATTGATGAAATTACTCCAGATTTACAGGCCAAAGATGATCAGGGAACAGCCGCTTTGTTTTTACAACTGAAAAAAACTGAAGATCAAATTAATGAAAAACCGGTAGATAATTTTTTCGAGAAGCCGGTAAGAAAAACATTCAGTCTAAAAGACTATTATGAGCGTTTTGGTAAACAAAAAACTCTCACTTTTATTACAGTTTTTATTCTATTAATAATTCTTTTTTGGAGTGTTGGTTTGGGTTATCGAAGACGGACCCAAGAAACCGCCCGGGAAAAAATTAAGTTGACTAAAGAATTGATTAGTCAGAAATTAGATCAGGCCGAGCAGGTGGCTTTTTTAAATATGCCCAGTGCTTTAGGTTTAATCGCAGATAGTAAGGAAGAAGTCAATAAGCTAACCCACCTTCGTCGAGACTTCGGTGGGCAAGTGAAAGAGTTAGAGAAAATGATTACGGATACTGAAAACAAGATTCTGAAAAAAGAAGAGAAAAAATACAGCGAGTTTTTTGATTTGACTGTTGATGATAAGAATGCAAAAGGTGACAAATTTTATCTTAACGATGACCGTCTTCTAGTTAGTGATAAAAATAGAGGAGTTTTGTACGAACTTTCATTGGAGAAAAAATCTTTGGACAAAAATCAATTTAACGAACTGAAAAAAACCAATTTGATTGCTTCTTATAATGAGAAAAAATATTTTTTTATTAAGGGTGAGGGTGTTTATGAAATAGGCAGTGACGATAAACTGAAAAAAGTTATTAGCAAAGATGACGATTGGGGAGAGATTGTTGATCTGACGGTTTATAACGGGAATATCTATCTATTAGATCAGGGTAAAGATGAGGTCTGGAAATATTTAAGAGTAGAAGATGGATTTGGAAGCGGGAGCACTTATTTTAAGTCAGGCCAGGCAGTTGATCTGTCAACGATTAATTCTTTAGCAATTGACGGCTCAATTTATCTAGCTGGCGACTCGGTGATGGTTAAATTTACTTCGGGTCTTCGTGATGAATTTAAAATTAATTTACCTGATGCTAAAATTAACATGAAAAAAATCTTTACGAATAAAGAATTGGAAAAAGTCTATGGCTGGGATAAGAAGAAGGGAACAGTTTATATAATGGGGAAAAACGGTAATTATCAGGAACAGGTGAATTCGAAGATTTTATCTACGGGAACGGACTTAGTTGTTTATAAAAATTCTATTTATGTATTGGAGGGGAGTAAGATTTATAAGATCGATTAAACGGTAAGGGGTAGAGAGTGGAGGATAGTATTTAGAAAATAAAGGATTGTATTATAAACTCTTCAGGAAAATGTGTTGATAATCCAGCTAACCCAACTAATTGTGTACGAGGTAAATCATGTCAGTTAATCGACGAGACATGTACTTGTGCTGATCCTAATGCACCACAATAAGTTTCATATATAACGATTAAGAATTTACTTGGTGATTTATTTTAAAACAATAAAACCACCCATGGGGTTAATGGGAATGGATTAGAAAAAATTAATAAGCTATAATAGTTTAAATGATAAAAAATATTCCCAATCATGTAGCAATTATTCCTGATGGTAATCGTCGCTGGGCAAAAGAGCGGGGATTACCGACTTTTGAAGGTCATCGAAAAGGTTTTGAATCATTAATCAATATTGGTAAAAAAACAAGAGAGTTGGGAATAAAGATTCTGACCGTTTGGGCTTTTTCTACTGAAAATTGGAAAAGGTCTTCCGAAGAGGTGAGTTATTTAATGAATCTTTATGAAATAATGTTAGAAAAATATCTCAAAGAAGCCTTAAGAGAAAAGATTCGGATTATTCATTTAGGACGGAAAGACAGAATTAATAAAACTTTAAAAAATAAGATTGTTAATATTGAGGAGAAAACTAAAAATTTTACTCAGTACTATCTTTGTATAGGATTAGACTATGGTGGGCGAGATGAAATAATAAGAGCAATATCAAAGATCAAATATCAAAAATCAAAAATTAATGAAAACAATCTTAATCAATTACTAGACACAAAGGATTTACCGTATCCAAACCCCGATTTGATAATTCGAACTAGTGGAGAGCAACGGCTTTCCGGCTTTTTGCTTTGGCAAAGTCAATATTCGGAGTTAATGTTTGTAAAAAAATATCTTCCCGATTTTGGACCAGGAGATTTTGAAGAATGCATTAACTTTTTTGTTAAAAGACAAAGAAGATTTGGTAAATAATTTATTATTTCAAAGTAGGCAATTTTATATCAAATCCTCCACTGTCGTTTGGTCTGATAATTCCGAGAATGTTGCCGGCTAAAAGATTAAACACGGTTAAGACGACAAAGACTAATACTATACCAATTAAGGCATTAGTAATTTTGTTTTGAGCTTTGACGATTCTTTCTTTTTCGCCACCAGAGGCAATCCAATCAAAAGCACCCATAAGAAGATAGATAATTAAAAACATGCCGGCGACCAAGATAAACATATTGATGCCAAAACCAATAAATTTACCCAGTCCGGCGACCGGATCAGATCCGCCGACGTTCATGGCGTCGGGAGGAGTAATATCTCCAAATAATTTTTGAATTTCCGGATCAACGACTGCTAAAAGTTTCATTTTGGTATTATTTCAGTGTTTAATACGGCTCCTAACAATTTTATTGCCAGGAAACTTACAATAACAATAATCAGTCCTAAAACGGCGGTAGTAATTGAACCGTAAGCTTTTTTCAAAGCATCTGGATTATCTCCGTGAGTCAAAATATCAAAGGCCGCTTTAAGAGTGATTACTAAAAATATTAGTCCGGCCCCGGTTAAGGCTAAAGGAAGAGCCAGATTCATAATTTGACTGATATTGCCGATCTTTGCCGCCGGGAAACTGGTGGAATCGATAGTAAAAGCGTGAACCATGAAGAAATTATAAGCTATAATTATTTTATGTTCAACCCTACTTTTACCATTACCAATAAAATTTTAACCAATATTTCCAAGATTGAAGCCGCCGAAGAGGTGATTAAGCATTCGCCTCTTTTACCACTCTGGGAAAAACAGTTTAAGGAAGAAGCATTGATTAGATCGGTTTATCATGGTACTCATCTTGAGGGTAATATTCTTCATAAAGATGATGCTAAAGGTATTCTCATGGGTAAAGATGTCATTGGCCGGCCGCGCGATATTCAGGAGATTATTAATTACAGAAAAGTAATTGAGTTTATTGATGATGAAGCGAAAAAAAAGATTGATAAAATTACCGAGCTTTTGATAAAAAAACTTCATAGAATTTTAACTGATAAAATTTTGATAACTAACGAACTAGGCGAGTATAGGACAAAACAGGTGATTATTAGAAACTCAGCCACCGATGAGGTGACTTTTCGTCCGCCGCCTCCAATTGAAGTGCCATTTTTAATGCGCGAGTTTATCTATTGGTTGAATCGTGATGATCGGGATCGGTTGCACCCGGTTTTAAAAGCGGGTATTGCTCATCATGAGTTGGTGCGGATTCATCCGTTTTTAGACGGTAATGGCAGGGTTTCTCGAGTATTAGCGACTTTGATTTTATTTTTAGGCGGATATGACATCCGCCGGTTTTTTTCTCTTGAAGAGTATTATGATAAAGATGCGGTTATTTATTATCAGAATTTACAAAAAGCCTCAGCCGGAGATTTAAGCAGTTGGTTGGAATACTTTACTTTAGGAGCAAAAATTGAGTTTGAGAAAATCAAAGAAAAAATTCTAAAGTTATCAAAAGACGTTAAGTTAAAGGAGAGATTTGGCGGTCAGCAGATCTATTTGACGGAAAGACAGATGAAGATGATTGAGTATATTCAAGAAGTTGGTTATATCCAGAATCAAACTTTCAAAGATGTCTTTCCAGACGTGTCTGAAGATACGGTCTTGCGAGATCTTCAGGATATGATAAAAAAAGGATTAATAAAAAAAATCGGTAGTACGAAGTCGGCTCGCTATACTATGGTTTAAAAAGCTCGGTACCGAAAATTTTTTGACGGAAAACAATAAACCGCAAAAAATTTGGTACCTTCGCTTTTATATCAGACGAGGTAAGCGTAATTTTTTTCACCTTTTGAGTGATAAAAATTACCTTACCGAGTCAAATAATATATGAAATTTTCAGAACTAGCAATTTACTTTGAAAAAATTGAAAAGAACTCTTCCCGTTTGGAAATTACTAAAATATTATCTGATTTGTTTAAATCTTTAAGTTCTCAAGAGATTGAAAAAGTGGCTTATCTATTACAGGGTCGAGTGGTGCCGGCTTATGAAGGAGTTGATTTTGGTATGGCAGAAAAGATGATTGTTAAAGCGGCCGTCTCGGCTTTGAACATTGAAAAAGCTTATTTCGAAAAAGAGTTTAAAAAAACTGGTGATCTTGGACAGACGGTTGAAAATTTTAAAAAGCAGTATTCTTCATTTGAGAAAAAAGATTTAGAAGTATTAGCGGTTTTTGATTTTTTTTATCAGTTGGCGACGGCTTCTGGTACTGGTTCACAAGAAGTAAAGATTAGTCTTTTAGCTCAACTTATTCGTCAACTTGATTCTCTGTCCGGCCGCTATCTTGTCCGTCTTCCCACCGGCATTATCCGTCTTGGTTTTTCTGATATGACTATCCTTGATGCTTATTCTTGGATGTTAAAAGGAGATAAAAGTTTACGGCCAATCATAGAATCTGCTTATCATGTCCGGCCTGATTTAGGATTTATTGGAAAAATACTTAAAGAAAAAGGAATTGATAAGTTAAAAAAAATCGAGCCGAAAGTCTTTACCCCAATTATTATGATGAAGGCGGAAAGAATGTCATCAGCCAAAGAAATTATTAAGCAAATAGGTAGATGTTTGGTCGAACCGAAGTTTGATGGGTTTAGACTACAAGTTCATTATTTAAGGTCAGACCCTAAAGGGACTGACCTTATTGGGACGGACCTTCCTAAGGTTAAACTGTTTTCCCGTAGTCTTGAGGATGTGACCTATATGTATCCGGATATTGTTGAAGGAGTGAAAAAAGAAGTTAAAGCTGATGAAGTTATTTTTGAAGGCGAAGCAATTGGTTTTAATCCAAAAACTGGTGAGTTTCTTCCTTTTCAAGAGACAGTGCAACGGAAAAGAAAATATAATATTGAACAAAAGACGATCGAGATCCCCTTAAAATTATTTGCTTTTGAGCTTTTATATTTAGACGGAAAAAATTTTATCAAACTGCCGTTTATCGAAAGAAGAAAAGCTCTGGAGCAGTCAATAAAGAAAAACAAAAATATTAAAAAACAAATTATTGTTGTTGATGATCAAGAAGCAGTGGAAAAAGAAGATCGATTAGAGGAAATTTTTGACAAGGCTATTGATCAAAAATTAGAAGGAGTAATTGCTAAAAAAATTGATGGAATCTATCAGCCGGGCGCTCGGGGTTGGAACTGGATTAAGTATAAAAGAAGCTATTCCTTAAAGATCAATGACACGATTGATTGTTTGGTAATGGGCTATGATTTAGGAAAAGGCAAACGGACTGATTTTGGCATGGGTGCTTTTTTAGTTGGTGTTTTAGATAAAAACAAAGACCTGTTTGTCACTGTTGCTAAGATTGGGACTGGTTTAACTGATGAAGAATGGAGATTTCTCAAAATCAAATCTCAAATATCAAAGATCAAAGATAAACCAATTAATTATTTTGTTGATAAAGCGATGAATTGTGATATATGGTTAACTCCTTCAATTATGGTTGAGATTAGAGCTGATGAGATTACTAAGTCGCCGACTCATACAGCCGGATTAGCCTTACGTTTTCCCCGGTTGGAACGTTTTCGAGATGATAAAAATCCTCAAGAAGTAACGACTTTAAAAGAAGTAGAAAAAATGTATCAGACTCAAACTAAATGACGGTGGGAAAAGAACATTTTAAAGAATCTGATATTATATTCACCAAAAAAAGATAGTGGGTTACTAATTATTCTTCTCGCCGATGAGGCAACAATCGTTCTACCATCATGAAAAATTTTCCCATGTTTTTTAACGTGTAAACACAAATCAATATCTTCATGGACTGCTTTATCATCTAAGCATATTTTGTCTTTAACTTTATTCCAGACAGCTTTTTTGATAGCATAACTTGGTCCGAACATTGGATAAACACCAATCATTAATCTTGGGATCAACATATAAATGTAAAAGAGAATAGTTGAGCGGCCGATTATAGGCACATCACTAAGTCTAATAGGCATTGATATCCCAACCAAGGAAGGATCCCGAGAAAAATTATTTTTAATATTTTTTATCCAATCGGGAGGAAGAATAGTATCAGCATCACATCGAGCCAAAATATCACTATTGGCGGCGTTGAAGCCGGCATTTCGGGCATGAGCAATTCCTTGCTTTTTTTCTTGAATAATTTTTACGTCTTTAAATTTTTTTACTATAGAAATGGTTTTATCAGTACAGTTATTATCAACCACAATTATTTCATCAGGTTTTTCTTCCTGCTTCATCAAAGAGTCAAGGCAGTTTTTGATGTATTTTTCTTCGTTATAGACTGGTATGATAATAGAAACTTTCATAGCTATTATTCTATCAAATGTTATAATTAAATTGTATGAAACCGTTTTTTTCAGTAGTAATTCCAACTTTAAATGAAGAAAAATATCTTCCCAAACTACTTAATGATTTGTTAAAACAGACTGAAAAAGGTTTTGAGGTAATTATTGCTGATGGTTATTCAAAAGATAATACAAAGAAAATAACTGAGGAGTTTAAGAAAAAGTTGAGTATTAAATTTTATCAAACAAAATTAAAAAACGTTGCCGCACAAAGAAATTATGGAGCTAAAAGATCAATAGGTGAATATATAGTATTTTTTGATGCTGATTCACGAATTAATTCATCTTTTTTAAACAAAGTAAATAAATCAATAATTAATAAAAAAGGTTTATTATTTATTCCTTATTTTTTTCCTGATAGAGAATATAAACAATATAAACCAATATTTGATTTTATAAATACTCTAATAGAATTGACTCAAAATTTACCTAATCGTTTTTCTTTAGGTGGTGCAATGATAGTTGAGAAAGGTTTTTTCGATCTAATAAAAGGTTTTGATGAGGCTCTGTTTATATCAGAAGACCATGAATTTATTCAGAGAGCTAGTAGTTGGGGAGTAACAGCAAAATTTATAAAGAATGTTAAGGTCGTTTTTAGTTTGCGTCGAATGAAGAAAGAAGGAGAGGTAAAATTTTTGTATAAATATTTGGTTGCTTTTACAAAAAGACTTATTAGTGGTGAGATTAAAGATAGAATATTTGATTATCAAATGGGTGGTCAGGTCTATAATAATGAAGAGGTCAAAGTAAAAAAAGAAAAGTTTTTCAAAGGTTACTTGAAACAAATAAAGAAATTATTTAATAAATTAATTGAAGATTAAATATCAAAGGTCGAGATAATAGGGTAGTGATCGGAGAATTTAGTGTCAATCTTCTCGGTTTTTTTTAATTTTAGACCACGGTAAAAGATATAGTCGTTTTTAAATTGATTAGTGATTCTGTCGGTTAATTTTAATATTCTTAAAATATTTAGACCTATTTTTTGAAAAAGATTAAAATTATCAAAAATTCCCTTGTAAGCTAATTTAAATGTTTGTTTGATGTTTTTAGTGGCTTCTTGAAGGTGATATTTTTTCATTAAGTTTTCCAGACGCCTTCTTTGATAGGGAAAATAGTTAAAATCACCGGCGATAATAAGAGCTGATTTATTGTCGAGATTTAATGATTTTAAAGCTTGATTAAGATGATTAACTCTTAGATTGTTGGGAGCAACAACATAAAGATGAGTATTACAAATAGTTAATTTTTTTTTAGAGATTCTATCGACAAAATCACATCTTAAAATAGTTTTTGGCTTATTATAGCCGATCATTATTTGAATTAAAGTAAAAAAAACCTCAAGAAGATTATTACCAAGTTTAAGAGAGATTGATTGAACAAAAGAAAGCTTACTTGAATTGTAAAAAGTAGCTACTCCAAAAATTTTCCCGCCAAATTTAATAAATGAATTTGAGTAATCCGCTAGTTTATAGCCATACTTTTCAATTTTTTTAAGATTGTCTTCATTGGTTAAGACTTCTTGTAGACAAACAATATCAGGATGATATTTATCAATGACTTCATCAATTTTATTGGCAGCGTTGTTAAACAGGGTATTGTAGGTAAGTAAGGATAAATTCATAAGAATATTATACTGGATAAGCTTTCTCAAATGTATAAACATAGTTATCCACCAATTTGGGATAACTTTTTTTATATTGTTATAATAATCTAAATCAAATAAAATATTCTATAAGATATCCTATAATCTATATGTATTTATCTATAGGTCTTGACAAACGATTTATCTTTGTTTATATTAAGAAGTATGAAGAACATTTTCTTTTCCCAAAAGCCCAAATCATATAGCTTTAAAACAAAGTATCAAAAAAAGAATGAGTTAATTGGATTTGTTGCCGATCAGTTTAAAAAACTGGCGAAAAAGAATTTAAGAATACCGGTTCAGTTATATCATTTGTAAAAAAAAGCATCACTACCGCTCGTATTTGAGGGAACGACGAATAGTAATGCTCGGTACTACATTAGCAAAAAAAAATTGGTTTGTCAACCCCGATTAAATCAGAGTTTTTAACCTATTGATTTGCTTGATATAAGGCTCCAAAGCCATTAGAGGAACGGAAAATAAGTTTACCGATTTTTAGCCATTTTTCTTCATTTAATTTTGGGTATTTTTGCCGTTCTAATCGTGAGATTACTACATACTTTATTTGATATTTTTTAATTAACGATTTAGTTTCATTGATATTATTTGATTCATATAGCTCTACAACATCAGGAATTCTTTTACCAACCACATCAGAGCTGCCACGCCAGAGCCATTCGTGGACCCACCAGCCGGCAACAGTTGGCAGTCCGGTAAAGGCAGAGATTCTTTCATAGTCAGTATAAGAGTCGCCTTGGGCTTCTAAAATCACCGGTTGACCTTTTTCGTTTTTATTCAGATAGTTGACAATTTCATAATCTTCCGGATAACTTTCTTTTAACCAAACTTGACCGTCTAATTGTACTTTTCGATTAAGTGGGCCATAGTAAGAAGGAACGGAAAAGAAAGGATAGATCAAAGGAAAAAAGAGAAAAACAATATAGATAGTAGATAGTAGATAGTAGATAGTAGATTTTTTAATGTTTTTTAACAGATAAAAAGTAATTATTGAGGCAATTCCCATCATGCTAAAAGCCTGGTAGCCAAGCTTAAACATGGTGTTGGCGCGAAAATGGGCTGGATAGATGTCTTTGATATAAAAAAATTCAGGAAGAATAATTAAGAATGTTCCAAATGAGAAAAGAATTAATAAGAATCTGTTAAGTGTTAGGTGATAGGTGTTAGGTGGATGTTTTTGCTTTTTAATAATTAACGCTAAAATTAAAAACGAAACCCAAAAAAAGCCCCAGAGGATAAAAAGCATCCAGAAAGGTGAGATTTGACAGTTGCCGGCTTCAAAGAGAAACGGTCCTAACTTGCCAATTTTTGTTAAAAATTCAGGTGAACAATTAACTCCAATACCGCTAATAAATGGTTTGAAATACCAAGAAAAAGGTAATGAAAAAATAATAAATGAAGAAATGAGAATAAATAAATTTAAAAATAGTTTATAAGAAAACCCAAACATAACAAAAAAAATAATCAAAGTAAGTAATAAATAAATCGGGCCGTCAAAAGCATTGGTCATGTAGTGGATGGCAGTGAGAAAGCCAAGAAACACAGATGAAATTAGATAGAATCGGATAAAATCGGATAGAATCAGTTTTTTAATTTTTTCTTTATGAACATCTGTAAACATTAAAAATAAAATAGCTAATGTTAATAACACAAATG
>CAZIYS010000004.1:0-88934 GCA_964543535.1 uncultured Gammaproteobacteria bacterium | reverse complement strand
TGGGAAAAATCCTCTTTATGCTCATGTGGGCGGAGCTAATACTCCAGGGCCGGCCGATGCTCTCGGCTATATCAAAGAATTGGACTGGTCGTCTTTCAATGATTTGAATCAATTCTCGGTTCCTTTTCCTTATTTCTGGCGAGACTATGAAAGACTGCCGGGAAGAGTAACCGAACATACGGTTTATTCCTCGACTAAAAAACTTTGGCAGTATGCTAAAGACAAAAGAGGTTTGACTAATGTTGACGATGAAGGAGTTAGTTGGAATAAAGGTTTTTCTTCGTGGAAATTTGAAGATGATGCTAAAGTCTCTGATCGAGGGACAGTGAATAAAATAGATTTTGGTTTTTGGGATAGTTTGGCGATTGATTTTATTGTTGTTTGGAACTATGACAGTAAGACCAATAGTTATAAGAGAACCAATGGCGGTGTTCTTCATCTTGATAAAAACAGCGGAAAAGCATTAGAAGCTAAAAATATTATTGTGATGTTTGCCAAAGAATCATCAGCCAATGATGGTTATGAAGGCGGGCATATACTTTATAAAACCGTTGGCAGCGGAGAGATGTTATTCTTTAAGAACGGTCAAGTAGTTAAAGGGACTTGGGAGAGAGATGATGAAGAGACTCAAGTTAAGTTTTTTGATAACAATAATAAGGAGATTTCTATAGTAAGAGGACAAGTATTTATAGAGATGTTACCAGTAGGGAACAAAGTTAATTATTAAACTCGTAAACCGTTATTTAGTTAACGAGTTAACGAGTTAACGAGTTAGAAATGTTACAACATATAATACCATCGAAAGCGCGAAGAAAGATTCTCGAGTTTTTTTTTCATCATCCGGGCGAGAACTATTATCTGCGCCAGGTTGTCCGGGAAGTGGATGAAGAAGTTAACGCAGTTAAAAGAGAGCTAGATATTTTAACCGAGGAAAAATTATTATTAAGAGAACGCCGTCTCAATAAAGTTTACTTTACTTTAAATAAGAGCTATCAATTATATGATGAGTTTATGAGAATTTTTGCTAAAACCAGTTCACTGGCGATTTCAATTTATAGTAATTTATCAAAGATCGGAAAAATAAAGTTTGTCTCGGTTTCTACCAAGTTTCCAAAGAATTTGATTATTAAAGATGATGAAATCTATCTTCTATTAGTTGGCGTGATTGTTGTTGTTGAGATTGAAGCTTTGATTAAGGAAGTGGAAAAGAATTTTGGCCGGCCGATTAATTATTCGGCGATGACTGAAGATGAGTTTATTTTTAGAAAAAAGAATAATGATCCTTTTATCTGGCGATTTTTAAAACAACCAAAGATTATGTTAGTTGGGGTAGAAGAAGAGCTATTAAAATGAAATTAATTAAAACAATTTTTATCACGGTTATTTTATTAGGATTAATTTGGGTTGACCTTCCTGAAAATATTAAAACAAAATATAAAGTACCGAGTAAAATTGACTTTAATATTTTTGGATTAAATATTAAAAAAGAGTTTAATACTAAATTAGGTTTGGATCTAAAAGGCGGCAGCAACTTGGTATTTGAGGCTGATACCTCAAAAGTAAAAAAAGAAGACTTAACTGACGCTCTAAATTCTGCTCGTGACATTATTGAAAGACGGGTTAATTTTTTTGGCGTGACTGAGCCGCAGATACAAACAGTCAAATCCGGAAATATCTATCGATTGAGTGTTGATCTTCCCGGAATCAGTAACTATGAAGAAGCGATTAAACTAATTGGTCAAACGGCGCAGCTGACGTTTAAAGAATTAGGTCAAACAGATGCTAAAATTGCCACAACCACTCCGATTTTTTTACAGTTAACTAGAGATACAGGACTATCAGGAATTCATATCAGTAAGTCGACGATTGAGTTTGATAGTCAAACAGGTAAACCTCAAGTGGGATTAAAATTCAATAAACAAGGAACAGATCTATTTGCGGTTGTTACAAAAAGAAACATTGGCAAACCGGTTGGTATTTTTTTAGATAATATGCCTTTAACAACACCGGTGGTGCAAACGGAAATTTTAGACGGCAGCGCGGTGATAACCGGTACTTTTACGACTGATGAAGCAAAAAAGTTAACCATCGCCATTAATTCCGGCGCGCTGCCTTTACCGATTAAATTGGTTGAGCAAAAAAATATCGGTCCGACTTTAGGAGATATTGAAGTAAAAAAAAGCGTTTATGCGGGAACAATTGGTCTAATCATGGTTTTGCTTTTTATGATTATCTATTATGGCCGGTTGGGTTTAATTGCCTCATTGGCCTTAATAATTTATGGTTTAATCTCTTTGTTTATCTTTAAAGCGATTCCGGTGGTTTTAACTTTGCCTGGTGTTGCGGGATTTATTTTGTCAATTGGTATGGCGGTTGATGCCAATATTCTAATTTTTGAAAGAATTAAAGAGGAGCAGAGAAAAGGAAAAAGTTTTGATATTGCGGTTAGATTAGGTTTTGGCCGGGCCATTGACGCGATTAAAGATGCTAATGTGACGACATTAATCGTGGCTTTTATTCTTTTTAATCCGTTAAACTGGGAGTTCTTGCCGCAGTTTGGTATGGTAAAAGGATTCGCTTTAACATTAGCCATTGGAGTGGCCACGAGCTTATTTACGGGAGTAGTGATAACTAAGCGTTTGATAGAAATGTTTTATAAGTCAAAACTCAAAAGTTAAAAGGCAAAAGTTAAAGTAAAAAGTCAAAAGTATTAAAACTTTTTAATTTTGACTTGTATTTTTGACTTTTGAATTTTTAATTTTAACTTAAATTATGATTAACTTTCTAAAATATCGTTGGCTATATTTTTTAATTTCCTTAATCGTTATTGGTAGCGGTTTATTTTCCATTATCAAGTGGGGTTTTCGTTATTCGATTGACTTTACCGGCGGGAGTAATTTTGAGTTTCAAACAAATAAAGTGATTGAAAAAAATCAACTGCTTAAAGTATTAGATCAAAATAAAATATCAGCCGTTAGTTTAAAATTAGAAAATAAAAATATTATTTTAAGAACAAAAGTATTGGATCAAAAGCAAGAATCATTATTAAAAAAAGATTTAGAAACAAAATTAAAGATAAAAATAACGGTTTTGCGGTCGGAGACGGTCGGGCCGATTTTAGGAAAAGAGGCAATCGGTAAAACTTTAATCGCTTCGATACTGGCAGTAATTGGAATTCTAATTTATATGAGTTTTGCTTTTAAAGGTTTTAACTTTGCTTTCGCGGCGATTCTGGCAATGTTTCACGATCTAATGATCGTTGTTGGTACTTATTCGTTATTAACTCATTTTTTTGGGGCAGAAGTGGATATGATGTTTGTTACCGCGGTTTTGACAACGATGTCTTTTTCAGTTCATGATACGATTGTTATTTTTGACAAGATCCGTGAGTATCATCAAGAAGAAGGCGCAATGGATATTGAAATAGCTTCAAATAAAGCAGTGACCGAGACAATGATTAGATCTTTAAATAACTCAATGACAATTATCTTTATGCTTTTAGCCCTAACCTTACTAGGTGGAACAACAATTAGATTTTTTATCTTAACCCTTTTAATCGGCACGATTACCGGTACTTATTCTTCGCCGTTTATAGCAACGCCGATTTTGGTTTGGTTGGAAAAAAATAAGAAGCAAAAGAGTTAGTTAAGTAGGGGACGGGTAACCCGTCCCGTACATTATAATTTTTATAAATATTATATGAAAGACGATAAAACATCGGAGAAGGGTTCGGAAGTCTGCCCAAAGTGTGGGGCACAGTTGGGTGAAGTTTTTGAGACGAAGTCCGGTAAAAAATTACAACGTTGCTCAAAAGGGAGCTGGAATCCGGAAACTCATACGATCGACGGCTGTATTTATGTAAAGTGGCTTGAGGTTGAACCGGTGACACTGGACGAAAAGTGTCCAAAGTGTGGTGCACCTTTGCTTTCCGTCGTGACTCGATTTGGAAAAAAGATGAAAAAGTGTTCTACCGCTACTTGGGATTCGGCCACAAAAACAGCCGGAGGGTGTGATTATATAGAATGGATAAAAGGAACAACTGAACAATTAGAGGAAGATTGTCCAAAGTGCGAAGCAAAGTTAGTTCTTTTTACAACGGCTGCCGGAAAAAAACTAAAAAAATGTTCGACTGCAACCTGGGATGCTGCAACAAAGACAGCCGGTGGATGCGACTATGTTGAGTGGTTAAGGTCATAAAAAAATCCAGTTGACAAAACTATGTTTGTTGTACATAATGATGTACAGAGGTGACTATTATGAAGACATCTGATTTGTATATTACCGCGACTGAGGCGAGAAATAACTTTTTTAATCTTTTGGCAAAGGTAAAGAAAAGTCCGTATCCGATTAATATTACTGTTAAAGGAATCCCTGAAGCAGTGGTGATGAGCAAGGAAGAATATGACGGTTGGATAGCGACGATTGAGACCTTATCTGATCCGGAATTAGTAGAATCAATAAAAGAATCTGACAAAAATTTTAAAGAAGGTAAATATCAGACTTGGCAAGAAGTAAAAAAAGAACTAGGTATAGAAGAGACTAAGTTTTCTGATAGAAAAGGTAAATATGTATCTAATTTTCCTCGAAAATCGGGCAAAAAAAGAACTAAAAAAGTTAGATAAAAGATTTAAGTTAAAGGTATCGGATTTTATTGATAAACTTCAATCGAATCCCTTTTTAGGTGAAAAAATGTCCGGAGAATACGATGGATCGTATAGAATCAAAATTCCTCCCATAAGAATAATTTACTTTCCTGATTTAAAAAATAAGACTATTTGGGTAAGAGCAATTGGATTTAGAGGTAATATTTATAAATAGCATGAAAATTGTTAAATATTCTTTAGGCCAACTGCAGGCTAATTGTTATTTTTTGATTAATGGTCAAGATTGTCTAATAATAGATCCAGGCGATGAAGCTAATTTTATATTAGAAGAGCTGCAACGCCAAAAATTACACCTCGTAGGTGTAATGGCGACGCATGGTCACTTTGATCATATTGGGGCAGTGGGGGAGATTCAATTATCTTTTAACGTTCCTTTATATATTTTTAAAGAAGATCAATTTTTGGTTGATAGATTAAATGAAACAGCTAAGTATTTTTTAGGATTTGACCCACATTTTATTACGCCAAAAAGCATAAAATTTGTTAAAGACAATTTATCAATTGCGGATTATGAATTACGAATTATTAAAACACCGGGACATACGCCCGGAAGTTGTTGCTTTTATTTTAAAGAAGAAAACGCTGTTTTTACTGGAGACACTTTATTCAAAGAGGGGATTGGTCGAACAGATTTGTCATACAGCAGTCAAGATGATCTAAAAAAATCCTTAAAAAAAGTATTTAAGCTTCCTAAAGAAACAATTGTTTATTCAGGTCATGGAGAGGATACGATGTTAGAAGATGAAGTATGATCGAGAAGAATTTGTTTTTCGTTTTTTAATTTTCCTTCAACGACTTGATCAAAAAGTTTTTTCAGAACTTCGCCAACTTTTGGTCCGGGTTTTAATTTAAGAATCTTCATTACATCTTTGCCATTAATTTTTAAGTCAGTGATTTTAAACGGTTCTTTTTGTACTTCGATTAATCTTTTTTTGAAAAGATCAAGACGCCAGGAAGTTGGCTTAGCGCCTGATCCAATACGGTCACCAGTTCTAAGGTCAAGCATATCTTGGAGATATTCTTTAGTGACACTTCTAATAAATCTTCTAATTGCTTTGTCTGTTAGCAGTTCAATGACGGTAAATTGATGTTCGGCGACTAACGTCACTAGTTTATCTTTCTGTTTGTTTGATAATTTAAATCTATTGGCAATGATTTCCGTTTGTTTTTTACTAACTACTTCATGATTATAAAAAGTTATTAGTTGGGTTTTTTCGTCGCGTCTAAAAGTTTTTGCTTTGCCAATATCATGAATTAAAGTGGCAAATCTGGTAATTGGATCTTTTGATGGACAGTGTTTTAGAGCCATGATTAAATGGGTTCCTACGTCGTAGACATGATGGCGTTTTGGACTTTTTTGGGGAATAGTAAAGCAAACATCAACCTCCGGTAAAATATGAGAGAGAAGACCAGTATTTTTTAAGAAAAAAATTCCTTCAGCCGGATGATCACTCTCCAAAATTTTTAAAAACTCATCCCTGATTCTTTCCCAGGAAATTTTTGTAATTAAAGAAGCGTTTTTTTGAATTGAATTTCTAGTATTGTCTTCAATGAGAAATCCCAGTTGAGAAGTGAAACGAACCGCTCTTAATAATCTAA
Organism: uncultured Gammaproteobacteria bacterium; assembly: GCA_964543535.1. Lineage (GTDB taxonomy): Bacteria > Patescibacteriota > Microgenomatia > UBA1406 > GWC2-37-13 > GWC2-37-13. Next base: position 82,671 of record CAZIYS010000004.1, on the reverse strand, counting down.
GTGCATCCTCATTAAATCGTTTATCTGGATCACCAACGGCGACGATTAATTTTTGTTGGATGTGTAGTTGGCCATTATAAGGATCAATAATATTTTTTCCGTCATAAGCAATTGAATTAATCGTAAAATCACGACGTGATAAATCTTCTTCAATAGTTTTTGCCCACTCGATTTTTTCCGGATGACGTGAATCGGAATAATCAGATTCTTTTCTAAACGGTGTTATTTCGAAAACAATTGATTTTTGTAGAGACGCAACATTTTGCGTCTTTACAGGAATGGAAACCGTCCCATAAACATTGTTGTAAAAGGCATCGGGAAACATTTTAAGAATTTGTTCAGGTGTAGCGTTTGTCGTAAAATCCCAATTATCAACAAGTTTATTTGAAAGCAAATCCCGAATAGCACCACCAACTATATAAATTTGAAAGCTATTTTTTTTAAAAACATTTAATAATTCTATTACTTCATTTGGTAGTTTAATCATGTTGAAATTATATATCAACCAAGGACTTTAAAATATCGAGATTTTTTTTGTCAGGTCCATTATTGTCAAAGCCCGGAGTTTCAATAACAAAAGGGTAGTGGTTAGTTTTTTTATTATTAAGAAGTGTTGTGAATTCTTCGAGTCCAATGGTTCCCTGACCAATATTTTCATGGCGATCGTGACCGGAATTATAAGGATCGCGGCTGTCATTAACATGCCAGAGTTCAAGTTTGTTAAGTAAATCAAGTTTTTCAAGTTTATCAAGAAAAAGATCAAGCTCTTTGTCATTGCTAAATCTATAGCCGTTGGAAAATAAGTGACAGGTATCAAGACACAAACGGACTCGTTTGTCATTAACGTCTTTTATAATTTGTGAAATTTCTTCCAACGTTTGGCCAATCTTTCTGTTTCCGGCGTTTTCAATTATAAAAAGTGATTCTTTCGGAGTTTTATTAAGAACTTCCTTAATGTTATTTATTAATACTATATATTTATTATCTTGTCCACGGTCGTGGGCGAGATATTCATCAAAAGGTAATTGTTTTTTTTCTTTGTAGGATCCGAGATGGATTATTGAGCCTTTAACATTTAGTTTTGGTGCTAAATTCATTTCTGAGATCAAAGACATTTTTGACAAGTAGCCGATTCTTCCTTCATCGGCGAGATTAATTAAATAAGAGGCGTGAAAATAAACAGGGTCGATTTTTAATTTATTTCTAAGATTAACAAAATCAGCTATTTGTTGTTCAGTAATTTTTGGAAAGTTCCAACTGCGTGGAGAAGAGGAAAAAATCTGCAGGCAGTTGCCGCCGATATTATTTATTCTTTCCAAAGCCTGGGTATATCCGCCGGAAATTGATTGATGAGCGCCGAGTTTCATATTTATTTTAGCCAATTAATTATTTTTTTTCCCACGTCAACGACATAGTCTTTTTTTGTTAAACCGTGATCGATATTATTCATTATCTTTAAACTTTTTTCTGAATTTAAAAGAAAATAAAATTTGAGAGATTGTTTGTAACTAACTTTTTCGTCTTTTTTAGCACAAATTACTAAAACAGGCACCTTAATCTTAGAGGGATTAAATTTGTTAAAATAAAATAAGAAAATTTTTCTAATATTTTTATTAATAAGACCTGTCAAACAAAGAATAATTAAATATTTGCTGAATTTCCAAGCAATATTAAAAAAATTAAGAAAGAAAAATCCATTAATTGTTATCAACTTAAAAACATCATTATTTTCCATTGTTGATAAACAAGATGTTAAAGCGCCTAAACTTCCACCTATAACTATAATCTCTTTATGTTTCTTTTTAAAATAAGTAGTAACTGATTTTACATCTTCAACCTGTTGCATAAGATTATTGTCAAAACTACCTTCACTTTCACCGTGTCCAGTAAAATCAAACCTAAAGGTTGAAAATTTATTTTTAATAAAATATTTTGTTAATTCTTTTACAGCAAAAACGTCTTTAGAATCTTTAAATCCATGACAAATAACAATTATTTTTTTGGAGTTATTAGGTGAATATAGTCCAACGAGTTTCTGTCCTTTGCTATTATTAATTTTTATTTTTTGTTCCATATATAGTTTTTTAGAATAGTGGAATAATTATAACAAATTTACCCCTTGACACGTTAGCAGACATAGTATAAGATTGCTAATACCTATGGAAGATTTGACACAAAGACAGATTGATATTTTGAAGGTCATAATTAAAGAATATACGGAAACCGGTGCGGCGGTTGGGAGCGAGATTTTGGAAAAAAAATATAAACTGGGAGTGTCTCCGGCGACGATTAGAAACGAGATGGTTGAACTAGCTAAAAAAGGCTATTTGAAAAAGACTCATTTTTCTTCCGGCAGAATTCCTTCCGCCCGCGGCTTTAGGTTTTATATAAAACATTTAATGAAGCAAAAAGAACTATCAACGACCGATGAGGTTTCTTACAAAAATAGCGTTTGGGATGAAAGAAAAGAAACTCATCGATTATTATCTCAAGCAACCAAAGTTTTATCGCAAAAGACCGGACTGCTTTCTTTAGTAACGACTAATCTGGGTGATATATATTATTCCGGTATGGCCAATCTTTTAAATCAGCCGGAATTTCTCGATATTAATCTGTCACGGACTTTATTTAGCAGGTTAGACGAAATTTCTTTTTGGGAAAAAATATTAAATGATATGTTTTCTTTGGAAGACGAGATTTACTATATGTTAGGAGAAGAAGATTTTCATGATCCAATTTTTGATTGTTGCGCCAGTGTTTTTGGTGAGTTTGAAGGGAGTAAAATTAAAGGGATTATTGGTGTGATTGGTCCGAAAAGAATGTCTTATGACTCCGTCATTCCCCAGATAAAGTATTTTTCTGGATTATTGGAAGAGATTGTGAAAGAGCAAGCATTATAATTAAAAATTATGGATCAAACTAAAACTAAGAAACCAGTTATTGATAAATTTACACAAGAAATAGATATATTAAAAAATAAATATTTACGGGCTTTGGCTGATTATCAGAATCTGGAAAAAAGAGTAAGAGATGAAAGATATGAATTAATAAAAATAGCCAATCAAGGTCTTTTAATCAAAATTTTACCTTTTTTAGATAATCTGGAGAAAGCAGAAATTTTTATCAAAGATCAGGGACTAAAAATATCAAAAGATCATTTTTTGCAGATATTAAAAGAAACCGGATTGGAAGAAATTGATTTGCTGAATAAAGATTTTGATCCTAATTTAGCGGAAGCAGTTGATATTGTTCCCGGCGAAGAAGATAACAAAGTAATGGAGGTTCTAAGAAAAGGATATAAATTTGAAGAAAAAATTTTAAGAATAGCACAGGTAAAAGTATCGAAAATAATTGTTAATAGTTAATTGTTAATTGTTATTAGTTATTAAACAAAAAATATTATGGCAAAAATAATCGGGATTGATCTAGGAACTACCAATTCATGTGTGGCAGTAATGGAGGGTGGAAAACCAAAAGTTATCTTTTCTCAGGAAGGCAGAAACGTCATTCCATCGGTCGTTGATCCGGTCAAACGGATTGTTGGCGACGTGGCCAAAAGACAGATGGTAGTTAATCCAAAGAATACGATTTTTTCCATTAAAAGATTAATGGGAAGAAGATATTCTGATGAATCAGTTAAATTTGATGCTAAATGGCTGCCTTATAAGATTAAAGAAGGCCGCGATGAAATGGCTGATGTTGAAGTTGAAGGTAAAACTTATACTCCGCAAGAAATATCGGCAATGATTTTACAGAAAATCAAAGTTGACGCAGAATCTCATCTGGGGGAAAAAGTTGAGAAAGCCGTTATTACGGTTCCGGCTTATTTTGACGACGCTCAACGTCAGGCGACCAAGCAAGCTGGCGAAATTGCCGGACTGGAAGTGGTAAGAATTATCAATGAACCAACGGCCGCGGCTCTATCCTATGGTTTGGATAAAAAACACGCTCACACGATTGCGGTTTATGACCTCGGTGGCGGTACTTTTGACATTACTGTCTTGGAATTAGGTGAAGGCGTTTTTCATGTCAAAGCGACTAATGGTGATACACATTTGGGCGGTGATGATTTTGATAAAGTAATTCTTGATTATTTTGCCGATGAGTTTAAAAAAGATAATGGAGTTGATTTAAGACGTGATCCACAAGCTTTACAACGTTTGCGAGACGCGGCGGAGAAAGCCAAGATTGAATTATCTTCTTCAAAGGAAGCGGAAATCAATTTGCCTTTTGTGACTGTTAAAGACGGTCAACCATCACATTTGGTAATGAAATTAACCAGGGCTAAATTAGAGTCGCTTATAGGCGACTTGATTGAAAAAACTTTTCCACCGATTAAAGCTTGTCTCAAAGATGCTAAGGTTGATGTCTCAAAAATTGATGAAGTGGTGTTGGTTGGTGGAATGACTAGAATGCCGAAAGTGATTGCAAAAGTCAAAGAATTTTTCGGAAAAGAACCAAATCGTTCGGTTAATCCGGATGAAGTGGTAGCTCTTGGTGCCGCAATTCAAGGCGGTGTTTTGACCGGTGAAACTAAAGATGTTGTCTTACTTGATGTCACTCCACTGACTTTGGGAGTGGAGACACTGGGCGGAGTAATGACACCGTTGATTCAAAGAAATACCACTGTGCCAAATACAAAAGCTGAGGTCTTTTCAACGGCTGGTGATAATCAAACTCAAGTTGAAATCCATATTCTGCAAGGTGAAAGACCGATGGCGCGAGATAATAAATCTTTAGGAAGATTTACACTGGACGGAATTCCACCGGCGCCACGCGGTGTCCCTCAAGTTGAAGTATCTTTTGATCTTGATGCTAATGGTATTTTAACAGTGACTGCTAAAGATAAGGCCACCGGTAAATCCCAAGCAATTAAAATTACCGGATCAACCGGTTTGACTAAAGATGAAATCGAAAAAATGAAGGAAGAAGCGGAAAAAAATGCTGACAAGGATAAAGAAGAAAAAGAAAAGATTGAAGTAAGAAATAAAGCTGACAACATGATCTATGTAGCGGAAAAATCTTTGCGGGATGCTGGAGATAAGGCAGATAAAACTGTTAAAGAGAATGTTGAAAAAAAGATTAAAGAACTGAAAGAAAAAATTGAAAAAGGAACAAAAGATGAGATTGAATCAAAAACAAAAGATCTTTCCGACGAGCTGTCCAAGATCGGCCAGGCAATGTATAACAAAAAAGAAGCTAAGCCGGGAGAACAACAGCCTCCAAAAGGTGAATCCTCCTCTGCCAAGGCTTCGGAGGACAAAGGAAAAAAAGATAAAGTTGAAGAAGGAGAGGTTGTTAATTAATAACCAATAACCAAATTACAAGAAACAAACAAATTACAATATTCAATGACCAAATAGTTTGAATATTGGTAATTGATCATTGTTTGGAATACTTGTCTTATTGGTTATTGGAATTTTTTGTATTATGAGTGATTATTATGAAGTCCTCGGTGTTTCTAAAAACGCTTCCGAATCAGAAATAAAAACTGCTTACCGTAAGCAGGCTCTAAAATGGCATCCGGACAGAAATAAATCAACTGATGCGACTGATAAATTTAAACAGGTAACTAAAGCTTTTGAAGTCTTATCAGATCCAAAAAAGAAAGAGATGTATGATCAATATGGTGAAGAGGCTTTTTCCCGGGGCGCTTATGGTGGCACTGGGAGTGCTGGTCAGAGTTACCAGCAAGGCCCCTTTAACGTCTATACTAATTTTGGTGGAGAAGGATTTGAAGGATTTGATTTTGGCGGATTTTCCGATCCTTTTGAAATCTTTGAACAGTTTTTCGGTTTTCAATCGCCGTTTTCTAGACAAAAACGAACAAGAAGAGATATTTATGAAATCACTTTGACTTTTGAAGAAGCTGTTAACGGAGTCAAAAAAACCATGATTGCCAAAGGTGAGGAGAAATCCTTTAAAATCCCGGCGGGAGTTGATGATAACATGAAAATCAGATTCTCCGACTTTGATTTACAGGTTCGTGTCAAACCTCACCCTTATTTTAAAAGAAAAGGCCAGGATATTTATTTTGAAAAAGAAATTTCTTATTCTCTGGCAGTTCTCGGCGGCGTTGTCGAAGTGCCAACCGTTAACGGTACAGTTAAACTTAAAGTTAGACCAGGTACCCAGTCAGGAACAACTGTTAAACTTCGAGATCAAGGCATTCCTTATCCGCAAACCTACCGCAAAGGCGATCAGTACGTTATCTACAAAATCAATATTCCATCACGGGTTTCTTCAAGAGCGAGAAGATTATTAGAAGAGTTGAAAGAAGAATTAGAATAAATAACCTTATTTTATCCATTTTTTTTAATACTGCCTTAATTTACTATATTTTGATACAATTTATTAGAAAACAAGTATTATGAAGAATTTAATTAAAGATCTAAAAATAAAATGGGTAAAAGAAAATGAACTTTATAAAAAGCAAGAAGTTGGTTCAGGTGTCCATAGTTTCGTTAAGGACTTTTTAGAAAGTGAAGATTTATTTAGACTTAAAGAAGGTAGACTATCAGGTAAGGATGTGTTGAGGAAGAATGAGTATATCCACGAAAACAAGGCAAAAGAAGGTAGAAAGGCAGATTTTGTCATCTATATTAGCCCCGAGATTGTTGTTCCCTTAGAAGCTGAATGTTACGGCAACATTCAAGCAGGCATTAAGCAACTCATTAATTACCAAAAAGATTTTGATAAGCATTACGGAATCTTAACTGATGGTTATACTTGGCGTTTTTACAATAACAACCTTTACCGTGAGTTTAACTTAGACCAAATTATTAATGAAACCAATATTTTTCTTGAATTTTGGAAGGAATATATTAAACCAGAGTTTTATTACCTAACCTTTTTTGAACCTCAAGGCCAGCTCTCTCTTTTAAAAGAAGAAAGACTCCCGGTTGAAGAAAACAGGCAGATATTCTTTAATGACATCACTAAGCTGATAAGAAGTTTTAAAAATAAACTTCAGGTTGAAGGCTATTTTGAGGGATTAGATAGAAAAGATAGAGAGAAGAAAGCAGTTGAGATTACTTACGCTTATGTTATCCAATTCATTTTGTATAAAACTTTGGTTGATAATGAGTTTGACAATTTCGTCCAGGAATTTAAAGAAATTGTTAAAGCAATACACGATTGCCTAAAGGTTAAACAATACGGCAAGATTTTAGGTGTTATTGAGGGTATCTCAAACAAAATCTCTCAAAATATTTATAGACCTTTTAAGAAAGAGCAGGATTTCATCAACCAAATTTTACTAAATCTATATAGACAACCTAAAAACGAACTCCATGATGTTGCCCCGTGGCTTGATATATTTGTTTTCATTAAAAAATATACTTTTGCCAACATCCAAAATGAAATTTTTGGTTATATATACGAAAACTATCTTAAAGAGTTGTATGAGGATACAAAGAAGGGGCAATACTTTACCGACCCAGCAATTGTCAACTTTATGCTTCAACAAGTTGGGTTTACACCCGAAGCTCTTCAAAAACGCTATCAATATGACAAAGATAGCATTTCTTTGATTGACCCGTCTTGTGGAAGCGGAACATTCCTTTATAGTGCTGTTGACTCAATTCTTAAAGCATTTGGTAATAATTCTGAGGAAAAATCCAAGCATATAGAAGCAATTGTCAATAATAATATTTTTGGCTTAGACATTGCCGAATTTCCCCTCTACCTTGCTGAAATGAATATATTGATGAGAATGTTGCCATTGATTATCAACGAAAAATACAACAATCCAATTGATAAAAAAATTAAGGTTTTCCTTACAAAAGACAGTGTTTCCGAATTTATGGACACAGCTTTACGTAACACTTTTAATGACCAAACAGTTGAGTTTCAAAAGAAAGCAAAGTCTCCTAACCAAATTCCTCTTTTTACTCAAAAATTAGATTTAGGATACAAAAGTTATGTTAGAGAGGAAAGCGATTTGGAAGAAATGAAAAGAAGCCTTGAAAACCAACCAGAATGTCCAAGAAGGCGTTTTGACTTTGTGATAGGTAATCCGCCCTATATTGGTTACAACGAATGTTCAAAACAAGAGGTTTTAATAATGAAGCTTATACAAAACAAAAAAGTCCAAATGAGTGATATTTACGGAGTAAATTTAAATACTGTTCCTGGAAGAATTAAACCTTACTCACCTAAACCAAATCTTTATGCATTTTTTATTGCTTTAGGAGTTGCTTTGCTTAAGGATAATGGGAGGCTATGTTACATTATTCCCCAAACCGTTTTAACTGCAGGCGATCTTGATGTTCTCCGTTATCATTTAGCCAAATTTACAACCATTAAAAAGATAATTACTTTCAGCGGGAAAATGTTCATCGGTAGAGGGTTAAAGCAGGATAAACCCGTAGCTACTTCAAGTTTAATCTTCGTTTTAAATAGAAAAATCCCATTCATATTACATAAAGTTGAAATAATTAACTACACCGATCCTAACGATACTGTAGAACAGACCTTAAAAAATATTTTGATAGGTAAAAAAATAAGTAGAAAGCTCATTCTACAGAATAAACTTTTCCAAAGTGTTGCTAATTGGAATTTTATAAAACAAAGTAAAAAATACTTAGATTTCTACGAAGTATACAACCAAGATACGATTGACATCTCTTCATTTAGGGTTCAATTAAAGCCTGAGGAAGATTTTTCTTTTGATGGTGGAGTAATTATAGACACTAATAAAATAGTATCTAACTATGAATCTAATTATTTTGAAATTTTTGATTATAAAAACAACAACTGGAGTTTTTATACAGTAAGTAGAAGTAGTAATTATTATTCAAAAAAATCTCCATTCAGTTTCCCTGCTGGAAGTCAAGGGATAGCAACGTTTCTGAAAAAATTTAAAATTATCTGGAGAACAAGATTCACAAGTCATTTTCAATTCACAGATAGACCGATTCTTTTGATAAATAACCAATCGCTAACTGTAAGTTCTAATTCAGAAAAAGAATTATTATTTTATTTTGCTCTTTTAAATTCCCCTATAAATAAATTGATTTTTGAAAAAAGCCTTAAACAAGAAAATGAGAGAGATTATTTTATCCCATTAAAAGCTGTTAAATCTCTTGTCAGAATCCCAATTGTTAATGAAAATAATCGTCATATTAAAAATGAAGTTATTAAAAGAGTGATGGAATTATTTATTTTAGAAAAAAATACACTTTCAGATTATGTAGATTTTTCAAAAGTAATGGTTCAAAAGCTTGACAGCATAATGACAAAGAGCGGGTCCTTATTTTTAAGGAAAGAGGGCAAAGAGATAAAACTACAAATCAAGGACAATCTTAATTTAATTAAAAAGATAATTGACAGTAACTACGTTAATCAAAAATTAGACTTAGAAGGGAAGCAAATACTTCTGGCAGATTTAAAATCACAACCCATCATTGATTTAGACAAGCAAAGAGCTTTAAAAGACTATATTGATGATTTAGTTTTCAGTCTTTATTTCAAAATAATAATTCCGAAAAATAAATTATCTAATCTTACTTATATAAAAGATCTTTGTTCAAAAAATAAGTTTTATAAATTAATATCATGAATTTTGACTTAAAAAATTATAAGGAAATTAGAACACCCTTTGTTTTTTTTGATGAAACAGGATCGATTAATGATAAAGTTAATCGTTTTTTTGGTTTAGGGATGATTAAATGTCTTCAACCTTATTTTCTTGATTTTCAAATAAGGAAAATAAGGCAACAACATCGATTTTTTGACGAAATAAAATGGAACACTCTTTCTAAAATAAAAATTAATCTAATCAAAGAAATTATTGACTGTATTTTTTCTACACCAGGAATTTATTTTTCTTCAATCATAATAAATAAAGATTTAGTAGATTTTCAGAAAGAGTTTAATAATAATCCTTATTTAGCTTACCAGCATTTTACTGAATGCCTTCTATTAAAAAATATCGATGATAATGAGATATTAACAATATTGGCTGATTATATAACTGTCCCAAGTAAAATCAAGTTTGAAGTAGATCTAAAGCATAAGATTAATGAATCTCTAAAAAGATTGGCAATCAGCGGAGTTCATCGTATTGATTCGAGAGGATCTAATATTATTCAAATTGTTGATTTACTTTTAGGAGCGATTATTTACGATTTTAAATTAAAAAATAAACTTGTTTCAGGTGATAAAAATAAAATAAACGTTCTTAAATACTTACTTAAAAAAATAAATATTACCACGTTTGTTCATGAAGTAAATACGAAGAGATTCAAAGTATTAGAGCATAAAAAATAAGGGCCATCATCCTTACGGTTGACGCCCCTATCGTTATTATATCAGATTTTTTTATCTGTCAATATGGAAATAAAAACAACAACAAAAAACTTGGATAATTACAAAATCTACCTTCAGGTAGAAAAAGCGGTTAATGAGTTTTTGGAGAAGAATAATTATTTAAAAGTTGATCTGCCCGTGCTTTCTCCGGCTCTGATTCCTGAATCGTACTTGGAAGTTTTTGAGACGCAATTTAGATATTTAGATAAAAAGGAAAAACTTTATTTGACGCCGTCGCCGGAGTTATTTTTAAAAAGATTATTAGCCGCCGGAGTTGGTAATTGTTACTATTTGGGAAAATCTTTTAGAAATAGTGAACCAACCTCATCGTTGCATTCTTTTGAATTTACTATGTTGGAGTTTTATAAAATGGGAGCGGGGTATATGGAGATTGCGGATGTAGTGCTGGAAATGCTTAATCACATCAATAGAAATATCAAATATCAAGGGAAGATAATTTCACTTGAAAAATGGGAGAAGACTTCAGTTACAGAAGCGTTTGAAAAATATAGTAATATTTCTAAAAAAGAATTGTTTGATCATAAGCTATTTCTTAAAAGGGCAGAAGAAAAAGGGTATCAAATCGTAAAGACGCCCAATTTGGGCGTCTCTACTTATAAAGATCTTTGGTCGCAGATCTATTCGCAAGAAATTGAGCCAAATTTGGGAAAAAACGGCTACCCGACTTTGATTTATGATTATCCGAAGGAATTTACCGCTTTAGCTAAATTAAATCCCGACGGAAAGACAACTCAACGTTTTGAATTCTATATCAATGGGATTGAATTAGGGGATTGTTATACGGAGTTGACCGATTGGAGAGAGCAAGAGTTAAGATTTAAAAAAGAGGGTGAAGTTATTCATCCAATTGACAAAGGCTACATTGAAGCATTAAAATATGGGCTTCAAGATTGTTCAGGAATTGCAATCGGTCTTGAAAGATTGGCAATGATTTTTGCAAATGTTGATTCGATTGAAAAGCTTAAACTAATCAATATTTCGTGAAGAAAAAAACTCGATACCGAAAATTTTTTAACGGAAAACCAAAAACCGTAAAAAATTTAGTATCTTCGTTTTTTAATTTATAAAACTATGAGAATTAACGCAGGTAATCTAAAAAAAGGAGAATTTGTTTTTTTCCAGGGAGAGATCTGTCAGGTACAAAAAGCTGATTTTTATTCACCCGGCAAAGGATCGGCCTTAATGAAGGCGAGATTAAAGAATTTAATTTCGGCTAAAAATGTTGAATATGCTTATAAATCCAATGAACAAGTAGAAGTGTTGGATGTTACTTCTGTTGAGATGCAATATTTATATAAAGATAAAGAAAACTTATATTTTATGGATGAGAAAACATATAATCAGTTTTCTCTACCAATTTCCGTAGCTGGTGAAGTTTCTAAATTTTTTAAAGAAGGAGAGAAAATGTTTGTTTATATGTACAACGATAAGCCTTTGGCAATTCGCCCGCCAAGCAGTGTTAGATTAAAGATAATTGAAGCGGAAGATGCGGCTAAAGGTGATACGGTTTCCGGAGCAAAAAAACCGGTTAAAGTTGAAACTGGAGCTATAGTCATGGTCCCAATATTTGTAAAAGTCGGGGAGACAATTAGCATCAATCCGGAAACAGGCGAATATACAGGAAGAGTATAATAAACTTATGTTATCCATTGGCACTATTCTTAAAAAAGAAAGAGAAAAAAAAGGGCTACTTCTTCTTGACATTGAAAAGCAAATTAAAGTCAGGGAAAAATACTTAAAAGCGATTGAAGAAGAAGACTGGAATTTTTTTTCCTCGAGAATTTATATTATTGGTATTCTTAAAAATTATTCCCGGGTTTTAAGTCTTGATGAAAAAAAAATTCTCGCTTTTTTTCGCCGGGATTATGAAAAAAAAGAAGAAGTAAAATTTAAAAGAAAAGTCACTTCGGCTTATTTAACTTCAGAAACAAAAAAGTTTTTAAAACTTGGCTTAGTAATTTTAACTCTATTTTTTGTCAGTTATTTTATTTACCAACTGAAAATATATTTTTCTCCTCCCAGTTTTACTCTTTTAACACCAAAGGTAAAAAACTTTACCATCGAAAAAAGTGTGAAAATTTCTGGTAAAACCGATAAAGATACGATGGTTACGATTGCCGGAGAGAGAATTTATCAAAACAAAGAAGGAGTATTTACTTATGAATTTTCTCTTAATGAAGGAGAAAATAAAATAACGATAAATCTGATTGGAGCCAATGGAAAAAAAACTATAGTTGAAAAGACTTTCTTTAAAAAAACCCCGTAAATGTCATCCCCGTGAAGACGGGGATCCAGTCTATAATTTCTTCGCAAATTCTTTAACATTATTTATTAACTTTGAAGAATAAATTTTCTTAAATCCTAATCGTTTTGCTTCATCAATAATTTTTTCTTCAAGATAAGAAGGACGAATTTCGCCCAGCAGCCCAACCTCACCAACAAAAATAGAATTAGCTGGGAGAGCGATGTTTTTAAAAGAAGAGATTAAAGAAGCGATGAAACCAAGATCGGCAGCGGTAGATTTTATCGAGACGCCGCCGACCACATTAACAAAGACATCAAACCGGTCAAGCGGCAGATGAAGATTTTTTCTGATGACCGCTAAAAGTAGTAAAACCTTATTGTAATCAAGGCCTTTAACTACTCGACGGGGATTCATTAGACTAGTGGGAACAACCAAAGTTTGAATCTCAAAAAAGAACGGCCTTTTTCCTTCGGCGACGCCAACAATAGCTTTTCCCGGTTCCAGTTTTTTGTCAGTTTCTAAAAATATTAAAGGATTTTTTACTTCGGTCAATCCTTTTTGTTTCATCTCAAAAATGCCAATTTCATCGGTTGAGCCAAAGCGGTTTTTCGAAGCGCGCAGCAGCCTAAAATTGGAAACTTTCTCTCCTTCCAGTTCCAGGACGCAGTCAACAAAATGTTCCAAAGTTTTTGGTCCGGCAATATCGCCTTCTTTGGTAATATGACCAATTAATAAGACAGGTATTTTTGTTTGTTTAGAGAAATTAATAATTTTTTTAGTGACTTCTTTTAGTTGACTGACTCCGGCCACCGGGCCCCCAATGTCTTTTGAATAGATGGTTTGTACTGAATCAATGATAATAATCTCCATTTCGTCTTTTATTTCTTCAATGCTTTTAATAATGCTTTCGATCTGCAAGTCACTGGAAAATGATAGATTATCAAGATTGACAGAAAGTCTTTCGGCCCGGTTTTTTATCTGTTCGGCTGATTCTTCGCCGGAAATATAAAGGATTTTCATTTTCTGAAACGCCTGAAGAACAAGAGTTGATTTACCTATTCCCGGTTGGCCGGTCAAAAGAATGACTTCGCCGGGAACAATGCCGCCACCCAAAACCCGGTCAAATTCAAATATACCGGTTGACTGTCTGGATTTTGAAAAAGATTTAATTTTTGATAGAGAAGTGATGGTAATCTTTTTGACAGCCTCGCTTTTTTTGGAGGATTTCTCAAAATTTGGCTGTTCTTTTAAAGTATTCCACTGGCCACAGTCAGGACACTTGCCGATCCATGAGCCGGAACCGAAACCGCATTCGCTACAGATAAAGAAACTCATAGTTATTAAGTTATTTGGTTAACGAGTTAACGTGTTAACGGGTTCATTTTTTTGTTATTAAACTCGTTAACTTTTTAACCCGTTAACTGGATAACCGATTCAACTACATCTTCTCTACCGTCTTTATCCCTAACAAGTAAAGTCCTTCCTTAATTACTTTTCCAACGCTTTTAGTTAACATTAATCGAAATTGTTTTGTTTTCTCTTCGGCAGTTAAGATTGGATGTTTTTGATAAAAAAGATTATAAGTCGATGCTAAGTTATAAAGATAGTTAGCAATTAGGTTGGGAGAAAATTGTTTTGCCGCCTGTTCAACAATTTCTGGAAACTGATACAAAATTCTCAAAATGTTCACCTCTTCTTTTTTAAAATTAAAATTATTATCTATACCACGGCCGTGGAATAGATAGATATTAGCCTTTCTTAATACGCTTTGACAACGGACATAAGTATAGATTAAATAAGGTGCGGAGTTGCCTTCAATGGAGATCGATTCGTCAATATCAAAAGCAATGATTGTTTGGGTGCTGTTTTTTAAGAAAGAATATTTTGCCGAAGCAACTGCTAAAATTTCGGCTGTTTCTTCATCACATTTAAATTTTTCCAGGATTTTATTTTTTATTTCATCTATCAACCAGTTGGCCTCGATTATATTACCTTCCCGGGAAGACATTTTTCCGGCTTTTAATTTTACCCATTCGTAGGCAAGGTGATATTGTTTATTTTTGTATTTTTTTTTATTAATTAGTTCTTCGACTTTAAAAGTAACTTTGAAAAAACTGGTTTGTTCAGGTGTAACTGTATGAATAATTTTATCCAGTTCTCCAAATTCAGAAAATTCTTTTTCAGCCAAAGCTAATTCTTTTCCTTCGTAAGTAGGGAAGCCAAGCGAGTTAATAAAAACTCTGGTGTCCAACCCGTATTTTTTTCCATTAAAAACAATCGCTCCCTGACTTTTTTCAAGAATTCCTTTTTTTAAAAGTTGACTTACTATCTCAATACCGCGTTCGGGCAGTTCACTTTCAAAGTATAATCGGTCAAAACGACTGTAAAATCTTTTATAGTTTTCTTCAAAGTAGTCCAAACTCCACTGTCTTGTTTCAGTCCAAAGGGGTATTATTTCCGGGTCATGGTCATAGATCATCTTGTTGATCTTAATTATTTCCTGCTTGGCTTTTTCATCATCTTCATAAGCTTTGGTTCCGGCAGTATATATCTTACTGATAAATTCAATTTTTTCCTGCAATGTTTTTAATTTTTTGAATTTTGCTTGCCCTCCGAAGCCTTGGCGAAGGAGGGAATTTTGAATTCCCCATAAACATTTGGCGATGTGCAATCCAACATCACCTTGATAATTGCCTCTTACAACTTTATTTCCAGTTGCTTCAAGAATTCTTACCAACGCTTCGCCTGTCGAAATGTTTCTCAGATGTCCGATGTGAAAAAGTTTATGGGTATTTGGGTGGGCGAACTCGACCATAATCTTTTTATTTTTTCCAAGATGATATTTAGGAAAATCAAAACCGTCCTGAATAACTTTTGTCAGTTGATTAATCAACTGTACATTAGAAATCCAAAAGTTAATAAACCCAGGTTTAAGGACATCAACTTTTTTAATATTTTTATTTTTAGTAAGATTTTTAATAATTTCTTCGGCAATTTCAAAAGAATTTTTTTTGAGAATTTTGGTTAATTTTAGAGCCACTGAAGTCGAATAATCGCCAAAATCGGAATTAACCGGATGGTCCAGATCAATATCAGAATCTTTTACTCCCATCTTCTCCAAAACTACTTGCAGATTTTTTAATATTTTGTCTTTAATCATATTGTTATTTTTGTTTGGAATACTATAACTGCATTTCCGCCAACCTGAACTTTAAACGGTTTATTGTTTTCAATATAAACAGTTACATCAACATAACCAGTTCTATTAATTGCTTCTCCCTGTTTTCCTACAAAAACAAATTTTTTTCCATCATGTTTTACCAACTTATGATGAACTAAATAAGCACCAAGCGGACCATTGGCATTTCCTGTTACCGGATCTTCGCTTATTCCGATGGCTGGAGCAAACATTCTTCCTGCAGTTAATATATTTTGCTCGCTGGAATCAAAAGTAAATATAAAATAACCGTTGCAATGAATTTGTTTACTAAGTTGTTTTAGCGCCATTAAATCAGGGGATAGTTTATTAAGTTTGCTTCTGTTTTTTATCCCAATCATTACTTTTGAATGGCCAGCAGAAACGATTTGAATTGGGCAGCGTTTATCAAGATTATCGAACTTTAATCCTAAGGCTTTTAATAATATTTTTTGCTCGTTGTTTTGAATAATTTTTCCAAATTCTATTTTTCCTTGAGTCATGATTATTTTATAATCATTTTTATCTTTAATAATATCTACAGGCAAGATGCCAGCGCCTGTTTTTGATAATATTGTTGATGTTTTGAGATTCAGTTCTTTTGCCCTTATATAATGAGCAGCGATCGTCGCATGACCACAGAGTGGAACTTCAATGGTTGGAGTAAAATATCGAACCCAAACATCATAACCGGATTTATCCGGAGATAAAATAAAAGCAGTTTCAGAACAATTCATTTCTCGTGCAATATCTTGCATTTGAGATTCTGTCAAGCCATCAGCGTTAGAAACGACTCCAGCAGGATTACCTCGAAAAAGTTCTTTGGTAAATGAATCAATTTGATATAAATTATAAGTTTTCATAATAGTCTTTGTTAATATGATAACAAAAATTCATAAATAATATTTTTTAGTTTTGTTAAATCGTTTATCTTAATTTGCTCTTCATTAGTATGGGCATTTTCCACGCCGTCGCCTAAATTAACTGTTTCTATTCCTTTTGAATTTAAGATATTGGCGTCACTTACGGCAGAATAAGAATAATATTGATGTTTAATATTCAAAGAACTATAGATTTCGTTTATTTTTTTAATCAATAAAGATGTTTTTTTATGATTATATCCGGGAGCGAAACCGCTGGTTGTAAATTTTGCCTTATTAAAAATAGTTTTTATTTCATTTAAATGGTAATCAAAGAGTTTTTTTTGATAGCTTCTTATTTCTCCTTCAATAATTACTTTTTCAGGAATGGTGTTTATTCCTGTTCCACCTTTAATTAAGCCTATATTGATAGTTGTTTCTCCTTTATCCAGTTTTCCTACTTTAATTTTGTTTAAAGTTTTGATTGCTGGCATTAGAGCATTTTTTCCTTTTTCAGGAGTAGAGGAATGACTAGCTATTCCAATAAATTCAGCTTTGAATAAACAAATATACGGTGATTTTAGGATGATTGAGCCGATCGGTTTTATACTGTCAAAGACAAATCCTTTTTTTGAGTTAATCCAATTAAAAGAAAAATTTTCCAATCCGCCTCCATTTTCTTCACTGACTGTAAATAATAATTCAAAAGATTTTGGATGTTTTTCATTTTTTAAATATTCCTCAACAGCAGTTATAACGCTGGCGACTGCCGCTTTATTATCAACGCCCAAAATAGTACCCTCTGCACTTTTAATAATTCCGTTTTTAACTAAGGGCTTGATCCCTTTTCCTGGTTCAACTGTATCCATGTGGACACAGAAGAGTATTGGTTTGCCAGTTCCTTGGTTTTTTGCAAGGACATTGCCTAATTTATCTATTTGATATGATAATCCAATCTTATCCAACCAATTTTTCACATAAGCGATCATTCCATGTTCCTGTCCGGAAGGGCTGTCAATTTGAACCAATTTTTGGAATAAATCTACTACGTTCTTCATGTCAAGTATTAATAAATTTTATAACTTTTTCATACAAATCTTGTTCGGCTTTTATAAATTTATTCTTTTGGTTTTTAGTCCAATTACTAAGAAATTTAAGCTCTTTCTCAAGTTTTTTATTTACTTTATAAACATATTCTGGTCCGGCAGATCCTTCATATTGATATTGTTTTAAAGCATTACTGACATTAAATACGTTTTTAACCAATTTTTGATCAATAATAAATTCTTTACCGGTTATTTCCTTAATAGCTTTTTCAACCGTTTTATCATTAATTTTTAAAACATTTCCGTTAGCCAAACTAACAGTTTTTCCAACAATTTTATGAGCGGTTCGGAAAGGTATTTGAAATTTTTTAACCAATTCGTCAGCCAATTTTGTAGGCAAACTTGAAATAACTCCTTTTTTCATCACATCAGGATTAGGCATGATTTTTACGAGCATATCATTAGTTATTGAAATGGTACTTAAAGTCTCTTCCAGAGAAGCCATAATGGCGATTTTGCTTTCAGCAGAGTCACGATTATAACCTGACGGTGTTCCTTTCATAGCTACCAAAACATGGTTTAAATTGGCAATCAGCTTTGCGCTTTTGCTTTTAATTTTTTCAGCAATATCAGGATTCATTTTTTGCGGCATAATTGACGAACCGGTAGTAAATTCTTCTGATATAGCTACATAATTCAACTCCGGTATACTCCATATAATCAAATCCTCCATCATTCTTGATAGTATCGTTAAAAATATTGCCAATTGACTGATAATGTTTGCGTCTTCGATACCACGATTGTTAATTGCACTCAGTGCATTATTTAACGGTTTTGAAAAACCAAGTTTTTTAGCTGTAAATTCCGGGTTAATTATCCAATTAACTCCATAGGAGGCTCCGGCACCAAGTGGACATTTATCATAGACTTCAAAAACACTTTTTATAACTTTATGCAAATCTAAAGTTTGGTCTAAATAAGACTGCCACCAAAAACCAAAACTAGATGGCATGGCAGAACGCATGTGTGTAAATCCAGGCATAATTGTATCTTTGTAAATGTGTGCCTTTTTTAACAAAATACTCTCAAGTTTATTCAGTTCTTCAAAAATATCTATTAAATATTTTTTTGTAAACAATTTTTGATCAACAACGGTTTGATCGTTTCGACTTCTTGCAATATGAAACCATCCGGCATCTTCTCCAATTGAATCGGCCAGTAATTTTTCTACATTTTCATGGATATCTCCCACCACAGGATCGACTAACTGTCCGCTATTTGCTTTTTCTAAAAGGTTTAATAAACCTTGTAATATTTTTTTGGCACTTTTTTTTGGGACAATATGATATTTTGCCGTCATTAAATTGTGGGCGATCGTTTCCAATAAATAATATGGTGCTAATTTATTTTCAAGCACAGTCATCGTCGGGTCCATAATAAACTGATCAGTTTTTTTTGAGGGTCCTTTTGTATAAATCCCTCCATATATTTTGTTTGAGTTCATAGGTTTTTGATAATAATTTATAATAGTTTTTAAATTAAGACATAGTTCAGGTTTTCCTTTTAACAAATTTTTTACGTAAGAAGGTATAGGTATTTCCGTTGCTCCTAGTTTTTTCAACGTAGATATAGGAATAGCATTATCTGTTGAAATTATTGCAAATAAATCCGAATTAGGATCAAGATTCTTATGTAAATCACAAATAAGACTAACTGTTTGTTTCCCGATTCCGTTATTTGGATATTTTGAAATCCAAGACGAAAATTCAAACCCTTTTATTTTATTTTTAACTATCCACGGATAAAGTTTCGCAAAACCGAGCAACTTATACTCATTAGTTGCCAATAATACCGTTAATCCCTTATTCATATATTCAATCAGTTGTGACTCAGAAAATTGCACCATATGCTTTTTATGCAATTTAAGAAATGCAATGATTTGTTTTGCTATATACTTCTTTTTTTCCAAGGAAATATTAACAAGTTGTTTTCCAACAATTTGAATTTTATTCATATAAATCACCTCCTTTTTTATTTACTTTTGAAGCTATAATAGACTGTAATCCATAAAGTTTTATAAAACCATTAACTTCCTCTTTAGTCCATGATTTGCTTTGAGCGTACAAGGCTATTTTCGGGTCTATTAAGGAATATTTAGATTTCACTGAAACTGGTAAAGCATTGCCATGTTCCATCTTCATCAATACTTTTCCGGAGACATTTTTTTGCTGTTTGTTAATAAAAGCCTTCAGAGCCTCAACATAAGAATCATAAAACTTACCGTTGTAAATATATTCGGTCATTTCCTTAGAAACTAAATCGCCGAAATATATTTGCGGTTTGGATAGAACGTACTGTTCAAGAGCTTGATGGGCTTTTATCAGAAACAGGATTCCAGGAGCCTCAAAAACAATATGACCTTTAATACCAATCATACAGTCGCCTGTATAGTAGTCTTTACCAAATCCATATTTACCGATTTCGTGATTCAAAATATCCAATATTTTCCAGCTTTCAATTTTTTTACCATTGAGTTTTATTGGAATTCCTTTTTTAAACTCAATCGTTAAATAGGTTTGCTCTTTGACTTTTTCCCCGGTTACCCATTGAAAAATATTTTCTTCAGGTTCATTATTTTTATCTATTTCTGAACCTGAATAAGAAATACCAAGTAGATTAATATTGATTGAATATTTTTTGTGTTGACTAGAAACTTTAAAGCCTTTATTAGCTAGATATTTTTTTTCATTTTCTCGATTACCACCAGTTTCTTTTATAGGTTCGATAATTTTTATATCAGGCGCTATAATGGAGGCGGAAACGTTAAATCTGATTTGATCATTACCCATTCCAGAATTACCATTGGCAAAATACTGAGCCTTTTCCTTCTTGGCGATTTCAATACATTTTTCTACGATATGATAACGTTGAGATGAAACTATATTTGGATACGATCCTTCATAGAGGCCGTTAGTTTTTATAATCCAAGAAATAATTGAGTCATAATAATATTGTTTTGCATCAATTAAATAATGTTTTGTTGCTCCAAGTTCCTTGGATTTTTTCTCAATTTCGGCAATATCTTCTGGATTGAAACCTCCGCTATCAATTGTTACCGTAATCACATCAAATCCTTTATCAATAAGATAAGGAACACAGAATGACGTATCTAACCCTCCGGAAAAAGCCAAAATAATTTTTTTGTTTTTCATATATATTTTTTCAAATTTAATTAATAACTAATAAAAAACCCCGCTTATTATTAAGCGGGGGATTTGTAGTATTCTTGACCAAAAAAAATCCCCGGAGTTCTTTGTCCGGGGTTGGTAATTAGTTTTTACTCTTTAGGCCATAAAAATACTACCCTCCCCAAAGAGTCGCCTTGAAGACGAATTGGAAATGAATAGTATTTTCATATCCTCCTATTATAACATGTTTTTTTAAAAGTCAACATGATAAAATAAAAACCATATGTGGTTTTGGTATGCATTGTTATCAGCACTGGTTTCGGCAGTTTCTGTCATTTTAAATAAAAAAGCTTTAAAAAATATTAATGCCTCTTTAGTTTCATGGGCTTTGTTTGCCTTTTCAATTCCTTTTTTAATTTATCCGGCTTTTAAAGATGGTTGGCCAAAGATCAACTCTCTTTTTTTAATAGCAACGACAGCCTCTATTATCTTATTTGCCTATGCAAAAACCATAAGTTTAGGTTCAGTAAAAGCTAGTCTTCTTTCCGACATTTATCCTTTAACTTTTTTAAGTGTCTTTTTTAATTACATTTTTAGTTTATTAATCTTATCTGAATCTTTAAGATTAATACCTATTATCGGTTTATTATTGATTATTATTGGTGGTTATTTCTTAAAGATAGAGGAGGTAAAAGAAGGTTGGTTAAGACCATTTAAATTACTTTTTACTAACAAAGCGTCATTTATTTATATAATTGCTATGGTGATCATGCCTTTAACTTCTATTTTTGACAAGATTGGATTACAAAATATCAAGCCGGTTAATCAGTCCTTCTTGTTATTATATGAAAACACTTTTACAACAATACTTTTAGGAGTTTATATGACACAAAAAGATAAGAACTGGATCAAAGAATTAAAGGTAAATTTTTTCTCGTTATCTGTTAATGGATTTGTTTATCTAGGGGTTTCTCTTTTATTTTTATACGGAATAACAACAGGGGCGATTGCCTTAGTGTCCGGGATAAAAAAACTAGAAGTTATCTTTGTTCTTCTTTTAAGTTGGTTATTATTTGGCGATAAACCAAAAAAAGGCGTTTGGATAGGATGTCTAATCATGCTTTTAGGAGTAGTTTTGATTAAACTTGGATAAGTCTTGAATTGTTGTTCAATCTCTCCTAAAATAAGATTATGACAAACATGAAGAGTAAGCTGTCATTGCTTTTAATATTAATCGTCCTTTTTGTTGGTTTTGTAGCAGTGCGGTTTTTTATTTTTGATAAGAAAAATGAATACGGAAAACTGAAAGTTATTTCTTCACCCACAGCCAGCGTTTTTATTAATAATGCTATCATTGGCAAAACACCGTTTGAAGACAAATACAAAGTCGGAGAATATTTATTAAAACTAATTCCTGAAGGGACTGCTACTGATACTGCATCTTGGAATGGAAAAATAAATATCTATAAAAATGCTTTGACCTATGTTAATCGGGAACTGGGCTCATCAGACATTGCTTCGGCCGGCGAAATATTTACGACGGAAAAAATGACTAAACAACCGCAAAAAGCCGGATCAGGAGAGATCTATGTGGAGACTGAACCACAAGGTGCGATCGTTACTTTAGATAATGACGAGAAAGGAGTAGCGCCTTTAATTTTAGACAATGTTTTAAGAGGAGATCATGAATTGTCAGTTTTTATGCCGGGATTTTTTAGAAGAACACAAAAAGTCAATGTTGATCCAGGCTACCGGGTTAATGCGGCTTTTAAACTGGCTATTGATCAAAGTTCCTCCTTCGCTAAAGCTACGGAGGATAAACAGGCAACGGATAGTGCAAAAACTACCAAAACAAAAATTACCATAAAGGATACGCCGACCGGCTGGCTTAGGGTTCGAGAAGAACCGAGTTTAAACGCTTCAGAATCAGGTAAGGTTAATCCTGGTGAGAAGTTTGATCTTTTAGACGAACAAGAGGGTTGGTATAAAATCAAGATTGATGGAAAAGAAGGCTGGGTGTCTTCGCAATATTCTACTAAAGAGTAACCATGATCCAAATCTACGAATGTATCCGAATCTACAAATATTCGTTAATTAGGATTAATTAGTAGATTAGTATCTTATTTCTTCTTCCAAATAAATTTATTATAAAGAATATAAGAATAGGGAATAATAATAAAAACGATTATCAAAATTTTGTATAAATACCAGAGTTTTCTGCCAAAAACATTAACTAATATCGATACTCCAAGAGTTTGAATGGCGATTGAACCTGATGAAACAAGATTAAATTTTAAGAAATTAAATAGATAGCTTAATGGTCCGCCCTCAATTTTTTTATGAGCAAAACTCCAGAAATTATTTATAAGAAAATTACTGGTAATCGCTGTTTCTGTACTGAGTAGAGTAGCAAGCCAGATTGCTTGATGAAGTCTTTCAATCATAAGATAAGAAATACCAAAATCAATTGCAAATCCAATCAAGCCGACGATGACAAATTTAATAAATGAGGAATGGGTAAAAAGGTAGAAAAAAATTTGGAAAATGTATTGAGAAACAAATATTTTGGATATACCGTATTTCCTATCAATAAAATTATTGGGTATTTCCGCTAATTTTGCTTCTTTTTTGATGGCATAGTCCAACATGGCAATTTGGAAAACGTATCCGGAATAATTTTTTATATGATCGAGAGCATCTTTAATCAGCCAAATTTTGATTGCCCGGTAACCATTTGTCCATTCATGGATACTTAGTTTCATAAACCCAAGTCGAATTGTTAGATTGGCCAAAACTGATAGTATCTTTCTATGTGTCCCCCAATTACTTGGAATTGAACCACCCTTAATGTAGCGTGCTCCAACGACCATATCAGCGCCTTTAGCAATTTTATCTAAGAATAAGGGAATATCATTTGGATTGTGTGAGAAATCAGCATCCATTTGAATAATGACAAATGGTTGAATATTATCAATGGCATAAACAAACGCTTGGTGGTATGCTTTTCCCAGTCCTTCTTTCTTGGTTTCCAAAAGAAAAATTTTTTTAGAATATTTTTTTTGTAGAATTTTGACGATTTTAGCAGTATCATCGGTTGAAGAACTATCATTAATCAAAACTTCAATATCCCAGTTAGATAGTTCTTTATTTTGCGCCAAAATATCTTCTATTAGTTTTTCAATTGAACCGGCCTCGTTAAAAGTAGGGAGAATAATAAGAACTTTTCTCATATGGAAAATAGAAATTAGTTGTTAGTGAATCGAAATTAGTTATAGAAAATAGTGATTGGAAACTTGACAATTAAAATCAACTTTCTATTTTCAAATTCCTATTACTAGTTTCTAATTTCTAACAACTATTTTCAAACCGGCTGTTGTTTACGAAAATACGCTATGGTTTCTTTTAACCCCTCTTCTAACCCTATTTTCGGCTGCCAATTTAAAAGCTTTTTTGCCTTGGTAATATCAGGACAGCGTCTTTTCGGATCGTCTTGGCCAATGGTTTTAAAAACAATTTTAGATTGAGATTGAGTTAATTTTTTTATTATATCAGCAATTTCTAAAATAGTTTTTTCATTTTGATTGCCAAAATTAATAATTTCTCCGTCGAGTTTTGGAGTTGTTGCCAATAGATAAAGACCTATAACCATATCTGAAACATAACAAAAAGAACGGGTTTGCAATCCTTTACCGTAAATGGTTAATGGTTGATTGTTAATTGCTTGATTGATAAAATTGGAGACGACCCGACCATCGTTTTTTTTCATAAAAGGTCCATAAGTATTAAAGATGCGGGCAATTCTCACATCTTTTTTATATTTTCTAAAATAAGCCATCATCAGAGCTTCGGCAAATCTTTTTCCTTCATCATAGCAAGAACGAAGGCCAACCGGATTGACATGACCAAAATAACTTTCTTTTTGTGGATGTTCTGATGGATCACCATAAACTTCGGAGGTTGAAGAAAATACTAAAGTTTTACTTTGACTTTTAATAAAAAAATCTAGGATATTTATTAGACCGAGACTATTGGTTTTCAGTATTTCTAAAGATAGTTGTTGAAAATCTTTAGGTGAGGCGGGAGAGGCCAAGTCATAAATAATATCAAAACTTGGCAAATTAGAAAAATTAAAATTAATAATATCAGCTTCAATTATTTTTAAATTATTATTATTAATTTTCGTTTCCAAATTTTTTTTATTTCCGGTGATAAAATTATCAATGACAATTATGTCGTCATTTTTAGCCAGATAAAACTTAGTTAGGTGAGAACCGATAAATCCGGCTCCACCAGTGATTAATATTTTCATAAGAATAATTTTTGAAAAGCTCGACACCACTATAGGGTATCTTCGCTTTTTGAGAGACGAGGTAAGAGTAATTTTTTCACCTTTTGAGTGATAAAAATTACCTTACCGAGTCCGCTCCTTATGTCCGTCCTATAGAATAATATTTAAAGCCTAACTTTTTCATCGTTTCGGTCAAATAGATATTTCTTCCGTCAAAGATATAAGGTTGGTTAAGAAGTTTTTTAACCTTAGCTAAATCGATCTGTTTAAATTCGTTCCACTCGGTAACTATCACTAAAGCGTCAACTTTTTCAATGGCCTGATAAGGATCTTTGACATATTTAATTTTATCAGCCATGATTTTTTTGACATTGTCAGTGGCGACCGGATCATAAACTTTTATCTCAAATCCGGATTTTAGCAAATCGTCGATAATATAAAGAGAAGGAGCTTCTCTGATATCATCGGTATTAGGTTTGAAACTTAATCCCAAGATGGCTAATTTTTTACCAGGAGCATTATCAATAATTTTTTTAGTAAAGTTCTTGCGAACAGTTGAGTTAACCAATTCGATTGAGTTGAAAAAATCCGTGTTAACATTGATTCTTTTACCGATACTGATAAAAGCTTTAACATCTTTTGGTAGGCAGGAACCTCCATAGCCAACGCCCGGGTATAAAAAATCACGACCAATTCTTATGTCTTGACCGACTGCCTCTAAGACCGTTTCCACATCAGCATTAACCTTTTCACAGTATAAAGAGATCAGGTTAGCAAATGAGATTTTTGTCGCCAACATAGCATTGGAAACATATTTGATCAACTCGGCCGAAGCAAGATTGGTGATTACTCTTTTACCGTTGATTGGCTGGTGAAGCTGCAGTAAAAATTCAATCGCTTTTTTTGATTCAGATCCGATGACAACCCGGTCCGGATTTAAAGTATCGTGAAGAGCGGTTCCTTCACGCAAGAATTCAGGAACAGAAGAAACAGCAAACTCGGCTGATTTTGGTTTATGTCTCTTTATGATGATTTCAATTTTGTGATTTGTGCCAACAGGGACCGTGCTTTTACACGAAATGACAGTAAAACCTTTTTTCAGATTTTTAGCAATTTTTCGGGCAACATCAACAACATTTGTCAAATCGGCTTCGCCATTTTCTTTTGAAGGAGTGCCAACGGTAATAAAAACAATTTCCGATTCAGGGATAGCTTTTTCATAGTCTAAGGTAAAGGAAATTCGTTTGGCCTGAAAATTTTTTTGCAACAGTTCTTTTAAACCCGGCTCATAGATAATCGGATCGCCATTTTTCAAACGGGCAATCTTTTCTTTAGTATGGCCGATTACCCAAACTTTGTTGCCATAATCGGCAAAAACACAAGCAGTCACTAAACCGACGTAACCATGTCCAACGACTGTAATTGTCATAAATATGAATTATACAATTATTTAGAAATTAGTAATTAGAAATTAGAAATTCTGAAGTTGTTTTACAACTTCAGTTAGTCCTTCCTCAAACGTTCTCATTTTATAAAAATTATTTTTTTTGCTTCTGATATCTGCTAATTTAGGCAATTGGGCTTTTCCTTTAACATATTCTTCATAAGTAGTTTTTCCGATGAGAGATTTATCTAAATTAAATTTTTCTGCGACCATAAGGCAAGCATTATAAGGTGAAAGAGAATCAGCGCCAACCAAATGAAATACTTCCGGAGCATAGTTGTTAAAAAGATATTTCAAACTAAAAGCAATATCATCAATAAACGTCGGAGTCATCAAAGAGTCGGTAATCATTGATAAAGGCTTTTTATTTTCCAAATAGGATTTAAAAGTTCTAAAAAAATCTCTTTTTAATTCAAAGTTAGCCCGGTAAGGATAGGCAATTCTCACAATCATCGCTTGGTCTTGAACAATTTTTTCTCCTTCATATTTTGAGGCGGCATAGACAGAGGTTGGATTAGGTTGAGAGTCCTCAAAGTAAGGCGGATTAATGTCGTCAAAGACAAAATCAGTAGAAATATAGATAAATTTTTTCTGCTTCCGGATAACAGTTTCAAAAACATTTTTAGTACCATCACGGTTTATTTTAAAAGCAAGCTCTTTGTTTGTTTCTGCTCCAGGTACATTGGTGTAGGCGGCTAAGTGAAGAAAAATGTCGAAGTCAATATCCTTGAGAACAATGTTTACTTGGTTAACATTGGTAATATCCATTTTGGCTTGGGGAATAGGAATAAAGTCAAAATTTTGTTTTAATAATTCGACGATTCGAGAGCCAACTAAACCATCAGCACCGGTAAGGGCGATTTTTAACATATTATTTAATCTTTTTCCACCACTCTTGATTATTTCTATACCAATCAATTGTTATTTTTAGATATTCATTAAAATCATGATCTGGCTGCCAGCCGAGTTCTTTATTAATTCTTGACCAATCAATAGCATAGCGGCGATCATGGCCAGGACGGTCTTTAACAAACTCAATTGGCGATTCATCTTTACCCATAATTTTTAAAACTTTTTTAATTATTTCAATATTGGTAATATCTTCGGTTAAACCACCGATCAGATAGGTTTCGCCGATTTTTCCTTTTTGCAAGATTAAGTCGATCGCTTTACAGTGGTCTTCAACAAAAAGCCAGTCGCGGACATAAAGACCATCTCCATAGACCGGGACTTTTTTACTTTCGATAATATTGGTAATAGCTAAAGGAATTAATTTTTCCGGAAATTGAAACGGGCCAAAATTATTCGAGCAATTAGAAATCGTAATTGGCAAATCATAGGTCGTATAATAAGCACGAACTAAGTGATCGGAAGCGGCTTTGGAGGCTGAATAAGGACTTCTTGGATTATATGGAGTCTTGTCATTAAATTTTTCTTTTGAATTGATTTCTAAAGCTCCAAATACTTCGTCAGTTGAAATATGATGAAATCTTTTTATTTTATTTTTTAAGGCGGCCTCAAGAAGGACGTAGGTACCCTCGATGTTGGTTTTGATAAATGGGGCTGGATCAAGAATAGAGCGGTCAACATGGCTTTCAGCCGCCATATGGACGACTACATCAATATTTTTTATTAATTCATTAACGAGTTGTGAGTTACAGATATCGCCGTGGACAAATTCATAGTTAGGGTTTTTCTTAACCGACTTTAGATTTTCTAAATTGCCGGCATAAGTAAGCTTATCTAAATTAACAATTTTATCTTGAGGATATTTTTTTAACCAGTAAAGAATAAAGTTGCTACCAATAAATCCCGCTCCTCCAGTTACAAGTAGTTTCATAAATGTAATTTTATCACAAAAAGATCCCAATCTACGAATAGTATCCTAATCAACAAATAAAATAATTATGAGACTTAATTCACTAATTGTGTATAATTATTACAATCGTTTAAAATCATTTCATGCATTCTAATTATGGAAATAGTAATTAATATTGGAATTTTTCTATTAGGATATTTTATTGGAGGAGAACGAGAATATAAAAGATTGGCAGGGAAAGATCAATTTAATGTAAAATTATTAGAAGCACTATTTTTGAAAATAGACTTAGAAAAATTAAATAATTTTATTCGTGAATATCAATATGATACCTACAAAACGCATCAAAGTAGAACACTGTTAGATAAAGCTCTACTTAAAGCTCTGATCTTAAAAAGAAATAAATTAATGAAAAAGATAAAAAAATAAATATAAAACCTATAAAAATATCAAAAATAATTGAAAAAACTTTTGGTTCATTCCATTTTGTAAACGGAATATTTCTTTTAATTGCCTCAATATTAATTATGTTGGGATTTATAAGACAAAATGGATATTACCTTGCTGTAGGTCTTTTTGTTCTAGTAATCGATCAAAGATTTGATATAAAAGATATTAAAGAAAAACTAAAGCAGAAGTAATAATTATTGAACTAAATTTTTTTAAAATGGCAACAACAAATAAATTGATAATTGGTAAGAATGGAATTAATTGGTTAAAAGCAGCTGAAGCAAGTTTTATATTAGAAAGAAATATTTATATACAAGAAAATAAAGACTATCCAAATTCACAAAGAGGAATTAATGCAGAAAAGTGGGCAAAGCAATTGTTAAACGCTTCTATAAAAGTGAAAAAGTTCATCAAAGAATCAAAGAAACAACTTATTATTTAAAAACTTGTCTATAATCTGAGGTAAGCTCATAATTCGTAATAATTTAATTAATATAACAATCTAAATCACTACTTTTGTAGGGTATAGTCTACAGACAAACAATAAAAGTTAGTATATTATTGATTAAAATTCTAATCAACAAATGAAAAAGAAGGACTTAGTTTTTCCAGAATTATCATATAGGGTTTGTGGTTTGTTGTTTAAGACTCATAATACTTTGGGTCGTTATTGTAACGAAAAACAATATTCTGATGCATTTGAGCACTTGTTAATAGAAAATAACATTAAATATGAAAGAGAAAAAAATATTCTAATTTCTTTTGAAGGAGAGAAAGAAGGTAGAAATAAAATAGATTTTTGTGTAGAAGACTCAATCATTCTTGAATTAAAAGCGAAAAGAATGTTACTTAAAGAAGATTATTATCAATTAAAAAGATATTTAGTAGCGTTTAAAATGGAGTTAGGATTATTAGTCAATTTTAGAGATAAATATCTTAAACCAAAAAGAATTCTTAATCCCTTAAATAGAGCTTGATCTAACATCATTTGTAGATTCGGATTAATTAGTAGATTAGGATCATCTTAAGTGAGGTTTATTGATTAGATTTTCTAAAATGAGCCATCTTTGTTTTTTTATTTTATGAGGAACGTCATCCTTAAATACTTTTGTGGCGGCCGTGCCAAAGCGGGAAGAATACATGGAGATATAGGCTTTTTCAAACCCGACTTTTTTACAAAGTTTAACAGTGTTTTTAAATTCTTTTTCAGTTTCTCCGCAAAATCCAACAATAATATCAGTGGTAAATTTTACTTTTAACCCGCCTTCGCCAAGGCTTCGGCGGGCAAGTATTTTCTTTTTGATTTTTGATATCAGCAGAAGATATTCTTCTGCCGTGTACCAACGATTCA
This sequence comes from uncultured Gammaproteobacteria bacterium, assembly GCA_964543535.1. Lineage (GTDB taxonomy): Bacteria > Patescibacteriota > Microgenomatia > UBA1406 > GWC2-37-13 > GWC2-37-13. Next base: position 52,452 of record CAZIYS010000004.1, on the reverse strand, counting down.
TTCTTTTTAAGACGGCGTCGTCGCCCGATTGAACCGGGAGATGAATAGTTCGGGTTATGTTTTTGTTTCTATCAATTGTATCGATCAGTTCATCGGAAAAATCCCAGGGATTAGAGGAAATAAAATCAACTTTTTCAAAACCAATTTTTGCCACCTCTTCTAATAAGTAAGGAAAAAGGGTTGGAATTCTTAGTCTGCCTAAATGTTTAACATAAATAGGTTTTAATGACGGCAGATTCTGTTGCTCGTGACGCTCCTCTTCTGCGAGGCTCTGCGGAATATCTCCGCAATCCGCTTCTCGAAGAGCCTCTTCACTCGCGACTAAATCTGCTCCGTAAGAATTAACGTTTTGTCCTAAAAGCGTAATATTTTTATAGCCTTTATCTTTTAATTCCTGACATTCTTTGATAATATCTTCAAAAGGTCGGCTGATTTCCCGACCTCGAGTAAAGGGAACGACACAAAAAGTGCAGAAATTATTACAACCATTGGAAATTGGCACCCAAGCGCTTAATTTATCAGTTCTTAAGGGTGCAAAATCAAAACCAACTTCCTCAATCGGCATAAATTCATCAACACCAGGAAGTTTTTCTTTAATTTTTTTTAGGTATAAGCCGGTTTTATCACGAAAGGCCATACCAACCATGCAGCCGGTGACGATGATTTTTACCCCATTCAGGGTTAATTTATTTAAATTATTTACCAATCCATAAACACGATTTTCAGCTGATTCCCGAATCATGCAAGTATTGATGATAATATAATCAGCCTCTTGATAATTTTTAGCAGCCGTCATGCCGCGAGCTTTAAAATCCCGAGCAATCCGCTCCGAATCAGCTTTATTTTGTTGACAACCGAAAGTCTTGATAAAGAATTTCATATATGATTCTAATCTACGAATTTATCCGAATGCTACAAATACTTTGTTTATTAGTTGATTAGTATTCATTTGTAGATTGGTATCTTATTCTGCTTCTTCATCTCTCCAATAATGTATATGAAGACTAAAAGTAATAAAGCAATTGTAATAAAGGCAATTAATTTTTCAATTCCTTTTAAAAATAAACTAGCGATTCCTAATATTAAAGCAATCAACCAATAAAACCAGGAAATTCGTCTTTTCCCCCAACCGATTTCGAGGAGTCGGTGATGAAAATGGCCCCAGTCGGCTCGGAAAGGGGATTGTTTTTTTTTCAATCGTCTGATCATTGTGTAGAAAGCATCAATCATGGGAATTGACATAATAAGAATGGCGGTGCCAACTTTGCCAAAAGATAGTATCGAAAGAATTCCCAGTAAAAATCCCGCTAAAGCACCACCTCCGTATCCGGGCATAATTTTTTGCGGATAGTAGTTAAAAGGTAAAAAACCTAAATAAGCTCCGGCTATAATGAAGCTAAAAATAGTTACTGATTGAACTGAAATATCATGACTAGTAAATCGCTGTGATAATAGTCCTAAAAAGATAGCGGTAATAGTGACAAATCCCGGCAGCTGTCCATCAACCCCTTTGCTCCAATTAATCATGTTAGTCGTCCAGGTAAGCCAGATGATGGCTAATAAATCAGCCACTACCCAAATATAATGGAGCCCAAAAAAACTGACAGGTATCTGCCAAAAATCGAGTCTAATTACTCCTCCAAAAGGATTTGAAATATAGGGAATACCAAGTCCAAAAGCAATTACTAAAGCAGAAATAAACAGATTAGCAATAAATCTCCAGTAGGGAGAAAGATCATAAGCATCGTCAAGTAAACCAAGAAAGATTAATAAAAAACTAGCAATTAATATGCCGCTGATAATTTTATTGATTGACAAAAAAATCAGTGAAGTAAAAAGGATTGATAAATAAATAGGTAGGCCGCCGGCGCGCGGAATAATTCCTTGATGGGTATGGGCTGGATGTTTCCTAATTTTTGAATCGGTGACTAAGTGAAATTTTTTGGCAAGAGCGATGGTCGGGATTGTTAAAAGATAAGAAATTAAAGTGGCCGTTAAAAAAATAAGAAAATTCATTTTAAGAAACTAAAAAAACAATTTTAATAAAGATTAAAGTAAAGCCAAAAATAAGAAAGAGATTAAGATAATAAAAGATTTTTTTTATGAGTTCATTATCAGAATAAAATTTTTTAAAAAGATAGTTATTGAGAAAAAATAGTAAATTAAGAAAAACCGGCAAAATAAAAATCAACCAAGTGTCAGCTAATTGGTTTTCTCCCCAAAGCCGAGAATAGAAAAGAGGAATCTGAGGAGGTAAGGTATTAAATCTTAAAGTGAAGATAATAATCATCAAAGCGTCAGCGCCGAGTAATAGCTTGAACATATTTTCAAAAATAAATTTAAAAGTTAAAATTCAAAAGTCAAAAATTAAAGTCAAAATTAAAAAGTGGCTTGTGTCATCCCCGTGAAGACGGGGATCCAAGCTATAATCACATTTTAAAATGTATATTTAGTCTGGATTCCCGCCTACGCGGGAATGACGTTTATTTTACTTTTAACTTTTTACTTTCTCTTTTGACTTCTAACTTTTGAGTTTTGACTTTATTCATATATTATACTTTAGTGCCCATATTTTTACCCTTGAAATTAAAAAATCATTAGTTTATTATGTTACATAAAATGAAGGTGGGCACTTATGAAAGACACAAAAATTTACAATCTGGTTAAAAAGGAAGAAAAAAGACAGAGAGAGGGAATCGAGTTAATTCCTTCAGAAAATTATGCATCGAGTGAAGTTAGAAAGGTTTTATCTTCATATTTTGTCAATAAATATTCCGAAGGTTATCCCAAAAAACGCTATTACGGCGGTAACGAGAATGTTGATGAAGTAGAAATTCTCTGTCAGGAACGGGCAAAAAAATTATTCGGTGTCCCATTTGCCAATGTCCAGCCATATTCCGGATCGCCGGCCAATCTGGCTGTTTATTTGGCAACCTGTAAGCCGGGTGACGTCATCATGGGTCAGGCTTTGATTGCCGGAGGCCATCTAACGCACGGACATATGGTTTCAGCGACGGGTATTTTTTACAAATCATTTCAATATTCGTTAAAGAAAAGCAATGTTTATAAAAACGAAGATTTATTTGATTACGCCGAGATAAGAAGATTGGCTAAGGAACATAAACCAAAACTGATTTGGGTTGGTGCGACTGCTTATCCGCTTAAATTTAATTATGAAAAGTTTGCCGAGATCGCTGATGAAGTCGGTGCTTATTTGGCAGCTGATATTGCTCATGTGGCTGGTCTGATTTCCGGAAAAGCTCATCCCTCCCCGGTGCCTTTCGTTCATATTGTGACTACAACCACTCATAAAACACTAAGAGGTCCAAGAGGGGCAATAATTATGGTAACGAATAAAGGCTTAAAAAAAGATCCGGATTTGGGTAATAAAATAAATAAGGCGGTTTTTCCCGGACTCCAGGGCGGTCCACATGATAATCAGACAGCCGGGATCGCCGTTGCTCTGTATGAAGCAGCTCAACCGTCTTTCAAAAAATATGCCAGTCAGATTGTTAAGAACTCAAAAGTACTGGCAAAAACATTAATGGATGGCGGCTTAAAGTTAGTTGGTGGCGGTAGTGAAAATCATTTATTATTGGTCAACTTGACATCGGTCCTTGGAGCAGGATCGGGTGTATTTGCCCAAAAAGCCCTTGATTGGGTGGGGTTAACTTTAAATAAAAACACGGTTCCCGATGAAACCTCGTCGCCTTTTTATCCGTCAGGGATAAGACTGGGAACACCGGCGTCAACTAGTCGGGGAATGAAGGAAAAAGAAATGAAATTCATCGGCGGCGTTATCCTGGAAGTAATTAATTTACTTAAACCATATCGTCTACCTCTTAAAAAAGAAGAGAGGAAAGATTATATCGCCAAGTTTGAAAAGGAAATGAGAGCTAACAAAAAAATGAAAGAAATTCATTCAAGAGTCAAAAAACTCGCTCTTCGTTTTCCGATACCTTGATTTTAAAAATATTTATTATATTATTAACTATGGCAAAAAAAGAAAAGACAGTCAAAAACAGTATTGCTTCAAATTTGATAGTCAAGCGGCCAAAAAAAATATTCTTACTTGGTTTAATTTTTCTTTTGGTACTTGGCTTGATTTATTTTTCGGTAAGATTTTTTCTTGCGGCTTCAGTTAATGGACAATTAGTTAGCCGACTAACAGTTATTAAAGAACTGGAAAAACAAGGGGGCAAGAAAACTCTCGACATTGTTATTTTAAAAACATTGATAAATCAGGAGGCTAAAAAAAGAAAAATAACCGTTAGTCAAAAAGATATTGACGCAGAAATACAAAAAATTGAAACAAATATTACTGCTCAAGGATCGACCTTGAATCAACTATTGCAACAGCAGGGTATGAAAAAAAGCGATCTTACCGAGGAGGTAAAGATACAATTGCTTGTTTCAAGAATGGCCGGAGAAAATATAAATGTAACGGATAAAGAGATAGACGATTATTTAGCCAGTCAAAAAGAACAATCTTCATTGGGTTTAGCTCAATCTACTCCGGAATTAACAAGGGCTCAAGCAAAAGAAGCAATCAAACAGCAAAAACTTCAGCAAAAAATTCAAACTTTTGTTGCTGACCTAAAAGATAAAGCAAAAATAAACTACTTTATAAAGTATTAAGGTAACACTTCGAAGTTTTTATCTTGATTCAATTTTACCACCTGTTTCTTTTTCTTTAAGGCAACGATATAACTCTAATGATATTTCTCTTGTTTGGTATCCTTCAGTCTGAAATTGTTGTTTCATAAAATCTATGTCTTCTCTACACATAGGTCTTTTTTGATTCCACCCCTGGTGAAAAGCCCTATCAATTCCTTCTTTTACTAATTTTTTATACTGAAGTTTAGTTAGGTAGAAAGAAACTATACTCCTACTGCTGGAACAGGTTGAAGGTGATGTTGTACACAATTAATTACAGGGGTTGTCATAGAATTAAATTAATTTTTAAATAATAATACTTGAAATTCTATATCTAAAACCTCATTTTGTCAAACCGTAAAAAGCTAAACCGGTTTGAAAAACCTATAGTATCTTGATATGATATTCAACAATGACAAACGAATGGCCAAAAACGATAGTAATGTCGACAGAATTGCCTTATCCAGAGGTACCTCATCTTAACAATATCAATGGAGTTAATAATGCGCTGAATCACGTCTTACCTTTATTAAAAAATGCGGGAAAAGAAATACTGTTATATTCTCCTTCATCTCAAAAAGGTTTTTCATTACCCGGATACCCCGGCGAAAAAGTAGCCCTAGGTTTTCCGGCGCTATTTAATGAAATAAAAGATGAAAAAAAAGGGATTGTTGTCCATGCTTGGGCACAGGCCTTACTTGGACCATGGTTATTAGACTGGGCTAATGCAAATAATATTCCATCGGTGGCTTCGTTCAATACCAATGTTCCGGTATATCTGGAAAGTTATACAACTTTGCTTCCTAAAACACTATCTTTATTAACAAAATTTGCCTGGTTTTTTTATGAATCTATTCATAATATGGCCGACTTAAATCTAGCCCCGTCAGAATCGATAGCCGTACAAATGAAAGAACATCATTTTAAAAATGTTAAAACCTGGGGAAGAGGTGTTGACGAAAAATTATTTAATCCAAACAAGTGGAACCAAGAAGTTAGGACCAAACTTACCAATGGTCATCCGGAAAAACCTATCATCCTATATGTAGGCAGATTAGCTAAGGAAAAGAATCTTGAGGTGCTTGATATGGTTATTAAAGCGCAACAACAGGCAGAATTTGTCATTGTTGGAGATGGACCGAGAAGAAAATATCTGGAAACCCTGCTGGCTTATCCCAATGTTCATTTTACCGGCTCATTAGTCGGAGAAGAATTAGCTGAGATTTACGCATCGAGCGATATTTTTATCTCACCGTCATTGTCCGAAGGGTTTTCCAATACTTTTTTAGAAGCTTTTGCATCCGGTCTGCCGGTCATCGGTTTTGATGCATCTGGAATGAGAGAATTAGTTAAAGAAAGCGGAAACGGTTTTTTAGCAGCTCCTAATAATTGGGAAGAATTGAATCAAAATATATCACTATTGTTAGCTAATCCAGAACTTAGATCTGACTATGGTTCTAAAGGAAGAAAATATGCGTTAACAATGAGTTGGGAGAAACGTTTCCAAGAATTACTGGAATTTTATAGGTCGTTAAGGGAAGTTTCAATTCAAAAATAATAAGTGCTGCCCAGCCTCGATTTGAACGAGGATAAATAGATTCAGAGTCTATTGTCCTACCGTTAGACGACCGGGCAATTTTACAATTATATTTTACCAGATTTGTTATTAAATAGATCTTTTTTGGTAAAATAAAAATCCATAGCCGTACAACCTACGAGGTTATATTTAGACGTATATTAATGTAAAAAATGAAACAATGATATAATAAAATTATGAAAATAAAATCTCTTCAGGCTCAGGAAATTTTGGATAGTCGGGGAAATCCGACGATTGAATGCGTGACAACTCTTGAAGATGGCTCATTTGGTTGGGCGGCTGTTCCATCCGGTGCTTCAACCGGAAAATATGAAGCGGTTGAACTTCGTGACGGAGATCCTAAACGATTTGGAGGAGCCGGAGTCTTGAAAGCCATAGAAAACGTCAATACAACTATTCAATCGGCCATAAAAGGTTTTGATGCCGCTAACCAGAAAAAACTGGATCAGACAATGATAGAACTCGATGGTACGGAAAACAAAGCAAAACTTGGCGCAAACGCAATTCTTTCAGTTTCTTTAAGTGTTGCCCGAGCCCAAGCTAAGTACGAAAAAAAACCTCTTTATGTTTACCTTTCCAAATTCAATCCAGACTTTAAAGGGGAATATACTATGCCCCTGCCGATGTTTAATGTTTTAAACGGTGGCAAACACGGCAACTGGGCCAGTGATATTCAGGAATATATAATCTTTCCGACTGGTGCGAAAAATACCCAAGATTCAATCAGAATGGGAGCAGAAGTATATCATGTTTTAAAGTCTGTTCTTAAATCAAAAGGCTACGCGGTTGCCGTAGGCGATGAAGGCGGATATGCGCCTCAATTTAATTCTAATGAAGAGCCATTTCAGATTCTCATGGAGGCAATTCAAAAAGCAGGTTACATTCCGGGAGTTGATATAAGTCTGGGAATAGATGGAGCTGCCTCAGAATTTTATCAAGAAGGAAAATATCATCTTAAAAAAGAAGGATTGGTTTTGTCAACGGATGAACTTGTAGAATTCTATATAAATCTTTGGAAAAAATATCCGATTGTTTCCATGGAAGATATTTTTGATCAGGATGACTGGGAAGGTTTCAAAAAACTTTATCAAAAAACAGAAGAAAAAATGCAGGTAATGGGTGATGATCTTTTTGTCACCAATATAAAACGGCTTCAAAAAGGCATTGATGAAAAAACCTGCAATTCAATACTTATTAAGTTGAACCAAATCGGTACCTTAACTGAAACTGTTGATGCAATTCTTATGGCCAGAAAAGCCGGAATGACGGCGATTGTCTCACATAGGAGCGCTGAGACCGAAGATACATTTATGGCTGATTTTGTTGTGGCAATGGGAACGGGACAGATAAAGACCGGAGCGCCAGCCCGCGGTGAAAGAACGGCAAAATATAACCAGCTGATGAGAATTGAAAGAGAGCTTGGAGATAAAGCAAAATTTGCTAAATTTCCTTTCAAAAGTACACCCTAAGGGTGTCTGAGGCTAATACATCGCTTGAATAGTATATCGACCATCAGAGTTTAAGATAAAAGCTTTTTGTGGATAAAAGGGGAGAGTCAAGGCGATTTTTTCTTTGGGAATAAGAACTTTTCCACTGTAAGCAGGAATCTCTTTGTAACTTTTTCCATATATATAAACTTTATTTTCATCAAGATAATATTGAGCCGTAAAAAAATCTAAATCACTGGTGACATAGACTAAATCATTTTCTTTAGAGATAGCCTTGATTTCCATTAAGGTTTTTCTAAAATTACCTTTAGTTCGATAAGTCAATTGTAATTGGTTGTAATTAACAGTTAAAACAAATAAAATCGCTATTAAAAATACCCGCAATAAAACACTGATTTTCTCCAAGATAAAAATCGTTAATAACAAAAAGCCAACCGTAGTGAAAATAAAATAACGAGGTAAATATATTGGTTTAATAAATGAAAATATCAAAGCAAAAAGAGAAATGCCAATTCCCCAGACGAGAAGAAGATTAAATAATATATGTTCTTTACTTCTTGTTTTTTTTCGGTAATGAAAGAATCCAATAATAATGATAAGAATTAATAATAAGGAAAAGTAAAAGACGTTTTTTTCCATGGCGTTTACTGTAAATGAATTTGGATAGAGATTTGATTCATGACCGGTATAAATAATTCCGGGTAAATTCATTAAGTGGTATAACCGAGGTTTAAGTAACCAAAAAGAATTAAGAAAACTGCTTTGACTAAGGAAGAAGATTACCCAAGGAGAAAAGATTAGCAAAGATAAATAAATTATTGACTTTTTAAAATTAAAATCTTTTTTCTTATTAATCAACAAAAACAACAACTGACTAAAAACAGCAATAATCATGAAGTAACTGGTAAAAAGTCCGGAAATTGTTGCTAATAAATAAAGTCGATAATTTTTTTTATAAAAAGCATAGTAAGACAGACTGGCAAAAAAAGCCAGCATCGAGTACATTCGGGCTTCAAAAGCAAAATACAACAGTAACGGATTAAGAATAAAGAAAATCAAATAAAAAAAGGACTTTTTCAGTTTTATTTTAAAGATATCGTTTAAGAATAAAAAAGCCACATAAACAGTTGCCCAGAAAAAGATTATTGACAAACTTCTTAAGGCAATTTCCGATCCGCCAAAGATCTTCATCCAGAAATGCAAAATTAAATAATACAAAGGAGGACTAAAATCTTTTACGGTTAAAGTAATAATTTCAAGGACATTTTTTTTAGCCATAAAATAAGAAAAAGCTTCATCCCTCCAGAAAGACTGGGTGAGGAAGAAAAGAGGAGTCTTGGTAAATAAATAGTTCAACATAAATATGATACGAATCTATGAATTTATGCTAATGTTGCGAATATGCGAATATTCGTATATTCGTGTCATTCGCATTGCTTAATTTGTATTATTCGTATCATTAAACTTTTTCAGTCACTTTATATTTTAACTTTTTTCCCAACAAAATTCGAGTGTGTGCATCAAGGGCTGGAAGGGATGAGAAGAAAAAAGAGACTACTGGTAAGAGATACCATTGGATGATAAGAAGTGGTAAATTTGTTATTCCGGTTTTCATATTAACTTTTTGTCTAAGTTTAATATCTAAATAAATATACAAAATTAACATGCTTGATGACAAGGTCAAGATTAAAACTGATAGTTTTGGTAATAATAATCCAAGAACAGTTCTTTTGAAAGAGGGATTAATTAAAGGTGGAATTGAAGCGCTAATTGTTAAAATGAAAAATGATACGGGCCAGAAAAGATGGGTTTCGACGATAAAAATAATTTTTTTTAGTTTTTGCCAAAGATCAATATGAGGAGTTTGAAAGAATCTTTTTAAAACATAGCCAACATCACTGACTCCCCAGGCCCAGCGTTTTTCCTGCTCATAACGGTTGACAAAAGTCTTCATTGTTCTACCAGAATAAACAGCGTCACCATTAACAATGGTAAAAAGTGGGATTGTTTTTACTTTTTCTCCAAAGGTAAAGAAAGCTTGAAAAAACACATGCCAGTCTTCAGGTATAATATCAATATCCCAGAAATTTATTTTTTTAAGCATCCAGAGATTAGTAGAATAGGTCGATACTTGAATCAGATTTTCTTTTTGAGACAAGAAAGCCAATCTTAGAATTGAAGAAAGAGTGGCTTGAATTCTAACTAAAAAAGGCAGTTGCCAAAAGTTATTATAAAGAAGTACCGGTGCCCAATAAAAATGGAAGAGTCGATTTTTATCTCTAAGATATTCAAAGCTTAAATAGGAAAAATAATTTATTGGTAGTTTACTATCGGCGTCGCAGATAGTAACAATAACATTTTTTCTATCAATATTATTTTTTTCCACATATTGATCAGCAATTTTTGCCGCGTAAGTTTGATTACTGGCTTTGCCCGGTTCTTCATTTTTTTTTAATGGATGATAACAAGAAATAATTTCTTTGAAATAATTATGATATTTAGTAATCATTATTTTATTTTTTTGAGAGGCTTGTAGTTCGCGTTTTTCAAAAGCCAGAACGAGAAAAATATTTTCCTTATCAGGGTAATCATTATTGGTTAACGTCTTAATCGTTTCATCTAATTTATGGATAGGTTCTTTATAGTTAGGGATAATAATAAAATGTTTTAAAACATTAAAGTTTTTAAGACTTTTTAGTTTTTTATCATATTTTATCTGACTATGAAAGAGAATTTCGTTATAAGAGACAACAGAAGAGTAGGCGGTTGATAAACATTTGGAAAAAAAGTAAAGATCAAAAGCAATGATAAAGTAAGCAACAATAGCAGGATGAAAAGGGGATAGCCATAAGGGTAAAGTAATCAAAAACCAAGAGCTAATTGGAACAATAATTTCCAAAAGTCTTTGAAAAAATCTTGACCTAATAAGCCTTTTTGTCATGAAGATATTATACTATACATTTATTGCCAGGCCTCGCAGATGATTTTGAAGGAACAGAAATCGCAGTGTTTGCCAGGATTAGCTGGGAATTCATTTTTTCTAATTTCTTCAACCATATTAATTATTTCTTTCTTAGTCTTTATTAAATCCTCTTCGTTTCTTTTTAAGGAGATCTTTTCCGGCATCTGAAGATAATAAAAAGTCAGATTAATATTTTCTAATTTTTTGTTAAACAAATTTTTATCATTGGCGGCCAACGCATAAATCGTTAACTGAAGACTTTTTGTCAGTTCACGTTCATTTGGTTTTTTCCCGGTCTTATAATCGATTATCTCTATTTCATTTTTGTTTACCCTCCGATTCGGAGGGTTTACTCTATCAATCCGGTCAATCTTTCCGGTTAAATAAATATCTTTAGCGATTTTTATTTTAAATAGTTTTTCTAATCCGATTATTTCTAAACTAGAAGAATGAAATTTTTTATAAAAATTAACTAACATTTTTTCTCCTTCTTTTTTCATTCGAGTTTGATGAGCCAGAGAAGAATAACCAATCGGAATCCAAGTTTTTTCATAAATAGTTAACATATTCTTTTGATTTACTTTTTTGTTTTTTAGAAATTCAATATAGAATTTTTGCAGAGTTTGATGAATAGTAATTCCAAAAGATTCAGCCGCCGATAGTGTTGTTGGAATCTTAAGAATATATTGATATTTATATTGGAGAGGACAGGTTTTGAAACTATTGAGTTGGGAGAAGGAGAAGTTTGTTGAGGGTTGTAGTTGGTAGTTAGTAGTTGGTAGTTTGTTAATTTGTCTCGGTGTTTTGAAATCAAAAATAGTTAACTGGTTTTTTACTTCCTTTTTAATATCTAATTGTTTATTTATTAATTCTTGGCCCAATGTTTCAATAACAAATCGGGAGATTTTTCTTTGTCTTTTTCCTTCTCCATAAAATTTAGAAGCGGATAAAAATACTTTATCTTTGGCCCGGGTTAAACCTACGTAAAACAAACGTCTTTCCTCTTCAATATGATAGTCACCACTTGGGAGAATTTCTTTGATTAGCTCTTGAGGAATACTTATGGTTTCTTTTTTATGGCGGGTGGGAAAACGTTCTTCGGTCAGATTAACCAAAAAAACTATTGGGAATTCTAAGCCTTTAGCCGAATGAACAGTTAAGATATTAACGGCATTGAAGGATGAAATATCTGTTTTGGAAACTATAGGTGACTCTCCTAGCTCCATACTCATATTTATATAATCTATAACGGCAAAGACAGAAGCGTCTTCGTGTTCAGACTCAAAACTTTTTAGTTTATTAAAAAAATTAGAAATATTAAGAGCAATTTTTTCTTCGGCTTCATTCTTATAATTAGTTAATTTCAGTAATAAACCGCTGTCTTCCAAAAAATAGTAAAGAATCTGTCCAGCTGTATTAGTTTTCAGAAGAGAAAGATGTTTTATTATCATTTGATAAATTTTTAACAGTTGTTTTTTAGTTTCCGATTTTAGTAGCGGTAGATATGACTTGTAAACATCAAATTCTTTTTGATAAATTGACTTGTTAAAAAAAGACAGATAAATTTCTATGGTTTGAAAAAGCGGCTGGTTGATTTTTTTGGAAAAAGAAAGAAGTAAAGAGACATCTTTTTTATCGATATTATATATATTCATATATAGGACGCGAAATAAAGAAGGGGAATCTTCTAAGTTATAAAGAATTTTAAGATAAGCAATTAGATCCTTAACTTCCGGTTGTTTGTAAAGCATGCCCGGTCCTAAAAACTGAAAAGGAATACCGGCCCGGGAAAGAGATTTGACAAAAGGTTCGGAATGATTGTTGGCTCGAACAAGAATGGCAAAGTCGGAATATTTATATGTTTTTGACAGTTTAGTAATTTCTTTAGAAATATGTTCAGATTCTTCTTCAACGTTTTCTGCAAGATAGAAATTAATTGCTGATTGTTGATTGCTAATTGCTAATTGTTTAACGGAAACAAGTTGTTTGGATATTCCGAGTTTTGCTTCAAGAGTATCGGGATCATTATTTTTAATCAGTCGATAAGCGTTATCAAGAATGGTTTGGTTGGAACGGTAATTTTCCTTGAGAGTGATTTGTCTAGCTTTTTTGTAATCTTTCATGAAGGTAATAATATTAGAGACTGAAGCGCCGCGGAATTTATAAATCGCTTGGGAATCATCAGCAACGATAGTTAAATGAGGATTTTTTTTAGCCAGACAAAGAAGTTTGATTAATTGATATTGAGCGATGTTGGTATCTTGAAATTCATCAACTAAAACAAAAGGATATTGCTGTTGATATCGTCTTAAAACATTGGGGCGCTGGCGAAATAGTTGTAGTAAATAGAAAACTAAATCGGCAAAATCCATTAAACCCTCTTTGATTTTTAATTTTTGGTAGGTTCGGTAGGCTTCAGATAGTTCGAGGTATCTCTCTTTTTCTATTAATTCCTCTTCTTCTTTTTGCTTGCCCTCCGACTTGTCCTCCGTAGTCTTGACGTAGGAGGAAGCTTTAGCGAAGGAGGGATTTTGAGCGAAGCGAATATATTCTTCCGGTGATACGTCTTCATCTCTTAGTCGGGAGAAATGTTGGAGAAGAGCTTCTAAGAATTTGTTAGGGTTTCCTAAAGGACGAAAATATTTTAGATTAAAAAGAAAAAGATTTTGTTTTAAAAAAATAATTGTTTCCGCTTCAGTCATTAATTGATAACCAGGTGATATTCCAATTTGATAACCGTTTTCTTTTAATATTTGGTCGGCAAAGGCGTGGAAAGTAGAAATAGACATCTGAAAATATCCATAGGGCATGGCCTGGTCAACTCTTTCTTCCATTTCCGAGGCGGCTTTTTCCGTGAAGGTAAGAGCGAGGATCTGTTCCGGTCTGGCCAATTTTTTTTTAACCAAATATTTTATTTTTTCAACAATCACTGACGTTTTTCCGGTTCCTGCTCCAGCAATAATTAAAAGCGGTCCTTTATTATATTTAACCGCCTGTTGCTGTTCTTGATTTAAAAGAAAGTCACTCATGACACCAATTTTAGCAAAAAAACGGTGTAATAATGTATTATTAGATTATGGAAAAAATCGCTGTTTTTAAAGGTCAGAAAATTCGAAGACATTGGGATGAACAAAATGAGAAATGGTGGTTCTCGGTGGTTGACGTGGTAGCAATTTTAAGTGGCAGTATTAATGCTAGAAATTACTGGAAAGTGTTAAAGATACGTTTAAAAAAAGAGGGTAGTGAGGTGGTTACAAAATGTAACCAACTGAAATTTCAAGCTAGTGATGACAAATTTTATTTATCTGACGCAGCTGATACGGAAACAATGTTACGAATCATTCAAACTATTCCTTCTCCAAATGCTGAACCATTTAAATTATGGTTAGCTCGAGTTGGGTATGAGCGTATTGAAGAGTCTGAAGATCCAGAAAAAGCGATTCAGCGAGCGATGCATTTTTATCTCAAACGCGGATATTCCAAAAATTGGGTGAATCAAAGACTAAAAAGTATAGAGATAAGAAAAGAATTGACTGACGAATGGGAAACTAGGGGAATTAAAGAGGGAAATGAATTTGCCATTTTGACTGATGAAATTACTTTTGCCTGGGCGGGTATGAAAACTAAAGATTACAAAAGATACAAAGACTTAAAAAAAGAAAACTTGCGTGATAATATGACGAATCTTGAATTGGTTTTGAACATGTTGGCAGAAGTCTCGACGACCGAAATTTCTAAAAAAGTTGAACCGAAAAGTTTTGAGGAAAATAAAAAGGTTGCCAGAGAAGGCGGTTCAATTGCCGGAACCGCCAAACGTAAATTGGAAAAAAGAACTGGGAAAAAAGTTATTACCAAATTTAATGCGAGAGGATTGAGATTAATAAAATAACCTTGAACACCTGGTGTTCGAAGCTGTTGCTTGATTTAAAAGAAAGTCACTCATGTCAAACATTCTATCAAAATGTTGCGAATCATTGTGTGTACAAAAATTTAGATTTGAACACCGGGGGTTTTTTACCTTGTTTTTAATTTAATCGTCATCCCCGTGAAGACGGGGATCCAGTCTATAATAATCTTTTAATGAATTTGGAAGAAGACAGAAATAATTTTGGAGAGATGTTGGAACTTTTATATTACTCGAATCTCAACAGTTCGGTATTTTTATTTACTTCGTTATAATCAAAGATTCCTCCATTCATACAAATATAAACACCAGTTTTTATATTATCAAATGAAGCAATGCTATAACCCAAGTTGAAAGCAGCGTCTGATACAGAAAACCCAACAATTGGAATCATTGATCCAGTCAAGATTATTTTTTTCTCTATTTTGTTTTTCGATAAATATTCAACTAAAAATTTAGCTGTATTTTTCATCGTAAAAGTATCATGTGTTATTAATATATTTTCATGTGGACTCATTTCGATTGCCTTCGCTAGTTTCTCTAAGTCTGCAGTATTTATATAGCGACTATCTTTATCACAAACACTTTCAGTGCTGTAGGAAAAATGTGGTTTAACCATATTCTTCAAATAGTTGCCAATCGAAGTGTCTAATTTCATCATCTGTTGATTCATAATTTCATAACCCGGATCTTTGAATTCAATAGTTCCCCCCATTTTTATGATATGAATATAATTTTTTCTCATATGAATAAATTATATCAGAAGTTTGAAAAATCCCTTGACTTTTGAGGCATTAACATTTAAGATAAATTCTGAAGCTTAAAAAGCCTTCTTGTTTTTTTAAATTTTTTAGTTATAATAAGTAAGGCTTTGTTATTAATTTAATTTATAATCATATGGCAGAAGGTACATTTAAGAGGACAAAACCTCATTTAAATATTGGGACAATTGGTCACGTTGATCATGGAAAGACCACTCTTACTTCAGCAATTCATTATGTCCTTTCAAAAAAAGGTCAGGCAAAATTCTTAAAATACGAAGATATTGATAAAGCTCCGGAAGAAAGAGCCCGTGGTGTTACCATCAATCTTCACCATAGTGAATACGAAACAGATAAAAGGCACTATGCTCACATTGATGCTCCAGGTCATGCCGATTATATTAAGAATATGATTACCGGCGCCGCGCAAATGGATGGCGCTATTTTAGTTGTTTCAGCTCCAGATGGTCCAATGCCTCAAACTCGAGAACATATTCTTTTAGCTCGACAGGTTAATGTTCCAGCTATTATTGTTTTCTTGAATAAAGTTGATATGGTGGCAGACAAAGAAATTCTTGATTTGGTAGAAATGGAAGTAAGAGAACTTTTAACTAAATATGGATTTCCCGGTGATAAGGTTCCGGTGATTCGCGGTTCCGCTTTGAAAGCGTTAGCTAATGATCCAGAAGGCCTTAAATCCATTAATGAATTAATGGCAAAAGTTGATGAATATATTCCAGATCCAGTTAGACAAATTGATAAACCGTTCTTAATGCCGGTTGAAGATGTCTTTACTATTTCTGGTCGAGGTACGGTGGTTACCGGACGAGTGGAAAGAGGTGTGGCTAAGGTAAATGAAGAGATGGAGATTGTTGGTATTAAAGAAACTAAAAAGACTGTTATTACCGGAGTGGAGATGTTTAAAAAAACCTTAGATGAAGCTCGGGCTGGTGACAATGTTGGACTACTTTTAAGAGGAGTAGAAAAAGATGATGTAATTCGTGGTCAAGTAATCGCCAAACCAGGATCAATTACACCACATACCGAGTTTGACGCTGAAATTTACATTCTTACTAAAGAAGAAGGTGGTCGACATACGCCATTTTTCAAAGGTTATCGACCTCAATTCTATATTAAAACCACTGATATTACTGGTGAAGTAGAGTTGCCAGCTGGTGTGGAAATGGTTATGCCGGGAGACAATGTCAAGATTAAAGGAAAACTTATTTATCCGGTTGCCATGGAAGAAGGATTGAAATTTGCTGTCCGAGAAGGTGGACACACGGTAGGCGCGGGAGTTGTAACTAAAATCATAAAATGATACCAATCTACGAATGAATCCAAATCAACTAATATTTGTTGATTAGAATTTTATTAGTAGATTAGGATCTTAAATTGCACCTTAATATGCCGAAAGGAAGAATCAGAATTAGACTTAAGTCGTATGATCATCGATTAATCGATGAAACCTGTCAAAAAATTGTCGATACGGCAATCAGAACAGGAGCAAATGTGGTTGGCCCAATTCCCTTGCCAACAAAAAATGAAATGTTTGTTGTCAATAAGGCTTCGTTCATTGATAAAGACGCGCGAGAGCATTTTGGTTTAAAAACTCATAAAAGAATGATTGATATTATTAATCCCACTAATCAAACCATTGATTCTTTGATGCATCTAGAACTTCCTGCCGGTGTTGAAGTTGAAGTAAAAATGTAACCGAGTCAAGCTCGGTAACCAAGTTAGACTTGGTAAAAAATACTCCTTGAACATTTTAAATTAGTATTATATAATTCTTATCACATGTTATTTATCCTTTTGGGAAGTCGAACTTCCCTTTGGTTCGGGAACTAAGGATTAATATTTTCCGGATTGGAATATTAGCCCCAATCTGGGGCATTTTTTTTGAGTCAAACTAACTATGCCAGCATTTATTTTAGGAAAAAAATCAACTCAAACTCAACAGTTTGATAAAAACGGAGAAAGGATTCCGACTACTTTTATTGATACTTCATCCTGTCATCTTATTGATATAATGACCCCGGACAAGCGGGGTTATTTTTCAGTTAAACTTGGATTTGGTCAGACCAAAAATATTAAAAAACCAGTCCAAAAAGAATTAGAAAAGGCGGGGATAAAAACCCCGCTTCGTTTTTTAAGAGAGTTTAGGCTAGAGAAATATAAGGACAAAATTAAATTAATTGAAGATGGAAAAAGAAAAGGTGTTCAAATTGGTGAAGCAAAGATTTTTTCCGGAGATATAATTAACCCTAATATTTTTATAAAAATTGGTGATTTGATTACTGTATCTGGAATTTCTAAAGGAAAAGGTTTTCAAGGAGTAGTCAAGCGTCATCATTTTAAAGGAGGTCCGCATACTCACGGACAATCACATAGTGAAAGAGCGCCAGGATCAATTGGTATGACAACTACACCAGGAAGAGTTTTTAAGGGAAAAAGAATGGCTGGCCGGATGGGTGGAAAAAGAAAGACAATTAAAAATCTTGAGGTGGTTGAAGTAAAAGAAAACGGATTAGTAATAAAAGGTTTAGTTCCCGGAGCAAAGGGGGGATTATTGGAGATAAGAAATTAATAGTAGGGGTTTGATTAATCAAACCCGTACATAACAAATATGGCAACAACAAAAAAAATCGAAAAAAAAACAAAAAAAACCGGCCCATCGTTAGTGATTTACGATATTGAAGGTAAAGAAGAAAAAACCGTTGAACTGCCCAAAGAAATTTTTTCTGTTTCCGCTAATCTAAAATTATTAGCCCAAGCGGTAAGAATTTATTTAGTTAATCAAAGACAAGGCAATGTTTCGGTAAAAACTCGTGGTGAAGTAATTGGTTCAACTAGAAAGATTTATCGACAAAAAGGAACCGGAAAAGCCAGGCATGGCGCCATTAAAGCCCCAATTTTTGTTGGTGGTGGCGTTGCTCATGGTCCAAAACAAAAAGATTATAATTTAAAGTTTAATAAAAAAGAAAAAAAGATAGCCTTATTTGGAGCTTTATCAGAAAAACTAAAAGAAAAAAAAATATTTGGCTTATATGATAAAGCTTTGACGATTAAACCAAAGACAAAAATTTTTGTTAATTTTCTTGAGCATTTAAAATTATTAGATAAAAATAATTTAATAGTTTTACCCAAGATGGAAAAAAACAATTTAATTTTAGCGATGAGAAATATTCCCGGGGTATCTTTTGTTGATGTCAGGTCTTTAAATCCTTATTTAGTGTTAAAAAGTAACAATCTAGTTTTTATTGAGAAAGCTTTAGAAGTTTTTAAAAGCAAACCTAAACATGTTAATAAATAAAGTATTAATCAAACCGATACTGACCGAAAAAGCCACCAATTTAGTTCAAAGTCAAGTTTATATGTTTGAGGTTGATAAGAAAGCCAATAAATTTCAGATAAAACAAGCTTTGGAAAAACTTTATAAAGTTAAGACAGGCAAAGTAAAGATTATGATAAGAAAAGGGAAAGAAAAAAAAACAGGAAAAAAAATGAAGATTAAAAAAATGGTTGATAGAAAAATTGCCTTTGTTAAATTAATTGAGGGAAAAATTGATCTCTTTCCGCAAAAATAAATATGGATAAAAAAACATTATCAAAAAAAGTCAAACCAGTGAAAAGGTTAATGATAATTTTAAAAAAACATTCTGGCCGGGATAATACTGGTACGATTTCAGTCCGTCATCAGGGTGGAAGGCAAAAAAGATATTATCGAATTATTGATTTTAAAAGAGATAAACGTGATATGGAAGCGGAAGTAGTCAGGATTGAAAGAGATCCTAATAGAAATTCTTTTATTGCTTTAGTTAAGTATCGAGACAGTGAATTAAGATATATTCTTTATCCGCACAATCTTAAGATTGGCGATAAAATCATTGCTAGTGAAAAAGCTGATATCAAAACCGGTAACGCTTTACCTTTAAAAAATATTCCTATCGGAACATTGGTTCATAATGTTGAACTTTATATTGGTAAAGGCGGTCAGATGATAAAGAGTGCAGGAGCCGCCGCCTCTGTGATTGCTAAAGAAGAAAAATATACTCAATTGAAATTACCTTCAGGTGAGGTAAGACGTTTTTTCAACGACTGTTGGGCAACGGTTGGGCAATTAGGAAATATAAAGTTTAAGGATGAAATTATAGGTAGTGCTGGAAGAAAGAGACTTATAGGAATTAGACCGACTGTTCGAGGCACAGCTCAAAATCCGCGAAGTCATCCTCATGGCGGTGGAGAAGGTAAGTCAGGTGAAGGAATGCACCCGAAAACTCCTTGGGGTAAACCAGCCCGAGGCAAAAGAACGAGAAATAAAAATAAATGGAGCAAGTTATTAAGAATAAAAAGACGCAAATAACCCTTATGGAATCAAAAACCTATTTTATCAATTTACCAGTATCGCCGAAAAAAGTTCGTTTTTATTTGCCGGCAATAAAAAAAAGGAAACCAATTGATAGTTTAGATTATCTTTATTATGAAAGAACAGACGCGGCCGGTATTTTATATAAAGCAATCAAGTCAGCTATCAGTAATGCTCGACAATTATTGAAAGTAGATGATAATCTGTTAAACTTTAAACTTTTAACCGTCGAACAAGGTCAAAAACTAAAACGTTATCGACCAGGTTCCCGTGGAAATGCAAAACCAATTAATAGAAGAATGAGCCACGTAAAAATTATATTAGAGGTTGAGGCACAGAAAAAAGTTGAATCTAAAGTTGAAAAGAAGGAAGCAAAAGAATTAAAGTCAAAAGTAAAAAGTCAAAACTCAAAAATACAAATCAAAAGTAAAAAGTAAAAAACTTTTAACTTTTTAATTTAAATTTTGACTTTTGAATTTTAAATTTTTAATTTTGTAAAATATGGGACAAAAAGTTCATCCAAGAGGTTTACGCCTTGGAATAGTATACAATTGGAATTCCCGTTGGTTCTTTTCTAATAAAAGATCATTCAAAGATTCATTGATAGCGGATTTGAAAATAAGAAAAACTTTAATGAATAAATTGGCTTTTTCTTCGGTAACGCAAATTGAGATTGAAAGAGCGATTAACAAAATTACCTTAATTATTTATGCGGTTAAGCCAGGCATGATCATTGGTCGGGGTGGAAAAGGATTGGAGGAGATTAAAAAATTTATTCTTGACAATCTGAAAAAAGAGGAAAAAATTAAAGAATTAAAGATTGATATTAAAATAGAACCGGTCAAGAAACCATATTTAAACGCTTATTATGTTTCCCAACTGATAGCGGAAAAGTTAGTAAGAAATTTTCCTCATCGTTCAACTGTTCATAATGCGATGAATAAAGTAACAGAAGCAGGAGCTAAAGGAGTCAAAGTACAGTTAGGCGGAAGAGTCGGTGGAGCTGAGATCTCAAGAAGAGAAAAATATTTTCAAGGATCGATTCCCACTTCGACTATTAGAGAAGAAGTGGATTTTGCTCGCTATCCGGCCTTAACCCGGTCAGGATATGTAGGGGTAAAAGTTTGGATTTGTAAATAATAATTATAAAAATTATAACGATTATAACTATTATATTAACTTATGCTATCACCAAAAAGACAGAAATATCGAAAACAATTTAGAGGTAGTTTTAGAAAAATTGCCGTTAAGGGAGATCGTCTTAACTTTGGCTCTTTTGGTTTAAAAGCAATGAAAAGCGCTTGGATAAAAGACCGGGAAATTGAGTCAGCCCGAGTAATTCTTGCTCGAGGAACGAGAAAAAGCGGTAAATATTGGATTAGAATATTTCCCGATAAACCATTTACGAAAAAACCGCCGGAAGTAACGATGGGCTCAGGTAAAGGCGACGTCGCTTATTTTGTTGCCAGCGTAACACCAGGAAAAATATTGTTTGAGATTAATGGATTATCAAAGGAAGAATCAATTAAAGTTTTAAATAACGTTGCTTCGAAATTATCGGTAAAAACAAAAGTTGTTAATCGAGAAATATGAAAAAAATTACTAAAACATATCGGGAAAAAACAAATAAAGAATTAGTAAAAGAAACTTATTTATTAAGAGAAGAAATAGCCAAATTACAGCTATCTTTTAAGAGCAATCCTCCTAAAGATACTAATCTTTTAATGAAAAAAAGAAAACAGTTAGCAGTTTTATTAACAGTGTTAGCAGAAAAAAAAGAAATTGAAAATTTAGAGAAATAAATTTATGAAAAAGACTTTAATTGGTAAAGTAGTTTCGACAAAAATGACAAAAACCGTCGTGGTTAAAGTGGAGAGGAAGTTTAGACATCCGGTTTACCATAAAGTTATTATTCGACATAAAAAATATAAAGTGCATAATGAAAAATTAGATTTGAAATTAGGAGATATGGTTAAGATTGAAGAAACAAAACCAATATCAAAAGATAAGCATTTTATAGTAATAGAAAAGTTAAAAGTCAAAAGTTAAAATTCAAAAGTTCAAGTAAAAAGTTAAAAGTGTTTTAAAAACTTTTTAATTTTGACTTGTATTTTTGACTTTTGAATTTTGAATTTTTATAAATATGTTGCAATTACGAACAATTTTAAATGTAGCTGATAATACGGGAGCGAAAAAAGTTTCCATGATTGGTATATCTAAAAAAGGTAATCGAAAATACGCTTATTTAGGTGAAGTGATCAATATTACCGTTAAAGAAGCTTTACCTTTTTCTCAAGTAAAAAAAGGTGAAGTTTTGCCAGCTGTTATTGTCAGGACAAGAAAAGAAGTCAGAAGAAAAGACGGTAGCTATATTAGATTTGACGAGAATGCCTGTGTGATATTGGCCAGTAAAGAAGTAAAAGATCCTAAAGGAACAAGAATCTTTGGCCCGATAGGTAAAGAAGTCAAGGAAAACGGTTTTGCCAAGATTACCAGTTTGGCCGAGGAAATTTATTAATAAATATTATAAAAATTATAATAATTATAACGATTATATGAAACTCAAGAAGGGTGATAAAGTAAAAATGACAGTCGGAAAAGATAAAGGTAGAGATGGTGTGGTGGAAAAAGTCTATAAAAACGCTAATAAAGTTATTATTACTGGAATGAATCTTTATAAAAAACATGTAAAGAAAAATGAAAAAATGCCTCAAGGTGGAATTATTGATTTACCAAGAGCGATTGATGTTTCAAAGTTGGCTTTTGTTTGTCCGAAATGTGGAAAAATGACGAGAATTGGTTTTAAAATTGAAAAAAATAAGAAATACAGGATATGTAAGAAATGTGATAGCAAGATTTAAAATAGAAATGTAAGGGTTTAGCGCGCTAAACCCGTACCAAAAAATATGTCTTTCAAAGATTATTACAATCAGGAAGTCGTAGAAAAACTTAAAAAGGATTTAAACCTTAAAAACGTTATGGCTGTGCCTAAAGTAATTAAAATTGCCATTAATGTTGGGGCCGGTGAAGCAGTGGTTAATAAAAATGTTATTGAAAAAATTCAAGAACAACTAACGACGATTACCGGACAAAAATCGATGATTACCAAGGCAAGAATTTCGGTTTCTGCCTTTAAGATTAGGAAAGGATTACCGATTGGAGTTAAAGTAACCTTACGAGGAAAAAGAATGTATCATTTTTTGGAAAAATTAATTAGAATAATAATTCCTCGATTAAAGGATTTTCGCGGTGTTTCCGAAAAAAGCATTGATCAGAATGGCAACCTTAATATTGGTTTTCCTGAACAAACAATTTTTCCCGAGATAGATTTTGACAAAATTGATAAAATAAGAGGTTTACAAGTAACCGTAGTTACTAATGCCAGAAGCAAAGAAAAAGGAAAAAAATTATTTGAAATGTTAGGAATTCCATTTAAAAAGTAATTATGGCCAAAACATCAGATGTAGTTAAGTTTTTAAAAAAACAGAAATATCAAGTTCGTTTTCGTAATCGTTGTTCCATCTGTGGACGATCACGAAGTTATATGCGTCGATTTGGTTTGTGTCGGATTTGTTTTAGAGAAAAAGCATTACAGGGTGATATTCCCGGTGTGCGGAAAATCTCTTTATAACAATTATAAAAATTATATGTCAAGATCAAGAAAAAAAGGACCATATATTGATGAAAGATTATTAAAAAAAGTCTTAAAACAAAAAGAAACTAATGATAATACCGCCATCAAAACTTGGTCGCGCGCCTGTCAAATTTCCCCGGATTTTGTTGGACACAAATTTGGAGTTCATAATGGAAGAAAGTTTATAGAAGTTTTTGTGACCGAAGCCATGGTCGGTCATCGTTTAGGGGAATTCTCGCTGACCCGAACTTTTAGAAGTCATGGTAAAGTTACCAAGAAAGTTGTTGAAGCAACATAAAACTTATGGAAAATTCAATTATTGATCTAATCATCAGAATAAAAAACGGATATATGGCGAAAAAAGAAACTATTGAATCACCTTATTCGAAGTATAAAGAAACTGTTTTGAAGAAATTAGTTAGTTTAAAATCTATTAAAGGTTATGAAGTCAAAGGAGAAATTAAAAAAAATATTACGATTGATTTAGTTTATGAGGAGAGTAAACCTGCTATCAGTGATGTGAAAATTTATTCGAAACCAGGGATGCGTCTTTATATATCTTATAAGAACTTAAAACCAGTCTTAAGTGGATTTGGTTACTCAATTCTCTCCACTTCAAAAGGGATCATGACTAATAAAGAAGCAAAGAAAGCAAAATTAGGAGGCGAATTATTATTTAGTTTTTGGTAATTTTATGTCTAAAATCGGCGAAAAACCAGTAATCATATCAACAGCAGTTACTCTTAAAATTGAAGATAATAAAGTAACTATTAAGGGTCCTCAAGGCGAGATGTCTTTTGTTGTTCCAAAAGAATTAACCTTGATCAGGCAAGAAAATAACTTAGTTTTAAAAAGAAAAAACAACGAAAAAAAAACCAAGTCAATCCATGGTTTATATCGGCAATTAATTAGTAACGCGGTTTCTGGAGTGGAAAAAGTCTGGGAGAAAAAATTAGAGGTAGTTGGAACCGGTTTTACGGTCAAGTTACAAGGTGAAGATTTAGTATTTAAAGTCGGTTATTCACATCAGGTGGTTTTTAAAAAACAACAGGGAATAAAATATCAAGTCGAAGGAAATAGTAAGGTAACTGTTGCTGGTTTTGACAAACAATTAGTCGGCCAAGTAGCCTATCAAATAAAAATGATTAAAAAACCTGATGTTTATAAAGGAAAAGGAATTCGATATTTAGGAGAAAAATTAAGAATTAAACCGGGTAAAAAAGCTAAAGCAGCCGGGGCCACAGCTTAAAAAATTATATGACTAATATAAATTTTGATCGAAAATTAAGAAGAAAAAGAAGAATTAGCTCTAATATCAAAGGAACGAAGATAAGACCAAGAATATCGGTTTTTCGTTCCAATCGTTATGTCTATGCTCAGGCGATTGATGATGTAGAAAGAAAAACTTTATTCTTTTTTTCTAATTTTGACCTTAAAAAAGAAGCTGATTATAAAAAGGGTAAAAAAAGAGATGATTCGAAAAAAATTGGTATAGGATTAGCAAAAAAACTTATTAAAAATAAAATAAAGGCTGGAGTGTTTGATCGAGGCAGCTATGCTTATAATGGAAGAGTCAAAGCCTTAGCTGAAGGTTTGAGAGAAGGGGGGTTAAAAATATGAATCAATATAGACAAGAAGATAAACAATACCAGGAAAAAGTTGTTAAGATAAAAAGGGTTTCTAAAAAGACTACCGGCGGTAATTATGTGACTTTTTCCGCTTTAGTCGTCGTTGGTGATAAAAAAGGCAAAGTTGGTATTGGTTTGGGCCGGTCACAAGAGGTGCCGCCGGCGATTCAAAAAGCGATTAGTTACGCAAAAAAACACATGATTAATGTTCCAATTAGAAATAAAACCATTCCTCACGAAGTGAGAGTTAAGTTTAAAGCCGCTAAGATATTATTAAAACCGGCGCCGGAAGGAACTGGATTGAAGGTTGGTAGTGTTACTCGTGTTATTTTAGATTTAGCAGGTGTTGAAAATGCTTCAGGAAAAATTATCGGTTCTAGAAATCAGATTGTTAATACCTATGCGATTATGAAAGCCTTAGGAATGTTACGTAGTAAATTTTAAATTTAATAATATGGATAATTTTTTATCTAATTTACCAAAAATAATTTCAGAAAAGAAAAAACGTTTAGGTCGAGGCTTAGCCAGTGGAAAAGGATCAAAATCCGGTCGGGGAACAACCAGGCATCAAAAAGCCAGGGAAAGTATTCCTCTTCATTTTGAAGGTGGACAAGGAAGAATTGTAAAAAAGTTTCCACTTTTAAGAGGAAAAGGAAAAAACAATTCTATAAAAGAAAAATCTTTTGTTATTGATTTGGAAAAACTAAATATTTTATCTGATAATACGGTGGTTGATAGAGCGGCTTTAATAAAAGAAAAGATTATAACCAATGGAAAAGAAAAATTACCGATAAAGATCTTAGCTAACGGTCAGTTGAAGAAAAAGCTAATTATTAAACTGCCTGTTTCTAAAAAAGTTAAAGAAGCCGTCGAAAAACTAGGCGGTCAGGTCGAATTGCAAAAATGATCAAAAAAATAATTGAAAAAATCAACATTCTTCTTAAAGATCCTGAACTAAAAAGAAAGCTTTTGTTTACTTTATTTATTTTTTTAGCTTTTCGAATCTTTGCTTTTTTACCAGTACCGACGATTAATTTAGTAAAATTACGTGCTTTATTCTCTCAAAATCAGTTTCTTTCTTTATTAGATATATTTTCCGGCGGTACTTTAATAAATTTTTCCGTTATGGCTTTAGGTCTTAATCCTTATATTAATGCTTCAATCGTTTTACAAATGCTGACCATGATGATTCCTTATTTAGAAAACTTATCAAAAGAAGGCGAATATGGACGAGCAAAAATAAATCAGTACACCCGGATGTTAACAGTGCCTCTAACTATTGTTCAGGCGATTGGAATTTTTATGCTTCTTAAAAATCAAAAGGTAATTGGAGTTTTAACCCCTCTGGAATTCTTTTCTTTTATCCTGACTATGGTCGCGGGAACGTTTATTTTAGTTTGGTTTGGTGAGTTAATTTCCGAATTCGGTCTGGGTAACGGGATTTCCCTTTTGATTTTTGTAGGAATCGTTGGTAGATTGCCCATATTATTAGGACGAACTGCGGCTGTATTTAATCAAGAAATTGTTTTTAATGTGATTATTTTCGTAGCTCTTTCTTTGTTTGTGATTGCCTCAATTGTTTTTATTAATGAAGCAACCAGAAGAATACCGATTTTATATGCCAAAAGAATTAAAGGCAATCGTATGTATCAAGGAGCAACTAACTTTCTTCCTTTAAAACTCAATCAAGCTGGTGTTATTCCAATTATTTTTGCCGTTTCTTTTGTTCTTTTTCCTCAATTAATTGGTAATTTTTTAAGGTACGTAAAAAATCCAGCTTTAGCTGGTATTGGTAATTTTCTTTCGACCTTTTTTTCCCCGAACGGTTTTTTCTATAATTTTTTCTACTTTTTTCTTGTTATCGGTTTTACTTATTTTTACACGATTATTGTTTTTAATCCGCAAAAAATTTCCGAGGAAATTCAAAAACAAGGTGGATTTATTCCCGGAATTCGTCCCGGTATAGCCACCAAAGAATACTTAGAAAAAATCCTTTATCGAATTACGACTGCCGGAGCTGTCTTTTTAGGCATTATTGCCGTTATGCCGGTTTTATTTTCAAAAATCACCGGACTAACCAATTTAGTGATTGGCGGCACCGGTATTTTGATCGTTGTATCCGTTATTTTGGAAACTTTCAAGAAGGTTGAAGCTCAACTGGTGATGAGGAATTACGATAGATTTGTGAAATAAGCATTATAATAATTATAATTTTTATAAATTTTATATTTTCTTATGGCTAAAAAAGGGTCACGGATTGATGTTGGTTTAGTTTGTGATGTTTGTAAGGCGGTCAATTATGTTGTCGATAAGAATAAAATTAATACCCCTGGTAGTTTAAAACTAAAAAAGTTTTGTCAGAAATGTCGAAAACATATAGTTCATAAAGAAACTAAGAAGTTGGATTAATATTTCCCATGAGACCAATTAGTCTCATGAGTCTAATTTAATTAAATATGAAAATAGTTTTAGTCGGAATTCAAGGATCAGGCAAATCAACTCAAGGGAATCTATTGTCTAAACAACTAGATATTCCTTACCTATCAACCGGTCATATTTTTAGAGAAATAGCCAAGGAAAAAACTCAATTAGGAAGATACATTAAAGAAACCGTTAATTCCGGTCTTTTAGTACCTGATGAAAAGACGATAGAAATTGTTAACAGCTATCTAAGTCGACCGGAGTATAAAAAAGGTTATATTTTAGATGGATTTCCAAGAACATTAAAACAAGTAAAAGAATTTCAAAACAATGTTGACAAAGTAATCTATCTTAATATTTCTCAAAAAGAAGCAATTTGGAGATTATTTTACCGAGGCGATAATACTAGAAGTGACGAAACACTACCGGCTTTAAAAAAAAGAATCACTTTATTTTATAAATTTACCGAACCAGTAATTGATTGCTATAGAAAAGATAATAAATTAATTGAAATTGATGGGACGATGAAAATTGAAGAAGTTAATGAAGAAATCCTTAAAGGTTTAGGTAAGCAACTAATAAAAAATCAAGTGACTAGCTGGAAGAGAAAACAAAAAACCATTATTGCCCTGGTTGGTCTACCGGGATCTGGTAAAACAGACGCAGCTGATTTTTTTAAGAAAAAAAACTTACCGGTGATTTCTTTTGGTAAAACTATTAACGATTATATCAATCAAAAAAATTTATCCCATAATGAACAAATACACAAAAAAGTCAGGGAAGAAATAAGAAAAAAATACGGAAAAGAGGCGCTGGCAATTTTGAATATTGAAAAGATTAAACAAGCTTTAAAAAATAATTCAATAATTATCATCGAAGGAATGCGTTCTTGGGAAGAATATCTGTATTTAAAAAAAGAGTTTCCAAAAGTTAAATTAGTGATTATTTGTCTTTATACCGATAAAAACCTTCGCTATAAAAGAATTTCAAAAAGGAATAATAAATCTGATCATTATGGCGAAGAAAGAGATATTAATGAAATAGTTGGGATTAATATGGGTCCAACGATTGCTTATGCCGACTATTTAATTAAAAACAACTATTCTTTGAAAGATTTTTATGACAAATTAGAGTTAACATATCGAACAATTTATTATTCATAAATGGTGAATTTAAAATCCGATCAGGAGATCAAGATCATGATTGAAGGGGGAAAAAAATTGAAATCGGTTGTTAAAGAATTACTATCTTTAATTAAAAAAGGAGTTACCACTAAAGAAATTGACAGTAGAGCTGAAGGGTTAATAAAAAAACAAGGTGGAGAGTCATCTTTTAAAACCGTTCCAGATTATTTATGGACGATTTGTTCACCAATCAATGAACAGATAGTTCATACCAAACCAAGTAATCGTATTTTAAAAGAAGGAGATGTTTTAACGTTGGATATAGGAATGTTATATCAGGGCTTACACACTGATTACGCGATTACCAAAGTGGTCGGAGAAAATAAAGACGAAAAAATTAACAAGTTTTTAAAAATAGGAGAACAAACTCTTTATCAGGCTATAAAAGAGGCTAAAATAGGTAATCGTCTTGGTCATATCTCCTCGGCAATTGAAAAAGAAATTACCAATAACGGATATTTTGTCATAAAAGAATTGACTGGTCATGGAATTGGAAAAAAGCTACATGAAGACCCTTATGTTTTTGGTTTTGTTGATCGTCCGATTGATAAGTCACTATTGATAAAAAAAGGCTTAGTGATTGCGATCGAAATCATCTATGCTATGGGAACGGATAAGATTGTTTATAAAAAGAATGATTGGTCAATTATTACTAAAGATCGGAGCCTGTCCGCCTGCTTTGAGCATACAGTGGTGGTTACCAGTCAGGGTCCGATAATTTTAACATGAATATAAGATAGTTTTATGTTAAAATATAGACTTTATGAAGGATGATGTAATTACGGTCGAGGGAGAAGTCGTTGAAAATCTTCCCAACACCTTGTTCAAAGTAAAGCTTTTGAATTCGGAAAAGGTGATTTTATGTTATCTGTCAGGGAAAATGAGAAAAAACTATATTAAGATTCTTCCCGGTGATAAGGTTAAAATAGAATTAACCCATTATGATCTGAATCGAGGAAGGATTATTTATCGTAAATAACCATGAAAATTCAGTCCTCGGTAAAAAAAATTTGTCCCAAATGTAAAATAGTCAAAAGAAAAGGCAATCTTTATGTTGTTTGTTCAAATGTTAAACACAAACAAAAACAAGGATAATAATTAATATGGCACGATTGTTAGGAGTCACTTTACCGGATGAAAAAAGAATTGATTATGCTTTGACGATTTTATATGGTATTGGTTGGAGTAACGTGAAAACTATTTTATCTCAAACGGGAATAGAGGCTCATAAAAAAGTTAAAGAAATAACCGAGGAAGAGTTCAAAAAGATTATTGAAGTGATTGAAAAAAATTATAAGGTTGAGGGTTATTTGCGAGAAGCAGTTAACGAAAACATTAAAAGATTAAGAGAAATTGGCTGTTATCGGGGGATTAGACATGTGAGAGGTTTACCGGTCAATGGTCAGAGAACTAAAGCTAACGCCCGAACCAAACGAGGAAAGAGAAAGACAGTTGGAGCCTTAAAGAAAGAGATGTGGGCAAAATTAGAACAAAATAAAACCACTGAAGCGGTAAAAGAGAAAGTAGCAAAGTAAAGTAAATTTTACTATGATTAAAAAACAAACAAAAAAAAATGTTATTAAAGGTAAAATCTATATTACCTCGACCTTTAACAATACCATAGTGACAATTACCGATGAAAAATGTAACCCGATTGTAATCGGGTCTTGTGGAATGCACGGATTTTCCGGAACCAGGAAATCAACTCCTTATGCGGCGACCGTGACAACCGAGACTGCCTTAAAAAAAGCGTGGGAGAAATTTGGATTTCAAACTGCCGATGTCTTTGTCAAAGGAATTGGTCCTGGACGAGAGGCATCTTTAAGAGCGGTTAAGGCATCAAAAGTTGATATTAATCGAATTATTGATATTACACCGGTTCCTCACAATGGGGTGAGACCGCCAAAGATAAGAAGGGTATAACGGTTATAATCATTATAAATATTATAAATATTATATAAATGCGTTATTTAGGTCCAAAAAATAGAATTTCTCGGCGAGAAGGGATGGATTTAGAATTAAAAACCGTTGGTTCTAAATCTCATGCTCGGTTACTGAAAAAACTTAATGTTCCTCCAGGTCAACACGGACTGCGAAAAAGAAAAAAAGTATCGGAAAGAAGTACGCAATTAAGAGAAAAACAAAAATTAAGATTTATGTTTGGAATTACTGAAAAACAATTAAAAAAATATTTTAAGAAAGCCAGTTTAAAAAAAGGTAATACGGCTTTATATTTATCTCAATATCTGGAAAGAAGATTGGATAATATTATTTATCATTTGGGTTTTGCTCCGACTCGAGCATCGGCCCGTCAATTAGTCACCCATGGACATATTATTATTAACAAAAAAAAAGTTAACATTCCTTCTTATCAGGTAAGAGTTGGTGAAGAAATTGGTTTTGTTAATGATAAAACAGCCAAGATTCCATATATTGAGAATAGTTTAAATAATAAAGATATTATTTTACCGTCTTGGTTGGAGAAAAAAGCGATTGCCGGAAAATTGATTATGGAACCAACTCAGG
The DNA here is from genome assembly GCA_964543535.1 of uncultured Gammaproteobacteria bacterium. GTDB lineage: Bacteria > Patescibacteriota > Microgenomatia > UBA1406 > GWC2-37-13 > GWC2-37-13. Next base: position 21,362 of record CAZIYS010000004.1, on the reverse strand, counting down.
ATATAATAGCAAAACAAATAAATCTGAGATTAATCATTGAATATTATTCTAGATAATATAACGGTTATAAAAATTATAAATTTTATAAAAAAATATGCTTAGTCCAATTTTTTTCACCCAAAAGACAGAAGAGAGTAATTATGGAAAGTTTGTTATTGAACCTCTACCACAAGGTTTTGGTCAAAGTATGGGTCATGCTTTAAGAAGAACGCTTCTTTCTTCATTAAAAGGAGTTGCGGTCACTAATATTAAATTTAATGATTCTCCCCATCTTTTTTCGGTAATTACAGGAGTAAAAGAATCGGTTTTAGAGATTATGTTAAATTTAAAACAACTTAAATTTGACGTTAAAGAGGGCGGGCCTTATAAAGTTAGTTTTGAAGGAAAAGGAGCAAAAAAAATATTAGCTAAAGATATTGAAGGTGAAGTAAAACCAGTTAATGAAGACTTATATATAGCCGAAATTACTGATGATAAAGCTAAACTTTCTTTTGAAGCAATTGTTGAAGCCGGAGTTGGTTACTCTGCTGTTGAAGATCGAGAGGAAAAAAAGACCGGATATATTCCAGTTGACGCTTTTTTCTCACCGATAAAAAAAGTTAATATCAAGGTTGAGGAAGCCAGAGTAGGGAGAAAAGGCAACTCCGATCGATTAATTTTGGAAGTCGAGACTGATGGGAGCATCAAACCAACAGAAGCAATTAAAGAAGCGACTCAACTATTATCAGAATATTTTAATTATCTTCTTTCAGGTAAAGATGCTCCGGAACTAAAAAAGCAAACCAGTGAGGCTGATGAGAAAAAAGAAGCGATCGATAAAAAACTATTTGAAATTATTATTGATGAATTAAACCTGCCTTCAAGAGTGATTAATGCTTTACTTCGAGAAAAAATCGAAACAGTGGCTGATTTAGTAAAAACAGGAAAAGATAAATTAACCGGAATGAAAGGGGTTGGGAAAAAATCAATCGAGCTTATAGAAGAAGAATTAAAGAAAATGGAGATAGAATTGAGTTAATTTACGGAGGGGCATTGCGCGCAATGCCCGTACAAATATGAGGCATAGAGTTAAAAAAATAAAATTTAGGGATGGCTATGATGCTAATAGAGCGTTGGTGAGAAAACTAGCGGTTAATTTCTTTTTAAAGGGTAAACTAACAACCACTTTGGTTAAAGCAAAAGCGATGAAGCCGGTGATAGAGAAATTAATAGAGAAGATGAAGGTGAAAACCGAATCTAATCTTAACTATTTAAAACAAAAATTAGATAGTAATGAAGTGATTGCGATTGCTTATAACGATATTGGTCCGGTTATAGGAAAGATAAATGGCGGTTATATAAGGATTATTAAATTGGGAAAAAGAAATTCAGATGGTGCAGAGATGGGGCGTATTGAGTGGGTATATCCGATTATAAAACAAAAAAAATTATGAATAGATTAACTCAATCAACAAAATCAACTAAAGAAAAACAGATTAATAGAAACTGGCATTTGATTGACGTGTCCGGCAAAGTTTTGGGACGAGTGGTTCCTCAAATTGTCAAATTTGTCCAAGGGAAAAATAAACCGGATTATGTTCAAAATCTTGATATGGGTGATCATGTAGTAGTTATTAATGCTTCAAAAGTTTTAGTCACTGGTAAAAAAGCTCAGTCTAAAGAGTATACCAACTATTCCGGTTATCCGGGTGGATTAAAAAAGATTAATTTTAGCGATCTATTAAAAAAAGATTCGCGAGAGATCATTAAAAGAGCGGTTTCCGGAATGTTACCAAAAAATAAGCTTCGCAGCGATAGGTTAAATCGAGTTCACGTATTTCCAAACTCGGAGCACACTTTTGAAAACAAATTTGTTAAATAATCGTTATAAACGTTATAATAATTATAAAAATTATATAAATCATGGCTAAAAAAACAAAAAACATCAGTTATTATGAAGCAGTTGGGCGTAGGAAACAATCAGTGGCGCGTGTCCGACTTTATCTTCCCAAAAAAGGGGAGGAAGTCTTAGTCAATAAACTGAAAATAAAACCAGGGGAAATTTATATTAATGGAAAATCTTTAGAAAAAAGCGCCTTTAAATCTTATGAAAAAAACTTTTTATCTCTTCCTTTAACATTAACTAAAAATCAAGATCGATTTGCGATTTCGATAATCGTATCAGGTGGAGGAACAACCGGTCAACTGGAATCGATGGTTCATGGATTGGCTCGGACGATTGAGATCGTTGATAAAGAGGCTTATCGACCTTTATTGAAAGCCAATGGACTATTAACAAGAGATCCAAGAAAAAAAGAAACAAGAAAAGTAGGAACCGGAGGAAAAGCCAGACGAATGAAACAATCACCTAAACGATAATTTTATTTTTTTTATTTATGATCTCTCTCTCAATTATCATTGTTTCTTTTAATACTAAAGAAATAACAAAAAAGTGCCTTCTTTCTTTAAAAAAAAACTTTATTCGCTATCCTTTAGATTATGAAATAATAGTTGTAGATAATAATTCTCATGATGGAAGCGTTCATATGTTTTTAGATTTAGAAAAACAGTGGAATAATCTTCAGGTTTTCTTAAGTAAAAAGAATCTTGGTTTTGGTAAGGCTAATAATTTTGGAGTAGAGAAAAGTAAAGGCAAATATATTTTATATCTTAATTCCGATGCCATTGTTGCTGATATTGATTTTCGAGATCTAATTAAGTTAATTGAAATGCAAAAGGATATTGGCGCATTAACAGTCAAAATAGTTCTACCTTCAGGAGAAATTGACCCGGCTTCACACCGAGGATTTCCTACTCTTTGGAGATCTTTTACTTATTTTTCTGGACTAGAGAAAATTTCTAAAAATATACCAATATTAAACAGAATATTTGGCGGTTATCATTTAGTTAATCTGAATTTAAACGAGATTCATGAAATTGATGTCCTCACTGGCGCCTTCTTGTTTACTAAACGAGAAATCATTGATAAATTTGGCGGTTTTGATAAAGATTATTTTGCTTACGGAGAAGATATAGAAATGGCTTTTCAAATAAAAAAAATAGGCTATAAAATAATTTACTATCCCTTATGGAAAGTGCTTCATTTAAAATCTTCTTCAGGTTTAAAGAAAAAAGACACAAAGATTAGGAAAAAAACCAGTTTTTATTTCTATGATTCGATGAAAATTTTTTATCAAAAACATTATGCTAAAGATCATAATTGGTTAGTTAACCAATTGGTTTATTTATTAATTTCTATTAAAAGAAACCTTGCCAAATGAAAAAAATTGGAATCGATGCCAGATTATATTCTCAAACGGGAATAGGGATTTACTTAAAGAATCTTATTCATTATTTAGAAAAAAAAGAACTTAAAGACGAATTATTTTATATATATTTGATGTCTGACGATTATAAAAATCTTTCGTTTAAAAATAAAAATATTGTCAAAAGAATGGTTAATTACCGCTGGCACACTTTTGGAGAACAGGTCGGTTTTGCATTAAAACTTTATTATGACAATTTAGACTTAATGCATTTTACTTATTTTAGTTACCCAATTTTTTATTGGAAAAAATTTATCACTACAATTCACGATACGACTCCTTTGTTATTTAAAACCGGGAAAGCCTCCACCAAAAATAAGATAATTTATAACATTAAACATTTATTTTTCAGAATCATTCTTCGTTACCAAATTAATGGGGCAATAAAAATTATTACTCCAACCCGAACAGTTAAAGATCAATTAACAAGTATTTACGGAACCAGAATCTCTAAAAAAATTCATCCAATTTATGAAGGAGTAAACAATCAAATTGTAAAATCAAAAGAAAATACAAAACTGGGAAAAAAATATAATAATTTTTTTATATACGTTGGGAATTTTTATCCCCACAAAAATGTTGAAAAATTGATAGAGTCATTTATCAAGGTAAAAACAAATTCCAAGCTTATTCTTTTGGGCCCGAATGATTTCTTTTCAGCACGAATACTTCATTATATTAATATAATGAAGTGGTCAAATAGAATAATTCTAGTAAACAATGTTTCTTTAGAGGATTTGGTTTTTTTCTATAAAAATGCGATTGCCCTAATCCATCCGTCGTTATCTGAAGGGTTTGGGTTACCTTTGATTGAAGCAGCTTATTTTAATTGCCCAATTATTGCTTCTGATATTAACGTTTTTAAGGAGTTATTAGGAAACAGTTATTTATCTTTTAATCCGAACTATGTTGATGATATTGTTGTTAAGATAAAAAGTTTCATAGAAAAAAAACCCAGTTTTAATCACGAAAATATTCTAAAAAAATATTCATTTGAAAAGATGACTAATGAAACTGTTAAAATATATAAAGAAGTTTTATATGGAAATTGACAAACAAACGATTCTTAAATATCTGGCCCTTTTTGGATTAATCGCCACTATTCTTTTGTTGATTAGTTTTCAATTCCTTTTTGCCATTATCGTTTTGATTATTGCGATCTCTTCATGGTTATTATCTAAGAAAGATTCTTCAGTTTAATTAACTTTAATTCCTTACAGCTTAGCTCTAAAATTTATTTGTCATCCCCTCGTAGGAGAGGATCCAGTCTTTTAATTACATTTTTAAGATAGAGATTTTAGTCTAGATTCCCGCCTGCGCGGGAATGACACATTTAAATACCTCGCAAGACCTGGTGTGGGGTGGTTTATATATCGATACATCGAAGTGGTGATTATAGAGTTGTGTTAAGAAGTCCTTCATTATTTTGAATTAATTTCATTATATTTTTAGTATCTTCGATTGGAGAGTTAATATTTTCATAAATATAACCATACCATCTTACATTTGAATCTCGATCTCTCTGATCTTTTTGAAGATCAATTAATGAATGTGGTCCTCTTTTAGCTAGTCTCTTCATTCTTAAAGAAAAAGGAATACTTAAATGAATAAGGCATATTGGAGAAGTTATTTTTAGTTTATTTAAGAAACTGATAATATTCTCTTTTGTTATAAATCTTTCACCAATTACAATGACAAGAAAATCCTGTTGAAGATATTTATTAATATCTTGTGCAAAATTATCCCTAGCTTTTTGTTGATCTTTTTCTTCTCTATTCTTATTTTCCCAAATCCAAGAAGGATTTAATTCCTCAACATATGTGTCTAGGTCCAATAATATACTTTTATTACTTTGTTTTTTAAACTCTTGGACTAATAAAATTCCTAAAGTATTTTTTCCCGATGCTGGTCCACCATCAAGCAATATTAATTTCATTAACAAAATTATATAACACAAATAGATTGTTATAATAAAGACTATGATGCAATCGAATAAAATTGCCATCGCCTATGACTGGATTGATAAGTGGGGCGGAGTAGAGAGAGTACTTTTGACGCTTCATGAAATGTTTCCTAATGCAATTTTTTATACTTCATACTTTGATCAAGAAACTGCCTCGTGGGCGAAAGATTTAAATATTAAAACCTCTTTTCTGCAAAAGTTCCCTAGTTTTATAAAGAAAAGCAGAATTTTGTCTTTTATTTTTTATCCTTTTGCTTTTGAATCATTTGATTTTTCTAATTACGATCTTGTTATTTCCGTTACTTCCTCATTTGCTAAGTCGATTATTACCAAACCAGGGACGAGGCATCTTTGTTATCTTTTGACGCCAACAAGATATCTTTGGTCGCATCAAAAGGACTATTTAAAAAATCAGTTAGTTGATTATTTGCTTGGTGGTTACTTAGCTCTTGTCAAGAAATGGGATTATGTAGCAGCTCAAAGACCGGATAAAATTATTTCGATTTCAGAAACAGTTAAAAAACGTTGTTTGCAATATTATAAAAGAGACTCTGAAATCATTTATCCACCATTTGATAAGGAATATTGGAACAATATTAAGTCAAAAGTCAAAAGTCAAAAGTCAAAAGTGCAATTCAAAAGTAAAAAGTATTTCTTAATTATTTCAAGACTAGAGCTATATAAAAAAGTTGATTTGGCGATCAAAGTTTTTAATAAACTAAAAGATGTATTAGTGATAGTTGGAGAAGGGAGTCAAGAAAAAAAGTTAAAAAAAATAGCTGGAAAAAAAATTATTTTTTTGTCTAAGCTATCAGATATTGAGTTGGGTAGTTTTTATTCAAACGCACAAGCTTTGATTATGCCGCAAGAAGAGGATTTTGGTTATGTATCGTTTGAAGCGCAGTTTTTCGGTTGTCCGGTAATTGCTTATAAAAAAGGAGGAGCGCTGGAGACAGTTATTGATGGAAAAACAGGAATATTTTTTGTCAATCAAAATGAACGAAGTTTAAGGAAAGCGATTGAAAGATTTAACAAAATTAAGTACAATCTAAAGAATAAAATAAGAGAATTTGGGATGAAGAATATAGAAAGATTTAGTAAGGAAAAGTTTATTGATAATTTTCTAAAAATTTTATGAAAGCAATAATTTTTGCCGGCGGGACAGGAACAAGACTTTGGCCTTTATCTCGAAGGAAATCTCCCAAACAGTTTGAGAAAATCGTTGGAGAAAAATCAACTTTACAACTGGCTGTTGAAAGGTTAGTTCCTGATTTTAAGTATTCTGATATCTATATTTCTACTAACTCTCTTTATAAAGATATCGTTAAAAAACAACTGGCAAAAATTCCGGAAACTAATTTTCTTTTTGAACCGGAAAAAAAAGATGTGGCTCCGGCAATTGCCTTAGCGATGGGCATTCTTTTGCGGAAAAATCCCGATGAACCGGTAGCTATCCTTTGGAGTGATCATTTGGTTAAGCAAGCAGCTTTATTTAAGAGAATTTTAAAATTAGCTGGTTTGGAAGTTAAAAAAAATCCTCATAAAATTGTTTTTATTGCTAATAAACCTCGATTTCCCAGTACAAATTTAGGATATATTCATATTGGAAAAAAATTAAAAACTGAAGGGAATATAAATATCTATCAATTTGAAGGATTAAAGTATAAACCAGATGAAGTAACCGCGAAAAAATTTTTCCAATCAGATAAGTATGGCTGGAATTTGGGCTATTTTGTCACTACTCCTAGTTTTATTTACCAATATTTTGAAAGACTGGCCCCAAATATTTATAAGAATACCGAAGCAATATTAAAAAACTACGGAAAAAGCAATTATCAGTCATTTTTAAAAAAAACTTATGGTCAAGTAGAAAGCATTAATTTCGATAACGCTATTTTGGAGAATTTAGATAAGAAAGATGCCAGCGTCATAGTTGAAGATATTGGTTGGAGTGATGTTGGCAGTTGGGAGGCATTAAAGGAAGCATTACAGTTAGATACTTATGAAAATGTCATTAGAGGAAAGGTTTATCTGGATAATGTTCATGACTCTTTAATCTATAACTACGATGATAATAAAATGATCGTTAGTGTGGATTTAGATGAGCATATCATTATTAATACTCATGATGTTATATTAATTACGAAAAAAATTTCCATGGGCAAGGTTAAAAAAATTGTTGAAAGTTTTTCTGGTACTGAACACGAAAATTTTACTTAATTTTATGCAAAAACTTCTAATGGGTGCGAAATATCAAAAAGGTTTAAAAAGAATCGTTGATATTGTTAGCGCCATTATCTTATTAATATTTTTTTCTCCTTTGGCTTTATTAATATCATTCTTAATTAAAATTGATTCTAAAGGTCCGGTTTTAGCTGATGTTCCGGAAAGAATTGGTGCAAAAGGGAAAAAATTCAAAATGTATAAATTTAGATCAATGATGATTAATGCTCATTATTTACTTCGGACAGATCCTCGTTTTAAAAAACTACTTGATGAGTATAAAAAAAGTAGTTATAAATTAAAAAAAGATCCTCGGGTGACTAATATAGGAAAATTTATCAGACGTCACTCAATTGATGAAATTCCTCAACTGATAAATGTGATTAAAGACGAGATGAGTTTAGTGGGGCCAAGAGCTTATTATCCTGATGAATTAGAAAATCAGTTAAGCAAGTATCCCCATACTAAAAAATTAGTTAATCAGGTTCTTTCCGTTAAGCCGGGAATTACCGGTCTTTGGCAGGTAACCGGCCGATCAGAAATAAACTTTGATAAAAGAATTATGATTGATGCTGATTATGTCAAACATATGTCTTTATGGAATGATTTGAAAATTATTTTTTTAACACCAATTGTAATGGTAAGTGGGAAAGGTGCGGTATAAAAATATTAAATATTAAAAATCAAATATCAAATATAAAGATTACAAGTTATAATCAGAAAATGAGAAGTAAAAAAAATAAAAACGGTTTAATTTTCTTAGTCATATTATTAGTTTTTGGCTACTTTTTTGTTTACAGGCCGATTGTCAATATCAAAGCAAAAGCAAATATTGTCATGGCATCAGCAAAAGAACTAAAATCTATTTTTGCCAAAAACGATATTGAGCTTTTGAAGACTAGATTAGATGATTTTTCCAATAAATATCAAAATCTTGAGAAAGCATCCAAATCAATTTATTGGGCTTCTTTTATTCCCTATGTCTCTGATCTGAAGAATGGTTTAACGGCTGGACATTATTTAATTAATGCGGCTAAAGAAACGGTAACGACGATTGAGCCATACGCGGATTTAATTGGTTTTAAAAAAGGAGAGAAGTCATTTGCCGAAAAATCAGCCGAAGACAGGTTTCAAACCGCTGTTTTAACTTTAGATAAGATGGTTAAAAAAGTTGATCCGATTGCTTCAGACATTGATCAAGCTGGCAAAAGTATTGCCAAAATAAATCCTAATCGTTATCCAAAAAAGATTGGTAAATTAATGCTTAGAAATACGATTATTAATCTTAAAGATCAGTTTGAGGGAATGACCGAACTTTTTGTCAATGCTAAACCATTAATAAAAAAATTGCCGGAAATCCTTGGCAGTAAAGAAGAAAAAACTTATTTAATTTTGTATCAAAATGATAAAGAAAGAAGAGCCACCGGTGGATTTTTGACTTTTTATGCGATTTTTAAAGTAAGAAATGGCAAGATGACAATTTACCGGTCTGATGACATCTATTCTTTGGATAATTCGATTACTGATCATCCGGCCGCCCCACCGGAAATTATTACCTATCACAAGGGTGTGAGCCAATTTTATATCCGTGACAGTAATCTGTCCCCGGACTTTGTTCAATCGATCAGGTTGTTTGAAGGTCTTTACAAAAAAAGCGGTGCCAGAGTTGAGTATGATGGTATCATTGCCCTCGATTCAAAAATTTTGGTTGATATGTTGACGATATTCGGGGACGTTGACGTTAATGGAATCAAATTTAGTGCCAAGATAGATCAAAGATGTGACTGTCCACAGGTCATTTATACCCTTTTTGATTTAGTTGACAGACCAGTTGGCCATTTTAGAGAAAATAGAAAAGGAATTTTGGGGGACTTAATGTATCGATTGTTTTATAACGCAATTGGTTTTTCACCGTCAAAATACTGGGGAACTTTGATGGAAACAATGTTTAATAATCTAAAGGAAAAACATATTTTAGTTAATTTTGTTGATTCAGAAGCTCAACAATCTTTGGAACAAATGAATTTTGCCGGCAAGATCAGAGATTATGAAAGAGACTATCTTCATATTAATAATGTTAATTTTGCTGGAGCCAAGTCTAATATGTTTGTTAGCGAAAAAATAGATTCAAAGACAAACGGAAAAAATAGGGAAGTAACGGTCAATTTCCGTAATCCTTATCCCGCCTCAGATTGTAATTTAGAGCGCGGTGGTCTGTGTTTAAATGCCACTCTTCGTAATTGGATTAGAGTTTATATTCCTCAAGGTTCAAAGTTAGTTAGTTTTAAAGGATCAACTAAAAAAGTCCAAACATATGATGAATTAGGAAAAACGGTCTTTGAGGGATTTTTGGAAATAGTGCCCAAAGGACAAGGGACGGTAATTGTCAAATATACCTTGCCGTCAAGTATTTCTACAAATAACTATTCGTTACTAATCCAAAAACAACCTGGTGTGACTGATCAGAAATGGAAAGTAGAGTTTAATAACAAATCTTTATTTGATGGAGTTTTGGAGACGGATAAAGAAATCAAAGCAAAATAGCTATATGATTAGAAGCTTAAAAACAGAAGCAATTGTTTTGAGAAAAAAAGATCTTTTAAATAAGGATGTTTTGATTAGTTTTTTTACAGAAAATTTGGGTAGGCTGACGGTTTTTGCCAAAGGAGTAAAAAAGATTACCAGCCGGCGCTCGCCCCATCTTCAGACCGGTAATTTAATTAATGTTTTAATCAGTCATAAAAATGACCGGTTTTATCTTCAGGAAAGCCAGCTAATATCCGGCTTTTCCGAACTTAAAAAAGACGAAGATAAAGTTAAGCAGCTATATTTATTTTTATTTGTTCTTGACCGGCTGCTTCCGGAAAATCAAAAAGAAGAACGCGTTTACAATCTTACTAAAAGATTTCTCATTAACCTATCTCTTCCGGCCGGAAAGGATAGGTTAGGGCTATTATATTATTTGAATAAACTGATGAGCCTTTTAGGTTATCTTCATCAGGCAAAAAACTTCAATGAATTAAAATTTTTTATTGAGGAAATTATTAATGAAAAAATTCCCTCGCTTCCGTTATAATGTTAATGTTGATTTTAAAAGCTTGATATTGAAATTTTTTAACGGAAAACAAAAAACCGTAAAAAATTTAATATCTTCGCTTTTAGCAGACGAGGTAAGCGTAATTTTTTTCACCTTTTGAGTGATAAAAATTACCTTACCGAGTCAAATAAGTGGCACCGGGCTTTTATAATAATTATTCAGACAACTTATGGACAACATCATCGCTTTAGCAAAAAGACGGGGGTTTTTTTATCCTTCCTCGGAAATTTACGGGGGGTTGGCCAATACCTGGGACTTTGGTCATTATGGTGTGCTTTTAAAGAATAATCTTCGTGATCTTTGGTTTAAAAAGTTTGTTTTAGAAAGAAAAGATATGGTAATGGTTGATTCTTCCGTGATATTAAATCCCAAAGTCTGGGAAGCATCGGGACATGTGACTGGATTTAACGATGTTTTGGTTGATTGCAAAAACTGTAAATATAGGACTCGAGCTGATCATTTAATTGAAGCAAAGCTAAAAGATATTAAAGCTGAGGGCTTACCAGTAGAAAAATTAACGGAAATAATTAAAACTAATAAATTAAAATGTCCTCATTGTGGTTCGGCAGATTTAACTGATGTCAGAAAGTTTAATCTCCTATTTGAGACAAAGATCGGCATGGTTGAAGATAACAAAGCAAAGGCGTATCTAAGAGGAGAATTGGCTCAAGGAATCTTTATGAACTTCAAAAATATAATAGATTCGATGAGAGTGAAGCTGCCTTTTGGAATTGCCTCTCAGGGAATTTGTTTCAGAAACGAGATTACTTTGGGCCAGGGAGTTTTCCGGACTCTTCAGTTTGATCTGATGGAGCTTGAATATTTTATAAAACCAGAGGACTGGGAAAAAACTTTTGAAACCTGGAAAAAAGAAATGTGGAATTGGGCGCTGGAACTAGGTTTGTCAAAAAAAAAGATTCGTTGGCGTGAACATGAAGATTTTGAGAGATCTCATTATTCCAAAAAAACTATGGACATTGAATATCAGTTTCCTTTTGGTTGGAAAGAAATGTGGGGACTGGCTTACCGGACTGATTTTGATCTGAAAAATCATATGAAAAATTCCAAAGTTGATTTGAACTATCGTGATTCCAAAACCAATGAAAAATTTATTCCCCATGTGATAGAGCCAACTTTTGGTCTATCTCGATTGCTAATTACAATTCTTATTAACGCTTATCATGAAGAAGAAGTTAACGGCAGAAAAAGAACGGTTTTAAAATTAAAACCGACTTTATCACCGGTTAAGGTGGCCGTGTTTCCTTTACAAAAGGATGAGAAGTTAAAAAAGAAAGCTTCTAATCTGGTTTCCGATCTGAAAAAAACCTATGTTTGCGAATTTGACGACTCGGGAAATATTGGTCAGATGTACCGACGCCAGGATGAAATCGGTACGCCATTTTGTGTTACAATAGATTATCAGACGATAGAAGATGAAACGGTAACGGTGAGAGATAGAGATTCGATGAAGCAAAAGAGGATTAATATAAGTCAATTAAGAAATTACTTATTAAAATATTTATCAGTTTAGCGGGTTTAACGAGTTAAATAAATAACTCGTTAACTCGTAATAATTAATAAAGAAATATGAAAATAAATAAGACAACAATGATTTTAGGCGGATTTTTTTTAGTATTATTTATTTTATCGGGTTATTGGTTACTGATAGGAAGAAAAACGACCAATAATAATAAAAATGAACAGGTGGCTCCTTCCGAAGCAATTATCCCGACCGTTGACAGTTCGGTTAAGATTAGTTTAACCCCATTAATGGGAAGAAAAGAGGTCATGCTTTCAATAAAGAATATGCCAAAAAACACTAACAGTTTAGAATACATACTATCTTATGAAACCGTAGAGGGTGGATTGCAAGGTGTTAACAGTACGGCGGAAATAACAGGAAATGATTTTGAGAAAAAAATTACTTTAGGCACTTGTTCATCAGGAACTTGTGTTTATCATAATATTAAGGACAAAATAAAAGTAGAACTTGTTTTCAAAGGAAATAATGGAGATAAATACTTTACGAAGGAATACGAATTATAAAAAACAATATCAAGTATATATTTTTGATATTTGATATTTGATATTTAATATTTTGTAAGGAGGTGCTTAAGAATACAATGCCAATAATCAAATCAGCTATAAAAAAAGTTCGTAAAGATAAAAAAAGAACTATAGTGAATAGTCTTTATATTAAAGCCTATCAAGGGACTTTAAAAAAGATTAAAAGAGGAGGTAGTGATGTAAAAAAATTAATTAGCTTATTTTATTCTCAGATTGACAAAGCTGTTAAACATAAAGTAATTCATAAAAATAAAGCCATTAGATTAAAATCAAGAGTCAGTAAAAAATTATCAAAAAAGAAATGAAATACAAAATAAATTTACTGGAAAAAAAAGAAACCTCTTTATTGGACAAGTTGACTTTTTTTGGTCTAAATTATTTACGTTATATTATTGTTATTACTCAATTGGTGGTCATTGGGGTATTTTTTTATCGGTTTCAGATCGATCAAAGTATTATTGATCTTAAAGAGGGAGTTGATCAAAAGAAGGAAATCATTCAAATAGTTTTACCGCTTCTTAATGAAGCGGCTAAGATTGATAAAAAAACTTCCATCATTGAAAAGACCATTGCCAAGCAAAAAAACTTTAGCACTATGCTTGACTATTTTATTGCTTCTTTTCCGGAAACAATTACTTTGACAAATATGGAGATAAAAAGCGAGTCAATAAAAGTTGCCGGTGATGCCAATGATGCAAAACATCTTCAAGCTTTTTATCTCTTTTTAAAAAAAGATAATAAGTTTAAAGGAATAACGTTTCAGAATGTAAATAAAACGGAAACCGGTTACAATTTTGTTTTGTTTTTAGATAAGTTTACCAATACTTAAAAAATCATGGACTTAAGCAATATATCAAAATCTATTTTTGTAAAAAAGACTGGTAATTATATTTCTGTAATCTTTTTTCTTATTATTTTTTCCGTCTTTATTACCTTTGCGATAAAGCCTTCATTAACAACGGCTTTTTCTTTAAAAAAAGAAGAGGTAGATTTAAAAAAAGTTGATAGAGTTTATGAAGAGAAAATTAGTAATATTACCTCAATTCAGATACAGATAGAAGAAAATAGAGATAATTTGCCTTTACTTAGTCAATCAATTTCAGAACATCCGGAGGTAAACAAAATTATTGAAGATATTAAAAAAACGGCTGATAAAAATTCGTTGACTATTAATAAAGCCAGTATTGTTGACATTAATCTCTCTTCGACTAATAAAGAATTACAGGATGTTAGATTAATAATGGAGGTAACCACTAATTTTGACAACTTAAGACAGTTTATAACTGATCTATTATTTCAACGACGCTTGAAGGTGATTGAGAGTTTAGTAATTAATCGAGATCGCGAATCAAGCGGTTCCGGTGATCTTAAAGTCGCCTTAACCATTGATGGATTTTATTTATGAATAAAAAAGAAATATTGTTATTATCAATCGGAGTTTTCTTAACGGTAGTTACTTGGTTGATTGCTGATATTTATCATGCGTCAACTGAAGATAAAATAAAATCAAAAATTAGTTTACCTCAAGTCTATCAATATAAAATAAGTGAAGATCTTTTGGAAACATTAAAAAATAGAACAGAGTAATTATGATATATTCCGAACTTTATTTGAAACAAAAAATAAAACCACCAACAATTATTGGTTTTTTATTAGTTATTTTTATTATAGTTATTTTTTCAAGATTTTTTTTAGGATTAGCTGGTTCTTCTAAAGCGTTGCTAAAAGTGGCAAAAAGAGTTGAAATAGTCAACCTGTCATTGAGTCAGACTAGTATTTTCTGGCAGACAGACCAAGCAGAAATCGGTTGGGTTGCCTATGGAGAAAAGGCAGGAAATGAGAACAAAATCGTCTTAGATGAAAAAGATCTTAATAATATAGGTCAAAAAAAGGGTAAATATAAAATACATTTAGCAACATTAAAAGAATTGGCACCAGGCAAAAAATATTTTTTTAAGATGGTTAGTGACAATAATCAAATTATTGTTCAACCAGATGGTAATTCTTTTAGTTTTATTACTCCCCAAAGTAACCTCAATAGCTTACAGAATATTAGTCCGGCTTTTGGTAAAGTTCTACAGTCTAATTCTGTTGATCCATTAATTAATTCTTATATTCTTTTAAGTGTTAAAGGTGGTTATCCGCTTTTAACCCAAATAAAATCAGAGGGTGATGGTAGTTGGCTTATTCCTTTAGGCCAGATATATAATAAAGATAGTCGAAGTATCCTAACCATATCTGATAAAGACAAAATTATTATCGAGGTTATAACAAGTGAAGGTGAAGTATCAACTATTACCACAGTCAAATCAAAAATTTCTCCTTTACCACAAACAACTGTTTTTATAAAAGACAAAAACTTTTCTTTTGCTGAAGAAGATAATATTTTGTCAGCCTCAACAAATTTAACAAATTTGACCAATGATCAAATAGATATTATCTATCCAAAAGAAGGAGCTTTAATTCCTGGAAAAATTCCTTTGATTAAAGGAGTTGGATTGCCAAAAACGATAATGGAGATTACGGTTAATTCTAAAAAAACTTATTCGGCTAAAGTAACCAGTGATAATAATGGTAATTGGAGTTATCTTCTTCCGGAAGATTTGGAGCTGGGACTACATACGATTGTGTTAAAAACAAAAGACAAAGAGGGGAAATCATTGACAATTCAAAGAAAGTTTACAATTATTGCTCAACAAGGTAATGAAGGAAGAGTACTGGGAACAGCGACCGGTGAGCCGACGATTATTTTTACTACCACCCCTATTCCTACCGAGCCTTTGAATATTGTCACGACCCCACCGGTCAGCGGTAGTAATTTTTTTGGAACAATTTTTAGCAGTCTGGCGTTAATTATTATTGGTGGAGGAATTCTTCTTGCTTTCTGAAATAAATTTTCGTTAAAATGATTCTATGGATATATTTAATTTACTATCTTACATCAATAAGGTTAGTCTTTTAGCTTTTTTTGTCACGATTTTAGTAGTTGCTTATCAGATCTATGTTTTAAAAAAAGAAAAGACTAAAGAAAAGGCGCCGTCTATCCCGGACTTTAAAGATATTGGTAAATCAAATGAAGTCGTTAATTACACTCGTCTGCCTGGCTTTTTAACTAAAAAAAATAAAGGATCGGTTAATTATTCTAAATTAGTTTTTTTGATTATTTCTTTATTGACGATTATGGTCGTAATTTTTGTTTTAATCTTAATAAAGCAAAATAGTTCCTTACGTAAAGAAGCGTTAGTTAGTCCCACTATTGTAGTTACAAGAACACCAACTTTCAAACCAAGAGTTACTTTATTACCATCGCCAACCGTGGTTTTATCACCATCGCCAACAACCCCAACCCCATCCCCTACAAATGCACCAATGTCACCATCACCAACCGAGATTATTTTGGCAAAAACGTTTAGTTTAACACCAACCATTAATCCGACCAATACTTTGCCTTCTCAAGGGATTACTAACAGCAAACCACAGACTCTTCCGGAGACAGGCAGTATTGAAAAAGGTCTTCTCATTATTGGAGTGGCTATCTCAACGATCTTTTTTTCCTTTTTCTTTTAATTTCTCACAGTCAGTCTTTTGGTTGAGTCGACAGTTAATATAATCTTGAACGAGTTTAATATTGTTATTTTTTGGGATCAAAACCCAAAGCCCGTCGTATTTTTCCAGATTAGTTTCCGGGTTGACAAAAAAGTCTTCAGAAAGAACGATTTTTTCTTGTTTAAGATTTCCCTTTAGAATAATATTCTTTAAAATAATCGCTATCTGTTGATTATTAATGTCTCTTTTGACTAATTTATCGCTCAAGTCATAGAGTTTTTTGTAATTATCTAAATTAGGTTTTTTGACAAAAGCAATCAATTTATTTTTAATCGCCTCGATAACTTTTTGTTGTCTTTTTTCCCGGGAAAAATCAGTCCCTTCTGAATCTTGAGAATTACGGGAGCGGACAAATTTTAGAGCGATTTTACCACTCATATGAGTCAAGCCTTTGGTAAAAGAGATGGTTTCATAACGGCATTTATATTCCGGATCATTATCACAAAGATCATTTTCTTGTCCAGCAATAGGAAATTCTTTATCAACAAATGAATTTTCTACATTAACATCGACTCCATCAAGAAAGTTAATTAACTCTTCAAACTGGTCAAAATCAATGGCAGCCGCATAATGAATCGGTTGACTGATAATGGTTTCGACTTCAGCTTTCGCTAAAATGAAGCCAGCTCCTTTTTTCTTGGCCTCGCCATAAGCATAGGCAGAGTTGATTTTGTCATGCAAGGTTTCACTCCAAACATCACGGGGGATAGAAATAGTCGTTAGATGATTGGTCTTTAGATCATAGCTGACAACGACAATCGTGTCGGAAAGATTTGGCCCGTCGCGACCTTCTCCGGCAATGCCAAGAAAAAGAATATTAACATGATTATTATAAGTTTTGATGCCGTCAATGGAAAATAAAGTTTTAAGAAGGGAGACTTTGAGGGTTTTGGTGACAAAATTATAGTATGGATAGATCAAAAAAATTAATCCAGCCAAGATGACACTAAAAAATATGACGAGCTTTGTTTTAATAGACATAAATAATTTATAATTATACTTTATGGGCTCTGATATTCTTAGACATTTAAATACAAAACAAAAAGAGTCGGTCACTAATTATAGCGGATCATCGGTGATTTTAGCAGGCGCCGGATCTGGCAAAACACGGGTGTTAGTCGCTAAAGTCATCTATCTGATCAAAGAAAAAAATATTAATCCCTTGTCAATTGTCATGATGACTTTTACCAATAAAGCGGCGGAGGAGATGAAAGGGAGGATTAATTACCAGCTTGGTGGTCTGATTAACTTAGGTTTTGTGGGTACTTATCATTCTTTTTGCGTTCGCGTCCTGCGCCGCTTTTGGGAGTCGGCTGGTTTAGACAAAAATTTTATCATCTATGATGACGATGATCAAAAATCGTTGATTAAACAGATAATTTCGGAAAAAAAACTGGAAAAAAAAACTCCCGGCTATTTTTTATACTATATTTCTTTAGCAAAAAACCAACTAATTACTCCGGAAAGTTTTTTAGAAAATTTTAAGTTTCATCAGTCGGCACTGGTCGCCGATGTTTACTTTCACTATCAAAAAAAATTAGAAAAAAATAAAGGGGTTGATTTTGATGACCTGCTTATAAAAACCGTTTATCTACTGCAAAAAAGCGACGACGTCTTGGATTATTACCATAATAAATATAAATATTTTCTCGTTGATGAATTTCAGGATACTAATTATGTTCAGTATCTATTAACCAAATTATTAGCCGAAAAATCAAAAAATATTACTGTCGTCGGTGATTTTTCCCAAAGTATCTATTCTTGGAGAGGAGCTGATATTACTAATCTGGAAAAGTTTGAAAAAGATTTTAAAGGAACAAAGACTTTTTATTTGGAAGAGAACTACCGGTCAACCCAAAAAATCTTAGACTTTGCCTATAGCGTCATTTCCAAAAACTCGACTCATCCGATTCTTCATCTTTTTACTGATAATAAACAAGGTGAAGATGTCGTTTTTTATCAGGCGGATAACGAACAGGCAGAAGCAGTTTATACTGCAGAAGAAATTACTCGTTTGAATAACGGCAGTAACGTTATTGAACCGCCGACTTTTGCCATTCTTTACCGGACCAATGCCCAGTCGCGAGTCCTAGAAGAAGTCTTTCTCCACTTCGGGATTCCTTATATTTTGGTAGGAGGGACGCGGTTTTATGAAAGAAAAGAAATTAAAGATGTTTTGGCTTACTTAAAACTATTAATCAATCCCAATGAGTCTGTTTCATTAGAAAGAATCAAAAAACTCGGTAAGAATCGTTTTGAAAAGTTTAAAAAACTTTATGAGGAAACAAAAGATAAATTAGACACTTATTCAACCGATGAAATCATTGAAAAACTTTTTCAAAACGTTGACTATTTAAAATTATACGACGTTGAGGATGTAGATGATTTCAGTCGATTGGAAAATATTAAAGAGTTGAAATCAGTGGCCTTGAGTTTTCCCAAGCTGATGGATTTTTTGGAACAGGTAGCCCTGGTCGAGTCCGAATATTCGGAGCACGAAAAAAAGATAAGAGACGACAGCCGCCGGTTGGTTTTGATGACCCTCCACCAGGCCAAGGGGCTGGAATTTGATCATGTTTTTATTGTTGGAGTGGAGGAGGGGTTGCTCCCGCATTCGCGGTCAATTGACGATCAATTTCAACTTGAGGAAGAGCGACGGCTTTTTTACGTGGGCATTACCAGAGCGAAAAAGAAACTTTATATTACTAATACGAAGAAAAGATTTATCTTTGGTTCTCAGGGCTATTCAACTCCTTCAAGATTTATTTCCGATGAACAAACTTCTTATTAATCTTCGCTGCAGTACAACCTTATCCGGTTGTTTAAAGCTGGATTTTTTAGTTGTGAATAAAAAATGATGGAAAAGTGATAAAATATGACTCGAAGGTGACCAATATGGAAAGAATGATTGGTCAGGCGGAAATTTTCGGTACAACAAGACATCGACGTAATCGCGCTGGATCTTTAATATTACCTTATCCCAGAACTTCAAGAGTTTTTTATGGAATTACTTTCTCAAGTGTTCTTCAACCTCTTCCTATTTCCAAAGTAAAAGGAGTTGATCCTTCAGATTTTCCCCATCTTAAAAGGGGAGCGGAAGTGCTTTTAGATTTGCCGGTTAAACCTTCCTGGAGTACGGTTCGGCGGAGAAAAACTACTACTGGTGGATTTACTTTTTATGAGACTGGTTACCGCCCTAGAAAAAAGGAGGGATTTGCTTTTTCAACTACCAGAGAAGAGATCGCTAAAGAAAAAAAAGCTAATCAATTAAAAAGAGAGCTATTAAGACATGGAATTAATTATCACCAGCTTATGATTTTGCTGCACTGTGCTGCTCATTCCCAAACACTTTTGGAAAGACCACCGGCTAAAAAACTTTCGCCTAAAACCGGAGGATTCGTATCGCATAATGAAGTAAGGATTATGAGAAATCAAAGACTCAAAAATCAACGCCTCCTTGCTTCTCATGGCACCATTTACCATTATTAAAATATTCAAAATTTAAAATTCATTTGTCATTTGCCTGCCCTGAACTTAGTTGAAAGGTTATTTATGATTTATAATTTCTTTAAATTTAGCCTCCTTTTGTAGAATATTTGTCCTGAGTAAAATCGAAGGACTTGTCCTAAGTTAATTTCTCTTGAATATCATCAGATACCGAAGGATAATCTACAAAGAATAAAATATTTTGATATAATCACTTTGTATGACAGGTTATATGGCAGGGGTAGAAAAAGCGACAGCAGCTTTTGAATATCCTGTTGGATCACCTATTGGTATTGAGAGACATCGAAGAAGATTAAGATTTAGTCTATGTCCATCTTTGATGGGAATAGTAACAATACCTAGTTCTGGTAAAAATGGATTAAGAGCAAGATGTAGTATGTGCAAGGAACCTGCAAAGATTGATTGGGGACAAGAACATATAAATAGAATAGCTTTGTACAAATAAATTTGACTTCTTTATTATTTAAATTCAACTGTCAATTTTTTTCCAAAAGCAGAAGCAAGTTTATTTAAAAAATCTACAGTAGGATTGATCATGCCTTTTTCTAATCTTGATATAGCTGATTGTTTGGTATCTAGTCTTTCTGCCAATTGTTTTTGGGTCATCTTCTGTCTAAGACGGAGAGAAATAATTTTATCCAATAGTTCATACTCCGGTTTTAACCTGTCATATTCTTTCTTTATTCCTTTGTTTTTTAATAAACGTTTTTTAAGATCTCTATAGTTACTCATATGATGTAAATATAACCTATACGTTATATTTTGTCAAACGATTTTTGGCAATTTCTATTTCTTTGATTGGAATTTTCATTTTCTTTTTCTTAAATCCGTGAAGAATAATGATAGTATTGCTTTTGAGAGTAAAGAAAAACCTGATCGATTCCTGTTTTCTGATTCTTAATTCAAATAAATTAATAGCGATCTTTCTGACATACGGCATTCCAATATTTGGCCCGTATTTTTCCAAAAGGTTAAATAGCCATAATATTTTAGAAATTGTTTTATCAGTTAAACTAATAATAAAGTCATCAACAACTTTTCTTTTATTAGTTTCATAAAGCTTTATTTGAAAATTCATAAAAAAAGGTTACTTCATTTTTATTTACCTGTCAGTCGCTTATATCCCACAGAATAGTGTTCACAGACCTACATGACAATATAATTTAGGTGATATATCAATAGTCAGCATTGCCACCTCTAAGATGTAATCTTCAAAATTTGGCATTCGTATTATTAAGTCAGAATCAAGAATTTAAAGGCGCAAGGCTGAGATGAGTTTCAATACGGT
The DNA here is from genome assembly GCA_964543535.1 of uncultured Gammaproteobacteria bacterium. Classification (GTDB taxonomy): domain Bacteria; phylum Patescibacteriota; class Microgenomatia; order UBA1406; family GWC2-37-13; genus GWC2-37-13. The sequence continues at coordinate 306 of CAZIYS010000004.1, read as the reverse complement.
CAACTCGTTTTTCCAGATCAACGTCACGGTGTTCAAAATAACTAATCACAACGTCCAACTTCCTATTCATACTTTTATCTAATCTATCAATCTTTTTAGTTAATTTTGTTTCCAGTAAACCTAATTTATTTTCTATCAATGGTAATCTCGAATCAAATTTATTGTCGATAATTTTTCCAATCGCCTGAAGATCATTTTGTGTCAACATAGGTGTTATAAAAATAGCAAATTATAATAATAATTTCAATATTATGTTAAAGTCGGGTACATCGGTGACAGTTTCTGTTTCTCAAAAAACTTGTAATA